>NZ_JADBQN010000031.1:44714-253009 GCF_014895915.1 Enterobacter cloacae complex sp. P13B
GCCGCTCGGGAACCCCACCACGGGGTAATGCGTTTTTACTGGCCTGCTTCCTGCTGGAAGCGGGGCGCATCATATCAAATGAGACGCCCCTGTAAAGCTTTCCTTTAGGGAAAAGAAGCTGTTTGCCTGCTTTTTATCCGTAAAGGCGCAAAGCTAATCAATTCATTTTCTGAAAGATTAAAGAATGATGGTTCTGTTACCGTAGACAAAGACACGCTGCGCCAGCACCTGATACAGGGCACGACTCAACACGTTCTTCTCAACGTCACGTCCGGCGCGCATCATATCTTCTGCGGTGTAGGTGTGATCCACGTGAATCACGTCCTGCATGATGATTGGACCTTCGTCCAGATTGTCATTCACGTAGTGCGCGGTTGCGCCGATGATCTTCACGCCGCGCTCGTAAGCCTGGTGATAAGGCCGCGCGCCAATAAAGGCCGGCAGGAACGAGTGGTGAATGTTGATAATCTTGTTCGGGAAGCGGGCGACGAAGGAAGGCGTCAGCACGCGCATATATTTCGCCAGCACCACGTAGTCCGGGTTATGCGCTTCAATGGCAGCAGCCATCAGGTTGTCGTGCTCTTCACGGGTATGGCCTTCATGGCTCACCAGCTCAAACGGAATATCAAAACGCTCAACCAGCGTGCGCAGGGTTTCGTGGTTGCCAATAACAGCGGCAATTTCTACGTCCAGGCCGCCGTAGTTGGCCTTCATCAACAGATCGCCCAGGCAGTGAGCTTCTTTCGTCACCAGAATCACAATGCGACGACGGCCCGCAGGATTCAGCTCACGCACGGAACCGTCCGGCAGCGCGCTGTCCAGATCGGCCAGCAGGGTGGTGTCGTTGAAAATGCCTTCCAGTTCGGTACGCATGAAGAAGCGACCGGTACGGTGGTCAACGAACTCGTTGTTCTGCACGATATTCAGTTCATGCTTGTAGCAAATATTGGTGATTCGTGCGATCAGCCCTTTTTGATCGGGACAGATAGTGCGCAGAACTTTACGTTGTAATGATTGCATCGCCGGGAAATCCTGTTTGTATTTGCGAAGTCTGGGTTGTCAGGCGTTACTGCCCGCAACACTTTTTGAATTTTTTTCCTGAACCACAAGGGCAGGTATCGTTACGACCAAACTGTGGGCGCGTACCGTCAATATAGTACCACTGCCCGCTTTCCTTTAAGAACCGGGAACGCTCGATAATGGCGCCAGGCCTGGCGTTCTCGGTAAAACGGGCAACAAAGCTGACAAAGCCTTCGTCGTGGTGGCTACCGGGTGAAGATTCAAACACGGTAAGCCCAAGCCAGTGGGTGTTGGCGAACCCGGCTTCGATCTCCTGTCGGAAATCGGCGGCGTGGCAGGACGGGTGCCAGGTTTTTATCAGGTAGTCTGCGTCTTTGATCACAAAAGCAGTATACCGTGAACGCATGAGGTGTGACGGATCCGGTGCAACCTGATTGCCAGAAAGATATCGCTGGCAACATAGGCTATACTCCAGAGCGCTACCACAGGGGCAGAGTTGAGACACGATTCTCTTCCTGGAACAAAAAATAAGGGCGTAAAACGCCTCGGGTAGCACTATGTTAACTGAGCAGTTGCGTTGACGCTATGTCAGGAATCCAGGGGAAGTAAAACAGGGCTAATGAGAAAGGTTAAAATTGGACTGGCGCTGGGATCAGGTGCAGCCCGGGGATGGTCTCATATCGGCGTGATTAATGCCTTAAACAAGATGGGCGTTGACGTTGATATCGTAGCAGGATGTTCAATCGGATCGCTTGTCGGCTCCGCCTACGCGTGCGGCAAGCTTCCGGATCTCGAAACCTGGGTGCGCTCCTTCAGCTATTGGGACGTGCTGCGTCTGATGGATCTCTCCTGGCAGCGCGGTGGGCTGTTGCGCGGTGAACGCGTCTTTAACCAGTTCCGCCGGGTGATGCCTCTCGAAGACTTTACTGACTGCCGGATGCCTTTCGGTGCCGTCGCAACTAATCTCAGCACAGGCCGTGAACTCTGGCTGACCGAAGGGGATATTCACCTTGCGGTGCGTGCTTCATGCAGTATTCCTGGGCTTATGGCGCCCGTGCCCCATAACGGTTACTGGCTTGTCGATGGTGGCGTCGTGAACCCGGTTCCCATCTCTCTGACGCGCGCCATGGGGGCGGACATCGTCATCGCCGTTGATTTGCAGCACGACGCTCATCTGATGCAGCAAGACCTTATGCCGGTCAATCTGCAGAGCGAAGATGCCGACGTTGAAAAGCTTGCCTGGCATGAACGCCTGCGCGGAAGAATTGGTCGCCTGGCCGCACGACGCTCGGTTGCCGCACCGACGGCCATGGAGATCATGACCACCTCAATTCAGGTTCTTGAGAATCGCCTTAAACGTAACCGTATGGCTGGCGATCCTCCGGATATTCTTATTCAGCCTTACTGTCCGCAAATCTCTACCCTTGATTTCCATCGGGCTGAGGCCGCCATCGCAGCGGGCTCGCTAGCCGTCGAAAAGAAAATAGACGAGTTGCTGCCGTTTGTGCGAACAGCACGTTAAGCACCTTTTTTTGACTACTTCAGCAAAATCTGACAGGCGATAGTGCCGATAGCATGCCACTATTTAGTAACTGTCAGCCAGGGGAGGAACCATGACGCAGCCATTGGCCGGAAAACACATTTTGATTGTTGAAGACGAGCCCGTTTTCCGATCGCTACTGGATTCGTGGTTATCCTCGCTGGGAGCAAACACTTTACTGGCTGAAGATGGTGTCGACGCGCTGGAAAAAATGACCGGTATTACGCCCGATCTGATGATTTGCGACATCGCGATGCCGCGAATGAATGGGCTTAAACTGGTTGAACATCTGCGCAACGAGGGGGACCAGATGCCCATTCTGGTGATCTCCGCGACGGAAAATATGGCGGATATTGCCAAAGCATTACGTCTTGGCGTTCAGGATATTCTGCTAAAACCCGTCAAAGATCTGAACCGGTTACGTGAGACGGTATTAGCGTGCCTTTATCCAAATATGTTTAATTCCCGCGTTGAGGAAGAGGAACGCCTTTTTCAGGACTGGGACGCGCTGGTGAGTAATCCGCCAGCGGCGGCGAAATTGTTGCAAGAACTTCAGCCTCCCGTTCAGCAAACTATTTCCCACTGCCGCGTAAACTATCGCCAGCTGGTGGCGGCCGATCAGCCTGGGCTGGTGCTGGATATTGCACCTCTGTCTGATTCCGACCTCGCATTTTATTCTCTGGACGTAACCCGTGCAGGGGATAATGGCGTATTAGCTGCATTGTTACTTCGCGCGCTCTTTAATGGATTATTGCAGGAACAGTTATCACATCAGGGACAACGGCTCCCTGAGTTAGGCAGTTTACTCAAACAGGTAAACCAGCTTTTTCGTCAGGCCAATTTACCCGGACAGTTCCCGCTGCTGGTTGGTTATTACCATAGCGGTTTAAAGAATCTTATCCTCGTTTCTGCAGGTCTCAACGCGTCACTGAATACCGGGGAACACCATATTCAGGTGAGCAACGGGGTGCCGCTTGGAACACTGGGAAAGGCGTATCTAAATCAAATTAGCCATCGCTGTTCTTCCTGGCAGTGCCAAATTTGGGGGGCCGGGGGAAGGCTTCGCTTAATGTTGTCCACGGAATAAGCAATTGGATCTTAATTTTAAGATTGCTTTACCTGTGTTTTCTCGGGAGTGCTACTATCGCTGCCCAGATTCATGCGTATTTGTCCTAATTCATCGGCAACGCGTTCTTTTCAGACCCGGACTGCGGGGCGAGGCTGATATACTCAACGCGTTATTTATTGCATAAAAGTTCAAAACTTGAACAGCTCAGGAGAATTTGAATGGCTGCCCTAAATTCGAAAGTCAGAAAGGCCGTCATCCCGGTAGCGGGATTGGGGACCAGGATGTTACCAGCAACTAAGGCGATTCCTAAAGAGATGCTGCCTCTGGTTGATAAGCCATTAATCCAGTATGTCGTTAATGAGTGTATCGCGGCCGGCATTACTGAAATTGTGCTGGTTACGCATTCATCTAAAAACTCTATCGAAAACCACTTCGATACAAGTTTTGAACTCGAAGCCATGCTGGAAAAACGCGTTAAGCGTCAGCTGTTAGAAGAAGTTCAGTCTATTTGCCCTCCGCACGTCACCATTATGCAGGTTCGTCAGGGGCTGGCTAAAGGTCTGGGCCACGCGGTTATGTGTGCACACCCGGTTGTGGGTGATGAGCCCGTCGCGGTTATTCTGCCTGACGTGATTCTGGATGAATACGAATCCGATCTTTCCCAGGACAACCTGGCTGAGATGATCCACCGCTTCGACGAAACGGGCTGCAGCCAGATCATGGTTGAGCCAGTTGAAGACGTGACCGCTTACGGTGTGGTTGACTGCAAGGGCGTGAACCTTGAGCCAGGCGAAAGCGTGCCAATGGTTGGTGTCGTAGAGAAGCCTAAAGCCGACGTAGCGCCTTCTAATCTGGCAGTGGTGGGTCGCTATGTCCTGAGTGCTGAAATCTGGCCACTGCTGGCGAAAACGCCTCCAGGAGCAGGGGATGAAATCCAGCTGACGGATGCCATTGATATGCTGATCGAGAAAGAGACCGTTGAGGCTTACCACATGAAAGGTAAGAGCCATGACTGCGGTAATAAGCTCGGTTATATGCAGGCGTTCGTTGAATACGGCATTCGCCATAATACGCTGGGTGAAGAATTTAAAGGCTGGCTCAAAGAGAGTATGGGTATTAAGAAATAATCCAGGCGTAAATCTATGAAACCGGTGTGGCGCTGCCCACCGGTTTTTTTATGCCCATAAAACGCCATGACCAGCCTGTTTGTAAGCGAAACTAAATAGCCAAATAACGCTTTATGACGGAGTGTAAGAGGATGTTAGTGATAAATTGCGGGCAAAAAAAATCCCACCAGAGGCGGGATTTTTCTGAATTCGGCTTGATTAATCCTTGATCAGGAAGTCATCCAGCTGTTTACCTTGCTCATCCATAGCTTTCTTGATTACAGCAGGAGTACGGCCCTGGCCGGTCCAGGTTTTAGTTTCGCCGTTCTCATCTACATAGCTATATTTAGCAGGACGGGCAGCGCGTTTTGCTTTGGTACCGGTTTTTGCAGCAGCAATGCTGTTCAGCAATTCATTTGGATCGATACCATCAGCAATCAGCATTTCACGATATTGCTGCAGTTTACGCGTACGCTCTTCGATTTCAGCAGCAGCAGCGCTTTCTTCTTCGCGACGTTCATTAACTACAACTTCTAATTTTTCCAGCATTTCTTCGAGCGTTTCAAGGGTACATTCTCTTGCCTGCGCACGAAGAGTACGGATGTTGTTCAGAATTTTAAGTGCTTCGCTCATTGTAGTAATCTCAAACTTATAATGGGGGGTGGTTTGTTGACCTAATAATAGAGCCATAAATTCAGATGTGCAATAGCCAGGAATGTAAGGAATTCAAAAAATACTAAATAAAGCCGCTATTATTAATTACGCTAACTTAAATTTCCTCTTTGGCAGTCTCGCTTGTTATCACGATAACCTGCTTAACCCCACCGCTTGCATCTTTTTTTTGTGACATTTGCCGCAGGAATTATAGTTGCGGCGGATAAATATCAGCCTTTTGTATTAGTTCCAGGCGACGGTGTTAAGGCAGGAATAGTTAATAAATAGTGAATTTTAATGTACGCAGATTCCACTATAAAAAGAAGTGTTATGTTTGGCTAACCATATAACCTATTCACCAGCATGACCGCCATTACTCTCTGTTTTAGCGGATTATTTTTGCGAAAAGAGGGCGTTTTACACCTTTCAGTACGGCATCGTTTGTGCGGCGTGTCGCTGATGACCAGACAAAATATGGTACAATGAATCATCGGGAATATTACACATTGATTAGGGTTTTACGGCCAATGGCACAACTTTATTTCTACTATTCGGCAATGAATGCCGGGAAATCCACCGCACTGCTGCAATCCTCATACAATTACCAGGAACGAGGAATGCGTACCGTTGTTTATACCGCTGAAATCGACGATCGCTTCGGTGCAGGGAAGGTGAGTTCCAGAATAGGCCTCTCTTCGCCAGCCAGGCTGTTTAACCCGCAAACTGACCTGCTGGAGGATATCCGCGCTGCGCATGCGTCAGAGCCCATTCACTGCGTGCTGGTTGATGAGAGCCAGTTTCTGACGCGTGAACAGGTGCATGCGCTCTCTGAAGTGGTTGATGAGCTCGATATCCCCGTTCTGTGCTACGGGCTGCGTACGGACTTCCGCGGGGAGCTGTTTGCCGGAAGCCAGTATTTGCTTGCCTGGTCAGATAAGCTGGTTGAACTGAAAACTATCTGTTTCTGCGGACGCAAGGCCAGCATGGTGCTTCGTCTCGACCAGGCGGGAAAACCTTATGCGGACGGTGAGCAGGTGGTGATTGGTGGCAATGAACGCTATGTGTCGGTCTGTCGTAAGCATTATAAGGAAGCGTTGTCCGTAGGCTCGCTGACGGCGATCCAGCACGACAACAGAAAATAATATCCGCCGCTATTCAGACATAAAAAAACCCGCCATACAGGCGGGTTTTTTCCTCAGGCTGTCAGTTAAGCGCTTTTCTTCGCTTTCTTGTCAGCTTTAATGACAGGAGCTTCTGTTTTCACAGCTGCAACGTCACCTTCTTTGAACTCACGACCGTAGTAGGTATCCAGCAGAATCTGTTTCAGCTCGGAGATCAGTGGGTAGCGCGGGTTAGCACCAGTACACTGATCATCGAAGGCATCTTCAGACAGCTTGTCTACGTGAGCGAGGAAGTCAGCTTCCTGAACGCCTGCTTCACGGATAGATTTAGGAATACCCAGTTCAGCTTTCAGGCTTTCCAGCCATGCCAGCAGTTTCTCAATCTTCGCAGCAGTACGGTCGCCCGGTGCGCTCAGACCAAGGTGGTCAGCGATTTCAGCATAACGACGGCGCGCTTGCGGACGGTCATACTGGCTGAACGCAGTCTGCTTGGTTGGGTTGTCGTTGGCGTTATAGCGGATAACGTTGCTGATCAACAGGGCGTTCGCCAGACCGTGAGGAATGTGGAACTGTGAACCCAGCTTGTGCGCCATAGAGTGGCAAACACCCAGGAAGGCGTTCGCAAACGCGATACCGGCGATGGTTGCTGCACTGTGGACACGTTCACGTGCTACAGGGTTTTTAGAACCTTCGTTGTAGGACGCTGGCAGGTTTTCTTTCAGCAGTTTCAGAGCCTGCAGAGCCTGACCGTCAGAGAACTCAGACGCCAGTACAGAAACGTAGGCTTCCAGCGCGTGAGTCACGGCATCAAGACCACCGAACGCACACAGAGACTTCGGCATTTCCATGACCAGGTTGGCATCAACGATAGCCATATCTGGCGTCAGCGCGTAGTCAGCCAGCGGGTATTTCTGACCTGTTGCGTCATCTGTTACTACCGCGAATGGCGTCACTTCTGAGCCGGTACCGGAAGTAGTGGTGACGGCGATCATTTTCGCTTTCACGCCCATTTTCGGGAACTTGTAGATACGTTTACGGATGTCCATAAAGCGCAGCGCCAGTTCTTCGAAGTGGGTTTCCGGATGTTCGTACATAACCCACATGATTTTCGCGGCGTCCATTGGGGAACCACCACCCAGTGCGATAATCACATCTGGTTTGAAGGAGTTCGCCAGTTCAGCACCTTTGCGTACAACGCTCAGGGTTGGGTCAGCTTCAACTTCGAAGAACACTTCAGTTTCGACGCCAGCCGCTTTCAGCACAGAGGTGATCTGGTCAGCGTAGCCGTTGTTGAACAGGAAACGGTCAGTCACGATGAGCGCACGTTTGTGGCCATCAGTAATCACTTCATCCAGCGCGATTGGCAGAGAGCCACGGCGGAAGTAGATAGATTTCGGAAGTTTGTGCCACAACATGTTTTCAGCTCGCTTAGCAACGGTTTTCTTGTTGATCAGGTGTTTTGGACCAACGTTTTCAGAGATGGAGTTACCACCCCAGGAACCACAACCCAGAGTCAGGGAAGGTGCGAGTTTGAAGTTATACAGGTCACCGATACCACCCTGAGAAGCAGGGGTGTTAATCAGGATACGGGCAGTTTTCATCATCTGACCGAAGTGGGCGACACGCTCTGGCTGGTTATCCTGGTCGGTGTACAGACATGAGGTATGACCGATACCGCCCATGGCAACCAGCTTCTCGGCTTTTTCTACCGCGTCTTCGAAATCTTTCGCACGGTACATAGCAAGCGTAGGAGACAGTTTTTCGTGAGCAAACGGCTCGCTTTCGTCAACAACTTTAACTTCACCGATCAGGATCTTGGTGGTCGCCGGAACGGTAAAGCCTGCGAGTTCAGCAATTTTATAGGCTGGCTGACCTACGATAGCAGCGTTCAGCGCGCCATTTTTCAGGATGATGTCCTGAACCGCTTTCAGCTCTTTGCCCTGCAGCAGGTAGCCGCCGTGGCTGGCGAAACGCTCGCGTACTGCGTCGTACACGGAATCAACAACAACTACAGACTGTTCAGATGCACAGATAACGCCGTTATCGAAGGTTTTAGACATCAGCACAGACGCAACAGCACGTTTGATGTCAGCGGTTTCATCGATAACAACGGGGGTGTTACCTGCGCCTACACCAATTGCTGGTTTACCGGAGCTGTATGCTGCTTTAACCATACCAGGACCACCGGTCGCCAGAATCAGGTTAATGTCCGGGTGATGCATCAGCGCGTTAGACAGTTCAACAGAAGGTTGGTCGATCCAGCCAATCAGATCTTTTGGTGCGCCCGCAGCAATTGCTGCCTGCAGAACGATGTCTGCTGCTTTATTTGTTGCGTCTTTCGCACGTGGATGTGGAGAGAAGATGATTGCGTTACGGGTCTTCAGGCTGATCAGCGATTTGAAGATAGCCGTTGAGGTAGGGTTAGTCGTTGGAACAATACCGCAAATGATGCCGATAGGTTCGGCGATGGTGATCGTCCCGAAGGTGTCGTCTTCAGACAGAACGCCACAGGTTTTCTCATCTTTATAGGCGTTGTAGATATACTCAGAAGCAAAGTGGTTTTTGATCACTTTATCTTCAACGATACCCATGCCAGATTCGGCAACGGCCATTTTAGCGAGAGGGATTCGAGCATCTGCAGCAGCCAGAGCGGCCGCGCGGAAGATTTTATCAACCTGTTCTTGGGTGAAATTGGCATATTCACGCTGGGCTTTTTTAACGCGCTCGACGAGGGCGTTCAGTTCAGCGATATTAGTAACAGCCATAATGCTCTCCTGATAATGTTTAAACTCTTTTAGTAAACCAGCGCTCGATACGTCAGACAGTATAGACAGTGCCAATACGACTTGCGTTACATAAAGTAAAACAAAGGGTTACTTTATGCTCCAGTAAACTAATTTACTAAAAGAGCCTTACCTTAGCATCATCCCTTTTTGTCAGGTGACCTCCCTGGGGGCGTAATCAAGATTACTCACTTCTGAGTACGGAAATCATGATCTGCATCAATTTTCCACCAAGCTGATACCTTTCAGCAGGGTTATTTAATGGATATATTTCCACTGTTAATTAATTAAGTAACTATTGGAAGTGACGCTATCATTGTCTCAACATATGTTTAACATTCTGAAATGCTAACGTTTTGGCACAGATTTCTGGTGAAGTATGCTAATAAAAAGCGTATCTTCAGCGCGATTTTTCCTAACAATGTAACTGTCCCGGGCATGCGCAAAAGCGGAGCAAAACGTGATCCAAACGCTCTTTGATTTTCCAACGTATTTCAAATTTTTTATTGGTCTGTTTGCCCTGGTCAACCCGGTGGGGATCATTCCTGTCTTCATTAGTATGACCAGTTACCAGACGGCGGCGGCCCGGAACAAAACCAATCTTACCGCTAACCTGTCTGTGGCAATCATTTTGCTCACCTCGCTTTTCCTGGGTGATGCCATTCTCCAGCTCTTTGGCATCTCGATTGACTCCTTCCGCATTGCGGGCGGGATCCTGGTGGTGACCATTGCCATGTCCATGATCAGCGGTAAGCTGGGTGAGGATAAGCAGAACAAGCAGGAAAAGTCAGAAACCGCCATCCGCGAAAGTATCGGCGTGGTTCCGCTGGCATTGCCCCTCATGGCCGGGCCGGGTGCCATCAGTTCAACCATTGTCTGGGGCACGCGTTACCATAGCCTCATGCATTTGATCGGTTTTTCTGTCGCGATTGCCTTTTTCGCGCTCTGTTGCTGGGGCGTATTCCGTATGGCGCCGTTGCTGGTACGCCTGCTGGGGCAGACCGGCATCAACGTTATTACGCGTATCATGGGGCTGCTGTTAATGGCTCTCGGGATCGAATTCATTGTCACGGGTATTAAAAGCATTTTCCCCGGCTTGTTACATTGATATTTCATACGAAAGAACGGCGCTTCGGCGCCGTTTTTTTGTATCAATATCAGCAAATCATATAAATAAAGTTGAAAAGCTTACCTGTCATAATAAATTCTACTAATAATGTTCATCTCATATATTTCATAGAGTTATGAATTCATCTCAAGCCTGCCTGCACAGAAAATCTTCGAACGCACTGTTATTTTACTCACACGATAGTCTTGGGCTTGCTGCGGGATAACCGAAATGATATTAGTAATTTCAACATTTCGTTAGATGAATGTGCTAAATAATAATCAATTGTTAAATTTTCGTACAAAACTACGCGATGAGAATGCAGCGACGCGCCTGAAGAAAAAATCTTCCATATTAGTTTGAATTTAAAGTGTTTTTTAGGGTGCTCAACGTATGGAAGGGCTGGGCAGGACGATACGACCTGGGCCGTAAAAGAGAATTGCTTAACAAATTTGCAAAATGTATTGGCGCGTGTTTACGCCATTTGATACTTTCCGGCCTACTATTTTGCAGCCTAAAACAAGTAGATGAGAATTATTTTCATATAATCCTCTTCTCAGATATCCAGCACAGGTCTCAAACAGGGGAGGCCTGGCAAGAATCGACGCAAGACGGCCATACGAGCGGTCAGTAATAAAAAAGTCGGTGATAGCAAGCAGTAAAAAAAGAACCTGACAGCAGCAAAAAAAACTCCTGCGCTGTACAGGCCCCAACAGGGGATTAGACAGCTGGCGAAAGCCAGTAATTATAATGAGTGGAGTACCAACACAATGTCCATCATCACAAAAAAAAATCTGGTAGCGGCGGGGATTTTAACTGCGCTAATCGCGGGAAACGCTGCAATGGCTGCGGACGTACCTGCAGGTGTTCAACTGGCGGAAAAACAGACGCTGGTACGTAACAACGGTGCGGAAGTGCAGTCTCTCGATCCGCATAAAATTGAAGGCGTTCCTGAGTCAAACGTTAACCGCGACCTGTTTGAAGGTCTGCTGGTGACTGACGTAGACGGCCACCCGGCACCGGGTGTGGCAGAAAAGTGGGAAAATAAAGATTTCAAAGTCTGGACCTTCCATCTGCGTAAAGATGCCAAATGGTCCGACGGTACACCGGTTACCGCCGAAGATTTCGTATATAGCTGGCAGCGCCTGGCGAATCCAAATACCGCCTCTCCATATGCGAGCTATCTGCAGTATGGCCACATCGCCAATATCGATGACATCATCGCCGGTAAAAAGCCGGTCACCGACCTGGGCGTGAAGGCGATCGATGCTAATACCTTTGAAGTGACGTTGAGCGAACCTGTTCCGTACTTCTATAAGCTGCTGGTTCACCCGTCCGTCTCGCCGGTACCAAAATCCGCCGTGGAAAAATTTGGTGAAAAATGGACGCAGCCTGCCAATATCGTGACCAACGGCGCCTATAAGCTGAAAGACTGGGTGGTCAACGAACGTATGGTGCTGGAGCGTAACCCGCAGTACTGGGATAATGCGAAGACCGTAATTAATCAGGTCACCTACCTGCCAATCTCTTCCGAAGTGACCGACGTTAACCGCTACCGCAGCGGTGAAATCGACATGACCTATAACAACATGCCGATTGAACTGTTCCAGAAGCTGAAGAAAGAGATCCCGAAAGAAGTTCACGTCGATCCATATCTTTGCACCTATTATTACGAAATCAACAACCAGAAAGCACCGTTCACCGACGTGCGCGTTCGTACCGCGCTGAAGCTGGCACTGGATCGCGATATCATCGTGAACAAAGTGAAAAACCAGGGCGATCTGCCGGCGTACAGCTACACGCCTCCGTATACCGATGGGATGAAACTGGTTGAGCCTGAGTGGTTCAAATGGTCGCAGGAAAAACGTAACGAAGAAGCGAAAAAACTGCTGGCTGAAGCAGGATACACCGCAGACAAGCCGCTGACGTTCAACCTGCTGTATAACACATCAGATCTGCATAAAAAACTGGCGATTGCCGTCGCGTCTATCTGGAAGAAAAACCTGGGCGTGAACGTTAAGCTGGAAAACCAGGAGTGGAAAACCTTCCTTGATACGCGTCATCAGGGGACCTTCGACGTGGCGCGTGCGGGCTGGTGTGCGGACTATAACGAACCGACATCATTCCTGAACACCATGCTCAGCGACAGTTCAAACAACACGGCGCACTATAAGAGCCCGGCGTTTGACAAGATCATCGCTGAAACCCTGAAAGTGTCTGACGATGCGCAGCGCGCAGAGCTGTACGCGAAATCAGAAGAACAGCTCGATAAAGACTCTGCAATTGTACCGGTTTACTACTACGTTAACGCCCGTCTGGTGAAACCGTGGGTAGGGGGTTATACCGGTAAAGACCCGTTGGATAATATTTCCGTTAAGAATCTTTATATTATCAAGCATTAATGGCAATACGTGGGGCGAGCATGGCTTGCCCCACTGTGTCTACTTTGTAACATTCATCAGGCACACGCCAGAAGGTACGGGCAATGTTGAAATTTATCCTGCGTCGCTGTTTAGAAGCGATACCAACGTTATTTATTCTAATTACGATTTCCTTCTTTATGATGCGTCTCGCGCCGGGAAGTCCATTTACCGGTGAACGTACGTTGCCGCCAGAAGTCATGGCCAACATCGAAGCGAAGTATCACTTAAACGATCCCATCACCACCCAATACTTCAATTATCTGAAGCAGCTGGCGCACGGTGATTTTGGACCGTCATTTAAATATAAAGACTATTCCGTTAACGATCTGGTGGCCTCCAGCTTCCCGGTCTCGGCAAAACTGGGTGCTGCAGCATTCATTCTGGCCGTCGTTCTCGGGGTCACTGCAGGCGTTATCGCCGCGCTCAGACAAAATACCAAATGGGATTATGCCGTAATGGGGGTGGCAATGACCGGGGTAGTCATACCCAGCTTCGTTGTCGCGCCATTGCTGGTGATGATATTTGCCATCACGCTGAAATGGCTGCCCGGGGGCGGCTGGAACGGCGGGGCATTGAAGTTCATGATTTTGCCGATGGTGGCATTATCGCTGGCCTACATCGCCAGTATCGCGCGTATTACCCGTGGTTCAATGATCGAAGTGCTGCACTCAAACTTCATCCGCACCGCGCGCGCGAAAGGGCTGCCGATGCGCCGGATCATCTTCCGCCACGCGCTCAAGCCGGCGCTGCTGCCTGTGCTCTCCTATATGGGACCGGCATTCGTCGGCATCATTACGGGTTCAATGGTTATCGAAACAATTTACGGCCTGCCGGGTATTGGTCAACTTTTCGTAAACGGGGCGCTTAACCGTGACTACTCGCTCGTTCTGAGCCTCACGATCCTCGTGGGCGCACTGACCATTCTCTTTAACGCCGTTGTCGATGTGCTTTATGCCGTTATCGACCCGAAAATTCGTTACTAACGCTGGAGCACGCCATGATGTTGAGTAAGAAAAACAGCGAGGCGCTGGAAAACTTCAGTGAAAAACTGGAAGTAGAAGGTCGTAGCCTCTGGCAGGACGCGCGCCGTCGCTTTATGCATAACCGTGCGGCGGTCGCCAGCCTGGTTGTGCTGGTGATCATCGCGCTGTTTGTCACCCTGGCGCCGATGCTGTCGCAATTTACCTATTTCGATACGGACTGGGGCATGATGTCCAGCGCGCCTGATATGGAGTCCGGCCACTATTTCGGTACCGATTCATCCGGCCGTGATTTGCTGGTGCGCGTGGCGATTGGTGGCCGTATTTCTCTGATGGTCGGTATCGCCGCCGCCCTGGTGGCGGTGATCGTGGGGACGCTTTACGGCGCGCTTTCCGGCTACCTTGGCGGCAAAGTAGACTCGGTGATGATGCGTCTCCTGGAAATCCTGAACTCCTTCCCGTTTATGTTCTTCGTGATTTTGCTGGTGACCTTCTTCGGCCAGAACATCCTGTTGATCTTCGTGGCCATCGGGATGGTTTCCTGGCTGGATATGGCGCGTATCGTGCGCGGCCAGACGCTGAGCCTCAAACGCAAAGAGTTTATCGAAGCGGCGCAGGTAGGGGGGGTATCAACCAGTAATATCGTGGTTCGTCATATCGTGCCTAACGTGCTGGGCGTGGTGGTGGTCTATGCCTCACTGCTGGTGCCAAGCATGATTCTGTTTGAATCCTTCCTCAGCTTCCTGGGGCTGGGCACGCAGGAGCCACTGAGCAGCTGGGGTGCGCTGCTGAGCGACGGCGCAAACTCGATGGAAGTTTCACCGTGGCTGCTGCTTTATCCGGCGGGTTTCCTGGTCGTTACCCTGTTTTGTTTTAACTTTATCGGCGATGGCCTGCGTGATGCCCTCGACCCGAAAGACCGTTAAGGAGCGCCGTCATGACAATTATTGAAACGGCCACCGCGCCACAGGCGCAGCAGCAGAGCAATCTTCTGCTGGATGTTAAAGACCTCCGCGTGACCTTTAAAACCCCGGACGGCGATGTTACTGCGGTCAACAATCTCAACTTTAACCTGAGCAAAGGGGAAACGCTGGGGATCGTGGGTGAATCCGGCTCCGGAAAATCCCAGACGGCATTTGCGTTAATGGGCCTGCTGGCCGCTAACGGCGTGATTGGCGGTTCGGCGAAATTCAATGGTCGCGAAATTCTTAACCTGCCGGAGCTCGAGCTGAACAAGCTTCGCGCCGAACAGATCTCAATGATTTTCCAGGATCCGATGACCTCCCTGAACCCGTATATGCGCGTCGGTGAGCAGCTGATGGAAGTCCTGATGCTGCACAAAGGTCTGGGCAAAGCGGAAGCTTTTGAGGAATCCGTTAAAATGCTGGATGCGGTAAAAATGCCGGAAGCGCGCAAGCGCATGCGCATGTTCCCGCACGAGTTCTCTGGCGGTATGCGTCAGCGCGTGATGATTGCCATGGCGCTGCTGTGCCGGCCAAAACTGCTGATTGCCGATGAACCGACTACCGCGCTGGACGTCACCGTGCAGGCGCAAATCATGACCCTGCTGAACGAGCTTAAGCGTGAGTTCAACACGGCGATTATCATGATCACCCACGATCTAGGCGTGGTTGCCGGTATCTGTGACAAAGTGCTGGTGATGTACGCCGGGCGCACCATGGAATACGGCAAAGCGCGCGACGTGTTCTATCAGCCAGCCCATCCGTACTCGATTGGCCTACTGAACGCGGTGCCGCGTCTTGATGCGGAAGGGGAATCCCTGCTCACCATTCCGGGCAATCCACCAAACCTGCTGCGACTGCCGAAAGGCTGTCCGTTCCAGCCGCGCTGCCCGCACGCGATGGAAATCTGTAACAGCGCGCCGCCGCTGGAAGAATTTGCCCCAGGCCGTCTGCGCGCCTGCTTTAAGCCGCAGGAGGAGCTGGTATGAACGCAGTAGATGAAAAACGCAACGTGCTGCTCGAAATCGCCGACCTCAAGGTGCATTTCGACATCAAAGACGGCAAGCAGTGGTTCTGGCAGCCGCCGAAGACCCTGAAAGCGGTAGATGGCGTCACCTTGCGTCTGTACGAGGGGGAAACCCTGGGCGTGGTGGGCGAATCCGGCTGCGGTAAATCCACCTTTGCGCGTGCGATTATCGGTCTGGTGAAAGCTACCGGCGGCAAAGTAGCCTGGCTGGGTAAAGATCTGCTGGGCATGAAGCCTGACGAGTGGCGCGACGTGCGCAGCGATATCCAGATGATTTTCCAGGATCCGCTGGCGTCATTAAACCCGCGTATGACCATCGGTGAGATTATCGCCGAACCGCTGCGCACCTATCATCCAAAGATGCCGCGTCAGGAAGTCCGCGATCGCGTGAAGGCGATGATGCTGAAAGTCGGGCTGTTGCCTAACCTCATTAACCGTTACCCGCATGAATTTTCGGGCGGCCAGTGTCAGCGTATTGGCATTGCGCGTGCGCTTATCCTTGAGCCGAAACTGATTATTTGTGATGAACCGGTCTCCGCGCTGGACGTGTCGATTCAGGCGCAGGTGGTTAACCTGCTTCAGAAATTGCAGCGCGAAATGGGGCTGTCGCTGATTTTCATTGCGCACGACCTGGCGGTGGTAAAACACATCTCCGACCGCGTGCTGGTGATGTATCTGGGCCATGCCGTGGAACTGGGAACCTATGACGAGGTGTACCATAACCCGCTGCACCCTTATACCAAAGCGCTGATGTCGGCTGTGCCGATCCCCGATCCGGATCTGGAAAAGAATAAAACGATTCAGCTTCTGGAAGGGGAATTGCCGTCGCCGATCAATCCGCCGTCGGGCTGCGTGTTCCGCACGCGATGCCCAATGGCCGGGCCGGAATGCGCGAAAACGCGACCGGTGCTGGAGGGCAGTTTCCGACATGCGGTTTCCTGCCTGAAAGTAGACCCGCTATAATCGCAAGGGCTGACATGATGTCAGCCCTTATTTTTTTGCGAGGTTACCGTGTCGCGTTTATTCACTTCAGTCCGTCGGCGGCTCTATCATCTTTTATTCGATCCTGAAACGGTATCGGGACGCCGTTTTGAAGGTCTGTGTGCGCTGTTTGCGCTACTGAGCGTAGTGGTCATCTTTATTGAATCGGGTGTGGGGACGCAATATCACCTGACATTTGAGGAATGGCATGCGTTTGTCTGGCTGGAACTTATTATTACCCTGGTCTTTACCGCAGAGTATATTCTGCGTGTTGTTTGCTGGCCCAACCCGGCAAAGTACGTCTTTAGCTTCTGGGGCTTTATTGATTTAGCGACGATCCTGCCGCTCTATGTGATGTGGCTGTGGCCGGAGATCAGCCTCAACTATGTTTTCGCCTGGCGAGCGATGCGCGTTATTCGGGTCTTGCGTATTCTGAAGTTACTGCGCTTTATGCCGTCGCTGCGCGTATTCTGGAGCGCGATCGTCAGCGCACGCCATCAGCTTATTCTGTTCTATTCGTTCATTGCCATTGTGATGATTGTTTTTGGCGCGCTGATGTATTTGATCGAAGGGCCGAAATATGGCTTCACGACGCTCAACGCTTCCGTCTACTGGGCGATAGTGACCGTTACGACCGTGGGGTATGGCGATATCACGCCCCATACGCCGCTGGGACGGATTGTGGCATCCGTGCTGATTCTGATTGGGTATTCGGTAATTGCCATTCCGACGGGGCTTATTACCACGCACATGAGCAGCGCGTTTCAGAACCATAAACAGCGGCGCAAATGTCCGAACTGCCACCAGGCCGATCATGAACACAGCGCGCGGTTTTGCAACCGCTGCGGAAGCGCGTTACCGGATTAAATAAAAAAGGCTGCTATCGCAGCCTTTTTTATTATTCGCGCCAGAGTATGTGACACAGCTTGTGGTCTTTCTCACGACACAGCAGGACGCGCGCAAAAATGTCGTTAATTTCACCGCCGTCTTCATCAGCCAGCCCAATAACCACTTCGGCAAAGAAGTCAGGGTTCAGGTCGAAATCTACATGTTCGGCCCAGTCCTCTGAAGGGTCGAACAATTCGGCACCGCCGCGCTCTTCGAACTGCAGATTAAAGAGGATCACGTCTGCGGGATCGAGGTTATCAACCGCCAGTTCGAGAAAAATGTCATAGGCCTGCTCGAGCGTTTCGTCTTCGGTCAGGCGATTGTTCAGATCCATTTCCATGATGACTACCTGTTTAACATCGTTGGGCACGTTTTACAGCAACGGACTAAAGAAGTAAAACAGTCGTTCAGCTATTCGCTGCCATAACGGACGTTTTACCCACAGCCTGGCATCCAGCAGCCGCGAACGGGAGATATAGTCATCCTGAACCGCCGCCAGGTCACCGCCAAAGCCGGCGTCATCAATCACCAGGGTGATTTCAAAGTTTAGCCACAGGCTGCGCATATCAAGGTTAACCGTGCCCACCAGGCTTAATTCGCCGTCGACCAGCACGCTCTTGGTGTGCAGGAGCCCGCCTTCAAACTGGTAAATTTTCACCCCGGCGGCAAGCAGTTCGCTAAAGAAGGCACGGCTGGCCCAGCCCACCAGAAGGGAGTCATTTTTGCGTGGCAGAATGATACTGACATCGACGCCGCGCTGCGCTGCGGTACAAATCGCGTGCAGCAGATCATCGCTGGGGACAAAGTAGGGCGTCGTCATGATCAGATATTCACGCGCGGAGTAGGTTGCCGTCAGCAGCGCCTGGTGAATCAAGTCCTCCGGGAAGCCCGGTCCGGAAGCGATGGTATGAATTGTATGACCGCTGGCCTCTTCAAACGGCATAATATTGCCATCCGGCGGTGGCGGCAGGATACGCTTGCCGGTCTCTATCTCCCAGTCGCAGGAGTAAACGATGCCCATCGAGGTGGCAATCGGCCCCTCCATTCGCGCCATCAGATCCACCCATTGCCCGACGCCGGAGTCCTGTTTAAAGAAGCGCGGGTCAACCATGTTCATACTGCCGGTGTAGGCAATATAGTTATCGATCATGACCATTTTACGGTGCTGGCGAAGGTCCATCCGTCGCAGAAACACGCGCAGGAGATTCACCTTCAGTGCCTCAACCACCTCGATACCGGCGTTACGCATCATGCCCGCCCAGGGGCTACGGAAAAATGCCACGCTGCCCGCGGAGTCCAGCATCAGACGGCAGTGGATCCCCCTGCGTGCGGCCGCCATCAGGGATTCAGCGACCTGGTCAGCCATGCCGCCGGGCTGCCAGATATAAAACACCATCTCAATATTATGGCGAGCCAGCTGAATATCGCGGATTAACGCCTGCATGACATCATCGGACGACGTCAGAAGCTGGAGCTGATTGCCCTTAACGCCGCCAATCCCCTGGCGGCGCTCGCAGAGCTTAAACAGTGAGGAGGCGACGCTGCTGTTCTCCTCGGCAAAGATATGCTTGCAGGCTTTGAGATCGTTAAGCCATTTCGCGGTGGAAGGCCACATTGCGCGCGCGCGCTCGGCACGGCGTTTACCCAGATGAAGCTCACCGAAAGAAAGATAGGCAATAATTCCCACCAGTGGGAGGATATAAATGATCAGAAGCCAGGCCATGGCAGAGGGTACGGCTCTGCGCTTCATCAGGATGCGTAACGTCACACCCGCGATTAACAGCCAGTATCCCAGAATGACCAGCCAACTCACCACGGTGTAGAAGGTTGTCATAGATAAAAAAATCCTTTTGAAAGCGTATTGTTATGAGTGTACGCATCAGGATTCATCTGGCAAATAAAAACGCCAGGTAAAAGCGCTGGTTTGCTGTCGGGTTGGGTTTATAATGGCGGCTCTGTTTGAGAAAGAGTTGTAGACATGAAGCGCAGTAGAACAGAAGTAGGGCGCTGGCGTATGTTGCGACAGGTGAGTCGTCGCAAGGCTCGTTGGCTGGAAGCACAATCCCGCCGCAATATGCGTATCCACGCCATCAGAAAATGTGGATTGACCCGGCACCGCAATGCGTTGCTGTTCGCAGTCCAGGATATCTGAAACCCATGAGGGCACCGCAAGGTGCCCGCTGATTATATTGTGTCTTATTTTGCGAATATCGTTATTGCGGCGATATTCCGGTTATTTTTAGCAAAAGGAGGGAGAGGTGTTTGCGGAGTTTGGTGTACTGAATTTCTGGACGTATGTTGTTGGCGCATTTTTTATCGTGCTGGTTCCCGGGCCAAACACCCTGTTTGTGCTGAAAACGGGGATCGGTCACGGTGTGAAAAAAGGGTATCTTGCCGCGACCGGCGTGTTTATCGGTGATGCGGTATTGATGTTCCTGGCCTGGGCGGGTGTTGCGGCATTGATCCAGACGACCCCCGTGCTCTTTAATATCGTGCGCTATCTCGGGGCTTTCTATCTGCTGTGGTTGGGCGGAAAAATGCTCTGGTCGGTGATCACACGTCAGAATAACGCTCAAGAGAGTGGAACCGAGCCTGCCAGCACGATCATGAAACGCTCCCTCGTCCTGAGCCTGACCAATCCAAAAGCGATTCTGTTCTACGTTTCGTTCTTTGTGCAGTTTATCGACGTGAATGCGCAAAATACCGGGACCTCTTTCCTGATCCTCGCTACCACGCTTGAGCTGATTAGCTTTATGTACATGAGCTTTCTGATCTTCTCTGGGGCGTTTGTTACGCGTTATCTGAAAACCAAAAAGAAGCTGGCAAAGCTGGGGAACGGGCTGATAGGGCTGCTGTTTGTCGGGTTTGCGGCGCGGTTAGCGTCACTGCATTGATGTGAAGAAAGGCTCCTGAGGGAGCCTTTTTACCTCAGAACACTTTCTTATACGGTCGCACCGTCACTTTTGCATACACACCCGCCGCAACGTATGGGTCTGCGTCAGCCCAGGCCTGCGCCGCTTCAAGAGACTCAAACTCAGCAATAACCGTGGAGCCAGAAAAACCGGCGGCTCCCGGGTCATTGCTGTCAACAGCAGGCATTGGACCCGCGGTCAGCAAACGGCCTTCGTCCTGGAGCAGCTGCAGGCGAGCCAGATGGGCAGGGCGAACAGAGAGACGTTTTTCGAGGGAATCAGCGATATCTTCAGAGTAAATCACGTAAAGCACGGTGAAGCTCCTTAAGCGTTATAAAGTGTCAGTTACGTTATGTGAAAGGGCAATTGACTGCAATGTAAAGATAAAAACAACGTTAATACCCCGATCTGGATGTCCTTTTTTTGACCACTCCTGCGCTTAAATTGCGCCAGAACAAAGTGTCTTATTGAATATGATTGCTATTTGCATTTAAAATCAGGGTCCGGTTTTTTAACGTTGATGATTATGACTTCGATGACCCTTGATTTACCTCGCCGCTTTCCCTGGCCGACGCTGTTGTCCGTCGTGATTCACGGTGCCGTCGTGGCGGGTTTGCTCTACACCTCGGTTCATCAGGTTATTGAAATGCCCGCACCCGCCCAGCCGATCTCGGTAACCATGGTCTCGCCAGCGGATCTCGAACCGCCGCAGGTTGCGCCACCCCCGCCACAGCCGGTTGCTGAGCCTGAACCGGAACCCGAGCCTGTACCGGAGCCACCGAAGGAGGCACCGGTGGTGATCCACAAACCTGAACCGAAGCCAAAACCTAAGCCGAAGCCAAAGCCGGTGAAGAAGGTCGAGGAGCGTCCGAAACGTGAAGAACGCCCGGTTGAACCGCGCGCGACCCAGCCGGTCGAGAATACAGCGCCTTCGCGTCCGGTCATGAATAACAGCGCACCGGCGGCGAAGCCGACGGTTGCCGCACCAGCGGGCCCACGTGCGTTGAGCCGTAATCAGCCTCAGTATCCGGCGCGGGCTCAGGCCTTGCGTATTGAAGGTCGCGTACGGGTGAAATTTGACGTGACTGCGGATGGCCGCGTGGATAACGTGGAAATTCTGTCTGCGCAACCTTCAAATATGTTTGAGCGCGAAGTGAAGTCGGCGATGCGCAGATGGCGCTACGAACCCGGTAAACCGGGAAGCGGACTGATCGTGAACATTGTTTTCCGCCTGAATGGCGGGGCGCAGATGGAATAAGAAAAGCCTCCGAAAGGAGGCTTTTTTTTGCCTGCCAATCAGGCTGGCGGAAGCTGACGAGGTTTACCGTCGCTATCGACAGCGACATAAATAAACAGCGCTTCAGTTGCTTTATAGCGCTGTCCAATCGGTTCAGAAGAGACTTTCTTCACCCAGACTTCAATGTTGATGGAGATGGATGTATTGCCGCGCTTTACGCAGCGGGCGTAACAGCAAACCACATCACCTACTGCAACCGGGCGCAGGAAGGTCATTCCATCCACCCGCACGGTCACCACGCGTCCGTGAGCAATCTCTTTTGCCAGAATTGCGCCGCCCATATCCATCTGCGACATCAGCCAGCCGCCAAAAATATCGCCATTGGCATTGGTGTCAGCGGGCATTGCCAGTGTGCGTAAAACCAGTTCGCCCTGAGGGGCGTTATTTGTTGTCATTGTTTTAACTCATAACGGAAGACTTCAGGCGGGATGCTACTATGATTTCACAGCGGAGAGAATAGACCAGAACGCCTGTCGAACACGTTCTGGTCAGTCAGCAATCAGTGCTTGTCGTCCTGCGGCATGTGGCGATAGATATAAATGCCGCTTAGCAGGGTGAATATCAGCGTCAGGGCCGTCAGGCCGAAGACCTTGAAGTTGACCCAGATATTCTGTGGCAGCCAGAAAGCGATATAGATATTGGCAAGACCGCAAAGGATAAAGAACACCGCCCAGGCGATATTCAGGCGCGACCAGACTTCCTGAGGCAGCGTCAGCTCTTTGCCGAGCATGCGCTGGATCAGCGGCTTTTTCATCACCCACTGGCTGATGAGCAGCGCACCCGCAAACAGCGCGTAGATCACCGTCACTTTCCACTTGATAAATTCATCATTGTGGAAGAAGAGGGTTAGCCCACCGAATACGGCGACCAGGACGAACGTCACCAGCGCCATTTTTTCAACTTTACGGTAGCGCACCCAGCTATAGATCAGCACAACCGCTGTCGCAATAATCAGCGCCGTGGTGGCAGCATAAATGTCATACAGTTTGTAAAACGCGAAAAAGACCACCAGCGGTAAAAAATCAAGAAACTGCTTCATTCTGTGATTCCATCTTCTTTGTTGAGCCGGGCCCTGTCATGCACCCGGCATCAGGGTTACTGACGAATTAACATATACAGGCGGAACAGATAGACAAGCAGCACCGCTGAAATCAGGTTGCTCAGTGTATTCGCGACCACCGCGCCGACGTTCGGGGTTAATACCGCAAAATTCGGAGCAAACAGGAGCAGGAGCGTTTTTGCCAGCAGCCAGCCCATCACGGCAGGAGCAACCAGACGCATGTTCGCCCATGCCAGCCTGATGCTGCTGCGCATCGCGGTAAAAATTCCCATTTTATCCTGCACGACCATTACTGGGGCAAAAGCGAGCACAATAGCCAGTAACACGCCCGGCACCACAACCAGCATAATTCCCATCTGCACCAGCATGGTGGTTAAAAAGATCAGGATAAACAGCTTAGGTAAGACCGGCGCGCTGGCGCCAATCGCCCGCAAGGCGCTGACCCGGTGGCCCGCCGACACCAGTAGGATCATCAGCAAAACGCCGCCCGCCAGAATGGCGTTACCAATCAGGCCAGAAAACGTGGATGCGGCAGACGCCCGGAGCAGAATTTGTTGCTGCTCTGGCGTCATGTTTTGCACCAGTTCAAATAGCCCCACGCTTCCTGCAAGATGGTCGCCCTGGCTCAGGCTGGCAATCTGTTCTTCACTCGGTGAGAACGCATGACCCAGCACCACAGTGATAAAGGCGCAAAGCAACGCGATCAGTAAAAAGGTAATGAACTGATTGCGGAAAAAATTTCCCGTGTCACGGTAGACAGACTTCGCCGTGATAGACATGCACTCTCCTTGCGTATTGCAGGTGTTAATTAGCCGGCAATTGTACACCGGATGAACCTGCTGTGGCAGCATCAAGGCTTGTATGGAAAAGCATATCTTTGTAAAGCGGCGGTAATCCAAAGCGCGCGCGGGCGCGATTACAAGCTTCGTTGACCTGCCCATCTTCCCCCGACATGGCAAATTCCCGGCACGGGCTGGGGCGATCCTCATAGATCGCGCACCGGGTCGAAACCCCGGGCTCACCCTGCAGCGCGACACAGCGGGCCTGCTTTTGATTGGTTCCGCTCATGCAGCGCAGAAAGGGGGTTAACGGCTCAGTTAGATGAACCGGAACGGTACCGCCGCCATCGCTGGCTTCAGCCCAGTAGAAAGAGACTCGAAAATACGCACAACAGGCTCCGCACGTCATGCACGGGTTAACTTCACTCATGGCACACCTGCAAAAAGAACGCATCAAATCAACTTGTGAGAGCGATAAATTATCCAGCCGACAGAGGAAGAGCAAGAGGGGGAAAAGAGAAAATTTTGTAACTGTGAAATGCCAAAAATTGACATAGAAACAACTTATTGCTTTTCAAAGCGCCACAAAAAATTAACCCAGATCAATGAATGTTAACTTACTGGTTTTAATGTGATCTGTGGCAGATCACTTATTACTCTTTTGTGAGTATATTCTCATCCGCGATTAAAACCACAACGATGGAGCGGATATGAAAAAATTAGCGGTGGCAGCCCTTGTATTAAGCAGTCTCTCTGGCGGCGCGTATGCGCATGAAGCAGGCGAATTCTTTATTCGTGCCGGTTCGGCTACGGTTCGCCCAACTGAAGGATCGGATAACGTGCTGGGTATGGGCGGTTTTAACGTCAGTAACAACACCCAGTTAGGTTTAACATTCACCTGGATGGCGACTGATAACGTTGGGGTTGAGCTTCTGGCGGCAACGCCGTTCCGTCACCGTGTCGGTCTTGGTGCGACCGGTGATATCGCCACGGTTCACCATTTACCGCCAACGCTGATGGCGCAATGGTACTTTGGCGACTCAAGCAGCAAGGTGCGTCCATATATTGGCGCCGGTGTGAACTACACCACCTTCTTTGATGAGAAATTCAACGATACCGGTAAAGAGGCGGGGCTGACGGACCTCAGCCTGAAGGATTCGTGGGGCATGGCGGGACAGGTCGGTCTGGATTACCTGATTAATCGCGACTGGCTGATCAACGCCTCGGTCTGGTATATGGATATTGATACGGACGTACGCTTTAAGGCGGGCGGTGAGCAGCAAAGTATCAGTACTCGCCTGGATCCGTGGGTGTTTATGTTCTCTGCGGGTTATCGTTTCTGATCCCCGTCAAACTGGCCACAGGGTGGCCAGTTTGCTTTGCTCGCTTCAAAACGACGGATAAACCTGCCGCTCATCAAGCTTTACGCAGTGCCTCAGGATCTTTTCCCCATCATATAAATAGCTGAAAGCGTCGCTGGACAGGGAATGGAAGAGAATATCACCGTTGGCAAACGGGATAATTTCGGTATCACCCACACGTTTATGACCCGCGCCAGTTTCAAAATGACCGCGCCATCGTTCCTGAGTATGGTCATAGACGTGCAGAATAACCTCGACAAGTCCTCTTTCCGGGCAATTAAGACGCAGGAAGGTCGAAGAAAAATTCAGGGACAGTGCGTGGAAGGGAATGAATAAGGCGAAAACCAGTAAAGCTCGTAAATACATCAAACCGTGAAAACCTCCTTCAACAGGGAAATGAGATTTTACTTAAGTCAAAAATCGCGTTTTTGCCGTGGATCAACATGGCTTATAATTCAATAGGATAAAGGCCCCTTGCGAGGCCCTTAGCGATCATTTTTGAATCAGATAGCGAATGGTTGGGCCATCCTGCTGGATATCCAGCACCGTATAACCGTGGTTTTTTGCATCCAGCGGTATGTTGTTGATGGACTGCGGGCAGTCGCTGACCACTTCCAGTATTTCCCCTTTTTTAAGCTGCGGCAGGGCTTCAAGCGTAGCAACCGCCGGATAAGGACAGGGCTCACCAACCATATCCAGACGATAATCAGGCACGATCTCCTTCATGCTGCATTCTCCTGCGTTTCTGTTTTAACGCTCGCACGGCGGAAGAAACGTTTCTCCTGTGCGACGACCAGTAAAAAAGCAACCAACAGCAGGGCGTAGGTAACGAGCAGGCCGCCGAGAGGCCCGAAGGTGTTGAGCAGGTTGACCTTGTCCCAGTTGGTGGCCAGAACGGGAGACACGTCATCCCAGCAGTACGCCAGGATCGTCGAGCCAATCACATTTCCCAGACCCACCCACCAGTAGTGCACCTGGCCTTCGACGGCGCGATACATCCAGCCGGTTTCACACCCGCCAGCCAGCACGATCCCGAAGCCGAACAGCAGGCCGCCAATGACCGCGTTAGGACCGGCCCACATGATTTTCGGTTCGACGCCCAGTTGGACATAGCTGAAGATGCCGATGGCGCTGACCGCCATCCCGGCGATAATCGCTTTCGCCATCATCGTGCGCCCGGTGATCCACATATCGCGAAACGCGGAGGTGAAGCAGATCTGCGCGCGTTCAATGAGCAGACCAAAACCCACGCCGAACAGCATCGCCAGACCGAGCTTAGGCTGGTTCAGGGCGGTGCAGAGCGCCCATGCCACCATGGCGAAAAAGACCAGCATTCCGAGGCGGAAACGGCGCTTTGCCTGCTCCGGTTTTTGGGTTAGCGGGGACGCCGCGCTGACTTTTGTCATTTTCACCGGAATGCGGAACAGCGGCAGAAGGGTGAATTTTGCTCCGAAGTAAGAGCCAATCGCCGTGGCTACGGCAAAAAACCAGGCATGAAGGGAGAACTGCGGAATCCCGGTAAAGAACGCGGCCAGATTACAGCCCATCGCCAGGCGGGCACCAAACCCGGCAATCATGCCGCCGACTACCGCCTGCATGATGCGAACGCGGCTTTTGGGCATGCGCAGCTTAACGTTGTTTGCCCACAGCGCCGCAGCGAAGCAGCCGCCGAACATGCCGATAATCATCATCCCGTCGATGCGGGTAAGCGGGGTGCCGTCCAGATGAATGAGCTTAAAGTATCCCCACTCTTCGGCATGCACGCCTGCAAGCTGCAGCAGCTGTCCACCCCAGCGGGTGAACTCGCCGGTCACGGCCCAGAAGGTGCCGGTAATGCCAAAATAATAAGTAGAGAGAATGCCTGCCGCGATAACGGCCGGAACTGGTGACCAGAACTTAACCAGGTAAGTCTGTTTGAAGGATTGCCATGACATGAATAAGCCTCTGAACTCAGAAGGATTAGTGCTAAAAAGAGTCCAGATCATACGCTTACGCGAAAGTTTGAAAAGCTATTCACACCGAAAATATCGACGGGATCAATTTTGACGTAATCCTTTGGAGAGGATGGAGAAGGAGGAGTAACCGTCTGGCAGGGTTGCCAGACGGTGGAGGGATTATGCTTTACGCGTCGCCGCCTTCATGGCGGTCACGAACGCTTTCAATTCGCTCAGCATCTGCTCGGGCTTGTCCACATTCTTCTCGATGATCTTCACAATCGCAGAGCCGGAAATGGCACCCGCCGCCTTCGCCTCAATTGCCGCGGTGACCTGATCCGGAGAGGAGATCCCGAAGCCCTGCAGCGGCGGCGCGGCATGGTACTCGGCCAGCTTTTCCACCAGATGATGCAGCGGCAGGGCCGCTTTATTCTCGGCGCCAGTCACGCCCGCGCGCGAAAGCAGATAGGTATACCCGCGTCCGTAAGAGGCTATCTGGCGCAGCAGTTCATCGTCCGCGTTAGGCGGGCAGATGAAAATAGGGGCGACATTGTGACGCATCGCAGCCTGGCGGAACGGCGCGGACTCTTCCACGGGCACGTCTGCTACCAGGACCGAGTCGACACCCACGCGCGCGCATTCTGCATAGAACTCGTCAACACCACGGTTGAACACCAGGTTGGCGTACATCAGCAGGCCAATCGGAATGGTCGGGTGCTTCTGGCGGATCGCCGCCAGCATTTCAAAGCACTGGGTTGGGGTCACGCCTGCCGCAATGGCGCGCAGGGTGGCGTTCTGGATGGTCGGGCCATCCGCCAGCGGATCGGAGAACGGAATACCCAGCTCCAGCGCATCGGCACCGGCTTCAATCAGGGCGTCGATAATTTTCAGAGACTGCTCAGGGCCCGGGTCGCCCAGGGTAACGAAGGGGACGAACGCGCCTTCCTGGCGGGATTTCAGTTCTGCAAATACGTTATCGTAGCGTTCCATCAGATTTCCCCTCGTGCTTTCAAAATATCGTGAACGGTGAAGATATCTTTGTCACCGCGACCGGAAAGGTTCACCACCAGCAGTTGCTCTTTTTCCGGGTTCTCTTTCATCATTTTCAGCGCGTGCGCCAGCGCATGAGAAGACTCCAGCGCCGGGATGATCCCTTCGCTGCGGCACAGCGTTTTGAAGGCTTCCAGCGCTTCGTCATCGGTAATGGAGACATAGTCCGCGCGCCCCGTGCTATTCAGGAACGCGTGCTGTGGCCCAACGGACGGGAAGTCCAGTCCGGCAGAAATTGAGTAAGACTCTTCAATCTGCCCTTCATCGGTCTGCATCATCGGGGCTTTCATGCCGAAGTAGATCCCAACGCGGCCATGCTTCAGCGGCGCGCCGTGCTCGCCGGTTTCAATCCCATGTCCGGCAGGCTCGACGCCAATCAGCCCTACGCGGGTTTCGTCGATAAAATCGGCAAACATGCCGATGGCGTTAGACCCGCCGCCGACGCAGGCAATGACTGCATCCGGCAGGCGACCCTCTTTTTCAAGGATCTGCGCTTTGGTCTCTTCACCGATCATGCGCTGGAATTCGCGCACGATGGTCGGGAACGGGTGAGGACCTGCCGCGGTGCCGAGCATATAGTGCGCGGTTTCATAGCTGCCGGACCAGTCGCGCAGCGCTTCGTTACAGGCATCTTTCAGCGTCGCAGAACCGCTGTGCACCGGGATCACTTCCGCACCCATCAGGCGCATACGGAACACGTTCGGCGACTGACGCTCAACGTCTTTAGCACCCATATAGATGCGGCACTTCAGGCCGAGCAGGGCGCTGGCGAGCGCCGAGGCCACGCCGTGCTGACCTGCGCCGGTTTCGGCGATGATTTCGGTTTTACCCATACGCTTCGCGAGCAGCGCCTGGCCCAGCACCTGGTTAGTTTTGTGCGCACCGCCGTGCAGCAGATCTTCACGCTTAAGATACAGCGTGGTTTTGGTGCCTTCGGTCAGGTTGCGGCATTTGGTCAGCGCGGTTGGACGCCCGGCGTAGTTTTTCAGCAGGTCGGTAAACTCCGCCTGAAACGCAGGATCTTTCTGCGCGCTCACGAACGCTTCTTCCAGCTGGCGCAGCGCGGGCATCAGGATTTGCGGAACGTACATCCCGCCGAATTCACCAAAATACGGGTTAAGTAATGTCGTCATCTTCTCTTCCTTAATATGCACGCAGAGTTTTAAACACCGAGGCCAGCTTGCTGGCATCTTTGATACCCGGTTGCGACTCTACGCCTGAATTGAAATCGAGGCCTGCGCAGCCGGTTTTCGCGGCTTCCACACAGTTATCCGGGCTTAGTCCGCCCGCCAGCAGAACGTTGTCCAGCGTTTCGCCGTTCAGCAGCGACCAGTCAAAACGTTCCCCGGTGCCGCCCTGGCCGTTGTCGAGCACGTATTTGTCAACGTGGTGAAGATTACGTGCGGGCAGGGTGGTGCCCACGCTTTGTGCTTTCCAGATTTGAACCTGCGGTGCCAGCGCGTCGCGCAGGGCATTGATATACGCCTGATCTTCATCGCCATGGAGCTGAACGGCACTCAGGGATAACGCGTCGGCTTTTGCCACAACGTCCGCGACATCCGCATTGCGGAACACGCCAACATAGCTCAGCGGGGCCGCCGCGATTACCTTGCGGGCCTGTTCCTCATTGACTGCCCGAGGAGAGGTGTCGACGAAGATTAAACCGCCATAGATTGCTCCAGCCTCATACGCGGCCAGCGCATCCTGTTCGCGGGTTAAGCCGCAGACTTTGTTCTCACCCAGCAGCACGCGACGCACCGCCGCATTGAGGTCGTCATGTTCCATCATGGCGGAGCCAATCAGGAAACCGTTGGCGAAGTGGCTCAGCTCGCGCACCTGGGCATAGCTGTTAATGCCGGACTCGCTGATCACCGTGACGCCTGCACCCAGACGTGGCGCCAGCTGGCGGGTGCGGTTCAGGTCAATCGACAAGTCGCGAAGATCGCGGTTGTTGATGCCGACCACTTTGGCTTCCAGCGCGATGGCGCGCTCAAGCTCTTCTTCGTTACTCACTTCGGTCAGCACGCCCATTTTCAGGCTGTGCGCCACGGCAGCAAGCTGCCGATACTGTTCGTCGTCCAGTACCGAGAGCATCAGCAGGCAGGCATCGGCCTGGTAGAAACGCGCCAGCCAGATCTGATACGGGTCGATAATAAAGTCTTTGCACAGGATCGGCTGCGGTGCGATGCCGCTGACGATCGGCAGAAAATCGAAGCTGCCCTGGAAATATTTCTCATCCGTCAGCACGGAGATTGCCGACGCATGATGCTTATAAATACCGGCGATACGCGCCGGGTCGAAATCGTCACGAATAACGCCTTTTGAGGGAGAGGCCTTTTTGCACTCCAGAATAAAGGCGGTACGTGCACCCTGCAGGGCGTCATAGAAACGACGGCTGCTTGGGACGACGTCATTCTGGAAACTGGCAAGCGGCTGCTCTGCTTTGCGTGCTTCCACCCAGATGGCCTTATCGGCAACGATTTTCGCTAAAACGGTCTGCATTCTTTACCCTCTTGCCGCAAGTGCGGTAACGCGATCGTAAGCTGCACCGGAGCGCAGTACATCCAGAACTTTTTGAACGTTGGCCTTCAGGTCTTCCTCACCGTGCAAACGCATCAGCATGGCGACGTTGGCAGCCACGGCGGCCTCATGAGCGGCCTCACCTTTACCTTGTAGTAAGCGCGTCAGAATGTCACGGTTTTCTTCCGGCGTACCGCCTGCCAGCGCTTCCTGATGGTACGGCGTTAAGCCGAAATCAGACGCCTCAAGCTGATAGCTGAGTACTTCACCATCGTTAAGCTCGGCCACCAGCGTCGGCGCATGCAGCGAAACTTCATCCATTCCGCCGCTGTGCACCACGGCGGCGCGTTTGTAACCCAGCACGCGCAGCGTCTCGGCAATCGGCAGGACCAGCTCAGGGCTGTAAACGCCAATTAATGCCAGCGGCGGATGGGCCGGGTTGATCAGCGGGCCGAGCACGTTAAACAGCGTGCGGGTTTTAAGCTGCTGGCGAACCGGCATCGCGTGGCGGAAACCGGTATGGTACTTCGGTGCAAACAGGAAGCAAACGCCCAAATCGTCCAGCGCTTCACGCGAACGCTCGGCATTCATCTCCAGATTGATGCCAAACGCGGCCAGCAGATCGGACGAGCCTGAACGGCTGGAGACGCTGCGGTTACCGTGCTTGGCCACCTTCAGGCCGCAGGCCGCCGCCACAAAGGCGCTGGCGGTCGAAATATTGATGCTGTTGCTGCCGTCGCCACCGGTCCCGACGATATCCGCAAACTGATAGTCCGGACGCGGGAACGGGGCGGCATTTTCCAGCAGCGCGGTTGCCGCACCGGCGATCTCCTGCGGGCTTTCGCCACGCACTTTCATGCTCACCAGCGCCGCCGCCAGCTGCTCGGGCTTCAGCTCGCCGCGCACCACGGCGGAGAAGAGCTGGTGACTCTCCTGCTGGCTCAGGGTCTGCGCCTGATACAGTTTTTCCAGAATCGGCTGCAGGGTGTTGGTCTGCTCCAGTTTCTGTAACGCCCAGTCAAGGGTCTGCTCCAGCAGGCGGGCGCCATTGGAGGTCAAAATAGATTCCGGGTGGAACTGCATCCCGCAGACGCGATCCGCATCGTGGCGTACCGCCATCACCATCCCTTCAAACGAAGCGTTGATGGTCAGCCCGGCCGGAATGTTGCTGCCGACCAGCGAATGATAGCGCGCGACCGGGAGCGGATTCGGCAGCCCGGCAAACATTGCCTGGCCGTCATGTTCAATGCTGGAGGCTTTACCGTGCAGGATCTCGCCCGCCTGGCCGACGTAACCGCCGTAGGCTTCCACGATTGCCTGGTGACCAAGGCAGATACCGATAATCGGCAGCTTGCCGCGCATGCGGGTCAGCAGTTCGGGCATACAGCCCGCTTCGCTCGGCGCGCCCGGCCCCGGGGAGAGCATCAGCACCGGGTTTTGCATGGTCGCCAGACGGTCAATCAGGGTCTGAGCCGGAACGTGGTTGCGGTAGATAACGACGTTGTGACCATTCGCACGCAGCTGATCTGCCAGGTTATAGGTAAAGGAGTCGATGTTATCGAGCAGCAGAATGTCAGCCATCAGAAAATCTCCTGTGCGTGGTGTGCGGTAGCGATGGCGCGCAATACCGCGCGTGCTTTACTGCGGGTTTCGTCAGCTTCTGACTGCGGAACAGAGTCAAGAACAATCCCGGCGCCGGCCTGAACGGTGGCAATACCGTCTTCGACGTAGGCGGAGCGGATCACGATGCAGGTATCAAGGTCGCCGTGTGCGGTGAAGTAACCTACCGCGCCGCCGTAGCTCCCGCGACGACGTCCTTCCGCTTCGGCGATAAGCTGCATGGCGCGCACTTTCGGCGCGCCGCTCAGGGTGCCCATATTCATGCAGGCGCGGTAGGCGTGCAGCACGTCGAGGTCGCTGCGCAGTTCACCCACCACGCGGGAGACCAGGTGCATCACGAAGGAGTAACGGTCAACTTTGGTCAGGTCTGCCACGTAGCGGCTGCCCGGGGTGCAAATGCGCGCCAGGTCGTTACGCGCCAGGTCAACCAGCATCAGGTGTTCGGAGAGCTCCTTGTGGTCGGTTCGCATTTCCAGTTCGATGCGGCTGTCCAGATCGCGGTCCAGCGAGCCATCGGCACGACGGCCACGCGGACGGGTGCCCGCAATCGGGTAGATCTCAATCTGGCGGCTGGTGGCGTCGTACTTCAGCGAGCTTTCCGGCGAGGCGCCGAACAGCGTGAAATCATTGTCCTGCATAAAGAACATATATGGGCTCGGGTTGCTTTTCTTCAGCACGTCGTAAGCCGCCAGCGGTGACGGGCAGGGCAGCGAGAAACGGCGGGACGGCACAACCTGGAAAATCTCCCCGGCGCGAATAGCCTTTTGCATCTGGCGAACCACGGCCCCGTATTGATCGTCGGTCTGGTTAACGTCGCATGTCATTTTTTCCACGTGCTGTACCGGCAGCGCAGGCGGCGCTTCCGTCATCTGCTGCCGGAGCTGAGCGATGCGATGCTCAAGGCGGTTTTTCTCAGACGCAGACGGCGTGAACAGGCTTGCCTGGATGCGGGTATATTTTTTCTGATGGTCGATCACCAGCAGGGTTTCGGCCAGGTAGAAACAGTAGTCCGGACAGCGGTTGCCCTGCTCGGTTTCCGGCAAATCTTCAAAACCGGCGACCAGGTCGTAAGCAAACAGCCCGCCGAAGAACATTGCTTCGCGCTCATCTTCCGGCACGGTGACAAGATTTTGCAGCAGGCGGAAGGCATCGAACACGGACAGCGAGCAGAGGCGTGCGTCTTCGTCGAGCAGCTGGCTTACCGGCGGGAAATGCAGAATTCGCAGGTCCGGGTGACGTTCATTGTCGATGCCCGCGGGCAGAGCCGCATCCAGCAGCGGCAGCAGCGATGCGCCATTATCAGAGAGCGCCTTAATGGTGACGGTGTCACCTAACGCGGTAATGCGCAGCGCGCTGTCGACCAGCAGCAGGCTTTTCAGATCGTCCTTGCTGTCGATATCCGCAGACTCCAGCAGCAGCGTCGCCGGACGCGCGCCGCACACCTGATGAAACAGCGCGGTCGGGTTGTGGCGATAAACCGCTTCGCAGGTCAACAGTTCGAGATGAGGTTTGGCTGTTTGCATGTTGTGGTTCTCATTTATTCTGTTCAAAAAAAAGCCCGCTGGGTAGCGGGCGGGTATCTGTTTGCATTTCGCAGATGCGTGACACTGCCCGAAGATCAGGAAGTGCGCCACCAACCGTGCAGAGTGAAATGTGCTGTCATTTTCAGATACCTTTCTCGTGTGAACTTGCGTACTAGTTAACTAGTTCGATGGCGTATTGTCAACCCTTGATTTCAGAATTTCACGTTAAGTCGGTATCATGGCGTTTTCGGATGTCTCCAACCTGTTATGGGAAGTGCTTTGAGCGATACCACCTACACGATTATTTATGATTTACACAGCCATACTCAGGCCTCTGATGGCCTGCTGACACCCGAAGCCCTGGTTCATCGCGCGGTTGAAATGCGCGTCGGCACGCTGGCGATAACCGATCACGATACGACAGATGCCATTCCGGCAGCGCGCGCCGAGATCGCCCGCAGCGGGCTGGCGCTGAATCTGGTGCCCGGCGTCGAGATCTCGACCGTCTGGGAAAACCATGAGATTCATATCGTTGGCCTGAACATTGATATAGAACATCCGGCACTTCTTGCCTTTTTGCAAGAACAAAAAACGCGCCGCAACCAGCGCGCGGAGATGATCGGCGAGCGTCTGGAGAAGGCGCATATTCCGGGCGCGCTGGAAGGTGCGCAAAAGCTGGCGAACGGCGGGGCGGTCACCCGCGGTCATTTCGCCCGCTTTCTGGTTGAAGCGGGCAAAGCGACGACCATGGCGGATGTCTTTAAAAAGTATCTGGCGCGCGGGAAAACCGGATACGTTCCGCCACAGTGGTGTACAATAAAACAAGCTATTGATGTCATTCATCATTCTGGCGGTAAGGCCGTGCTGGCCCATCCGGGACGGTATAATCTTTCTGCTAAATGGCTGAAACGGCTGCTGGCGCACTTTGCCGAATGCGGTGGCGAGGCGATGGAAGTCGCCCAGTGTCAGCAGGCGCCCAACGAGCGCGCGCAGCTCGCGACTTACGCTCGCCAGTTTGGCCTGCTAGGGTCACAGGGCTCTGATTTCCACCAGCCCTGCGCGTGGATCGAGCTGGGACGCAAGCTCTGGCTACCCGCTGGCGTTGAGCCGGTCTGGCAGCTCTGGGAGCAGCCGCAGCAAATTGAAGAGAGGGAAGTATGAGTCAGTTTTTCTATATCCATCCGGACAACCCGCAGCCACGTCTGATTAACCAGGCCGTGGAGATCGTCCGCAAAGGCGGCGTGATAGTCTACCCGACCGATTCCGGCTACGCGCTGGGCTGTAAAATTGAAGATAAAGGGGCGATGGAGCGAATATGTCGCATCCGTCAGCTGCCGGACGGCCATAACTTTACCCTGATGTGTCGCGACCTCTCTGAGCTGTCGACCTATGCGTATGTCGACAACGTGGCGTTTCGCCTGATCAAGAACAACACGCCGGGTAACTACACCTTCATTCTGAAAGGGACGAAGGAGGTGCCGCGTCGCCTGCTGCAGGAAAAGCGTAAGACTATCGGCATGCGCGTGCCGTCAAACCCGATTGCCCAGGCGCTGCTGGAAACTCTCGGCGAACCGATGCTCTCTACCTCACTGATGCTGCCGGGCAGCGAGTTTACCGAGTCCGATCCGGAGGAGATAAAAGATCGTCTGGAGAAGGTGGTGGAGCTGATTATTCACGGAGGTTATCTCGGCCAGCAGCCGACTACCGTTGTGGATCTGACCGAAGACGCGCCTGAAGTGATTCGTGAAGGCGTGGGTGATGTTAAGCCTTTCTTGTAAAGGTGTAAGCAGATATACTACGCGGCCATCAAAGTAGGGCTCGGCTCTGCTTTTGACCTGATTCGACGCCTGTGAAGGCGACACCTGAGGAAGCTCAATGAGCGAGAAGTTACAGAAAGTGCTGGCGCGCGCCGGCCACGGCTCACGCCGTGAAATCGAAGCCATTATAGAAGCGGGCCGCGTGAGTGTGGACGGTAAAATCGCCACGCTGGGTGACCGCGTAGAAATCGTACCGGGGCTCAAGATCCGCATTGACGGTCATCTTATCTCCGTGAAAGAGTCCGCGGAACAGATCTGCCGCGTGCTGGCGTATTACAAGCCGGAAGGCGAGCTGTGTACGCGCAACGACCCGGAAGGTCGTCCAACGGTGTTTGACCGTCTGCCAAAACTGCGCGGCGCCCGCTGGATTGCGGTGGGGCGTCTGGACGTGAACACCTGCGGTCTGCTGCTGTTCACCACCGATGGTGAACTGGCAAACCGCCTCATGCACCCAAGCCGTGAAGTAGAGCGTGAATACGCCGTTCGCGTTTTCGGCCAGGTCGACGAAAATAAACTGCGCGATCTGTCGCGTGGCGTGCAGCTGGAAGACGGCCCTGCGGCGTTCAAAACCATCAAATTTACCGGTGGTGAAGGGATTAACCAGTGGTACAACGTGACCCTGACCGAAGGCCGTAACCGCGAGGTGCGTCGTCTGTGGGAAGCGGTAGGCGTGCAGGTTAGCCGCCTGATCCGCGTTCGCTACGGCGACATTCTGCTGCCGAAAGGTCTGCCGCGCGGTGGTTATACCGAGCTGGATCTTACCCAGACTAACTACCTGCGCGAGCTGGTTGGCCTGACGCCGGAAACCACCTCTAAAGTGGCGGTGGAGAAAGATCGTCGTCGTATGAAGGCGAATCAGATCCGTCGTGCGGTTAAACGCCACAGCCAGGTGAACAGCAATCGTCGCTCTGGCAACCGGAATAACAACGGTTAATTGAAAAAGCCCGGTGAACTCACCGGGCTTTTTCTTTAGTAATCAATGCCAATTTGTGCTTTGATGCCTGCATCAAACGCATGCTTGACCGGACGCAGCTCGCTGACTGTATCTGCCAGCTCCAGAATCTCACGATGACACCCGCGACCTGTAACGATAACCGTCTGGTGCGCAGGGCGGTTCTTCAGTGCATCCAGCACCTCCTCCAGCGGCAGGTAGTCGTAGGCGACCATATAGGTGATCTCATCCAGCAGCACCATATTTAATGTCGGGTCAGCCAGCATCCTTTTTGCGTGCTTCCACACGGCAAGGCAGGCTGCGGTATCGGTTTCCCGGTTCTGCGTATCCCACGTAAACCCGGTCGCCATCACCTGAAACTCAACGCCGTGAGGTTCAAGCAAATTACGCTCACCGTTGGGCCATTCCCCTTTGATAAACTGGATGACCCCCACTTTTTGCCCGTGGCCGACGGCGCGCGTAGCGGCGCCAAACGCGGCAGTAGTTTTGCCTTTACCATTGCCGGTAAAAACAATGACGATCCCTCGCTCGTCCTGGGCTGCCGCGACGCGCGCGTCAACCTGTTCCTTCAGACGCTGCTGTCGCTGCTGATGACGTTCTTCACTCATTGCGAAATTCCCGGTTTGCGGCCCGGCTGGGCATCAAAGGTCATTCCGGTTTTGCGGCGGCTGTCGTCGCCCATCAGCCAGAGATAGAGCGGCATAATGTCTGCCGGGGTTTTCAGCTTCAGCGGATCTTCCGTCGGGAACGCGCTGGCGCGCATGCTGGTGCGCGTCCCCCCCGGATTAATGCAGTTCACGCGCAGATGCCGGCTCTGGTACTCATCCGCCAGCACCTGCATCATGCCCTCGGTCGCGAATTTTGAGACAGCATAAGCCCCCCAGTTTGCGCGTCCCTCGCGGCCTACGCTGGAAGAGGTGAAGACCAGAGATCCAGACTCGGATTTGAGTAATAAAGGAAGCAAGGCCTGCGTGAGGAAAAAAGTACCGTTAACGTTAACCTGCATCACCTGCTGCCAGATTTCAGGATCCTGTTCATCCATTGGACGCACTTCACCTAACAAACCGGCGTTGTGCAGTACGCCGTCAAGACGTGGGTAGTGGGTACTGATACGGTGAGCAAGCTCCTGGCAGAGCGCTGGGGTGCAGGTCAGCAAATCGAGCGTGTACCAGGGGGCAGGTGTGCCGCCTGCGGCCTCAATTTCCTGAGCGACCCCTTTGAGCTTTTCTTCGTTGCGCCCAATCAGAATTACGCTTGCGCCATATTCAGCGTACGTCAGGGCCGCTTCGCGACCAATACCATCGCTGGCGCCGGTGACAAGAATGATTCGGTTCTGCAGCAGGTTTTTTTGCGGTTGATAATGCACGGTGACTCCTCAGGCGCACGGTGTCTCAATCACGCCTTCATAATGACTTTTCGGCTTTATGCCCGAATTAGCGTGAGAATTCAATCAGTCTACAGGACGCATTGCTGCAAAATTAACAATTTGCAAATATTTAAACCGCAGCGCGGGGATTCCTGAAGACGGCTCGCAGAGGTAATGTCACGGGCGAGACGCAGGGGCAGGGCTGTTGTACACTGCCGTGAAAGATTCGTGGTTAAATCAAGGTGGAACGCGTGGAATTACTTTCTCAATATGGGTTGTTTTTGGCCAAAATCGCGACGGTGGTGATTGCCATTGCCGTGGTTGCCGTTCTGATTGTCAACCTGACGCAGCGCAAGCGTCAGCGTGGGGAGTTACGCATCACCCGCCTGAGCGAGCAGTATAAAGAGATGCAGGAAGAGATGTCCCTCTCGCTGCTCGATAGCCATCAGCAGAAGCTGTGGCTGAAAGCCCAGAAGAAAAAACACAAGCAGGAAGCCAAAGCCGCGAAGGCGAAGGCAAAGCTCGCGACGCCGCAGGGCGACGCAAAACCCCGCGTCTATGTGCTCGATTTTAAAGGCAGCATGGATGCGCATGAAGTCGCTTCGCTGCGCGAAGAGGTGACTGCGGTTCTGGCCGTGGCAACGCCGCAGGATCAGGTGGTGGTGCGTCTTGAGAGCCCGGGCGGGGTGGTACACGGTTACGGGTTGGCCGCTTCGCAGCTGCAGCGTCTGCGCGAGAAGCAGATCCCACTTACCGTGGCAGTAGATAAAGTCGCGGCGAGCGGCGGCTATATGATGGCCTGCGTGGCGGACAAAATCGTTGCGGCGCCGTTTTCCATCATAGGTTCCATTGGCGTGGTCGCACAGATCCCTAACTTTAACCGCTTCCTGAAAAATAAAGAGATTGATATCGAACTTCACACGGCGGGTCAGTACAAACGCACCCTGACGCTGCTGGGGGAAAACACGGAAGAGGGGCGCCAAAAATTCCGTGAAGATCTGAATGAAACTCACCATCTCTTTAAAGACTTCGTACATCGCATGCGCCCAACGCTGGATATTGAACAGGTGGCGACCGGTGAGCACTGGTACGGCATCCAGGCGCAGGAAAAAGGGCTGGTGGATGAAGTAGGTACCAGTGATGACCTGCTGCTCAACCTGATGGAAGGCCGGGAACTGGTAGGCGTGCGCTTTACACAGCGCAAACGGCTGATGGACCGCTTTACCAACAGTGCGGCGGAAAGCGCGGACCGCCTGCTGCTTCGCTGGCTACAGCGCGGACAAAAACCGCTGCTGTAAACAAAAACGCGAGGCATATGCCTCGCGTTTTGCATTAATCGACCAGGTGATATTTCTCTGAAAGCGTATGCGCCAGGTATTTAAACATATTAAACACGGCAGTGCTTTTCGGGGTCGGTAACCCCTGCTCGTCAAGGAAGTATTCGCCGCTGAAAACCAGCACGCCATTACGTTGCTCAACACCGGTGGCTTCAATGCCTGCCAGCGTATCTTCATGGTCACGAATAAGCTTGTTTGCTTCGATAAGCAGAGAGGCTCGGTCAATGGGTTGGGTCGTATTCTGCATAATCCACTCCTTAAACAGTGACAATAGTCTACGCCGGGGGCGCTTTGGGGGCAAATTTTCCCTGTAATGTGAGGGGATAAGATGCAGAGGGCAGGTTGGCGGGATTTGCTTTTGCATGCTAATAAAGTTGCGTAACGAATTTTATCAGGTAGAGTGTGCGCTTTCGTCATTCTGGCAACAGAATTGCTTGACATTCGACCGGGAATTCGTCACGAATTATACGAGATGTGAGAAAAATACCCGAAAACTCAATGACCTGGATGTCGCCATTCTGACGTTCGGTAAGACATAGGGGTTGATATCCCCTGACGCAGTCGCAATATCATTGGCTCGTCGTCAGCGGAAGGGAAATCAACGTGCGGCGTATTCCTGGAAGAATTAAATTAGGTAAAGGTGAATATGGGTAAAGCTCTCGTCATCGTTGAGTCCCCGGCAAAAGCCAAAACGATCAATAAGTATCTGGGTAATGACTACGTGGTTAAGTCCAGCGTTGGTCACATCCGCGATTTGCCGACCAGTGGCTCAGCCAGCAAAAAGAGCGCAGACTCTACCTCCACCAAAGGGGCTAAAAAGCCTAAAAAGGATGAACGTAGCGCGCTTGTCAACCGCATGGGTGTTAACCCATGGCACAACTGGGATGCACAATATGAAGTGCTGCCCGGGAAAGAAAAAGTCGTTAACGAGCTGAAGCAGCTGGCTGAAAAAGCAGACCACATCTATCTCGCAACCGACCTTGACCGCGAAGGGGAAGCCATTGCGTGGCACCTGCGGGAAGTGATCGGCGGGGATGACAAACGCTACAGCCGCGTAGTGTTTAACGAAATTACAAAGAATGCGATTCGTCAGGCGTTTGAGAAGCCGGGCGAGCTGAATATCGACCGTGTGAACGCCCAGCAGGCGCGTCGCTTTATGGACCGCGTTGTGGGCTACATGGTTTCTCCACTGCTGTGGAAAAAGATTGCCCGCGGCCTGTCCGCAGGACGCGTGCAGTCTGTAGCCGTGCGTCTTGTCGTTGAGCGTGAACGCGAAATTAAAGCCTTCGTGCCGGAAGAGTTCTGGGAAGTTGACGCCAATGTCACTACCCCGGGCGGTGATGCGCTGCCGCTGCAGGTAAGCCATCACAACGATAAGCCTTTCCGTCCTGAAAACCGCGATCAGACCATGGCCGCCGTGGCGCTGCTGGAAAAAGCGCGCTATCAGGTACTGGAACGCGAAGATAAGCCGACCAGCAGCAAGCCTGGCGCGCCGTTTATCACGTCCACACTGCAACAGGCGGCGAGCACCCGTCTGGGTTACGGCGTGAAGAAAACCATGATGATGGCCCAGCGCTTGTATGAAGCGGGTTACATCACCTACATGCGTACTGACTCAACGAACCTGAGCCAGGACGCGGTGAACATGGTGCGCGGCTACATCAGCGATAACTTCGGTAAAAAATACCTGCCGGAAAGCGCCAACCAGTTCGCCAGCAAGGAGAATTCTCAGGAAGCGCACGAAGCGATTCGTCCCTCTGATGTCTCTGTTTTAGCCGAGTCGCTGAAGGATATGGAAGCCGACGCCCAGAAGCTGTATCAGCTGATCTGGCGTCAGTTTGTCGCGTGTCAGATGACGCCAGCGAAATATGATTCCACTACGCTGACCGTTGGCGCGGGCGACTTCCGCCTCAAGGCACGCGGTCGTATTCTGCGCTTCGACGGCTGGACGAAAGTGATGCCTGCACTGCGTAAAGGTGATGAAGACCGTACGCTGCCTGCGGTAAACAAAGGCGACGAGTTGTCGCTTGTCGACCTGGTTCCGGCCCAGCACTTCACCAAGCCGCCTGCGCGCTTTAGTGAAGCGTCGTTGGTTAAAGAGCTGGAAAAACGCGGGATTGGCCGTCCGTCAACCTACGCGTCAATCATCTCGACCATTCAGGACCGCGGTTACGTTCGCGTAGAGAACCGCCGTTTCTATGCCGAAAAAATGGGTGAGATTGTCACTGACCGTCTGGAAGCTAACTTCCGCGAATTGATGAACTACGACTTCACCGCGCAGATGGAAGACAGCCTCGACGAAGTGGCCAGTCACAAGGCGGAGTGGAAGAAGGTTCTCGATAGCTTCTTCAGCGACTTTACCAACCAGCTTGAGAAAGCGGAGAAAGATCCTGAAGAGGGCGGCATGCTGCCTAACCAGATGGTTCTTACCAGCATCGACTGCCCGACCTGCGGCCGCAAGATGGGGATCCGTACTGCGACAACGGGCGTGTTCCTTGGCTGTTCAGGCTATGCGCTGCCACCAAAAGAGCGCTGCAAAACAACCATCAACCTGGTGCCGGAGAACGAAGTTCTCAACGTGCTGGAAGGTGATGATGCGGAAACCAACGCCCTGCGCGCGAAACGCCGCTGCAAAAAATGCGGCACGGCGATGGACAGCTATCTGATCGATCCTAAACGTAAGCTACACGTGTGCGGTAACAACCCAACGTGCGACGGGTATGAGATCGAAGAGGGTGAGTTCCGCATTAAAGGCTATGACGGCCCGATTGTGGAGTGCGAGAAGTGTGGCTCTGAGATGCACCTGAAAATGGGGCGTTTCGGTAAGTATATGGCCTGCACAAACGACGAGTGTAAGAACACGCGCAAAATTCTGCGCAATGGTGAGGTTGCTCCGCCGAAGGAAGATCCGGTTCCGCTGCCAGAATTGCCGTGTGAAAAATCCGACGCGTACTTCGTGCTGCGTGATGGTGCCGCAGGTGTCTTCCTGGCCGCCAACACCTTCCCGAAATCGCGTGAAACGCGCGCCCCGCTGGTGGAAGAGCTGCATCGCTTCCGCGATCGTCTGCCTGAGAAGCTGCGTTATCTGGCCGATGCGCCACAGCAGGATCCTGAAGGCAATAAGACGGTGGTCCGTTTTAGCCGTAAAACGAAGCAGCAGTACGTTGCGGCAGAGAAAGAGGGTAAAGCGACCGGATGGTCCGCCTTCTTTGTCGATGGCAAATGGGTTGAAGGCAAGAAATAATCTTTCTTAACCGTAGCTTACCCGTGAAAGGGCCGGACTTCCGGCCCTTTTTTATTACCTTATTATTATTTTTTGTTCCGTACTATACAGTCAGGCTATAAGTGATATAGTGGTTATAGTTAACCCTTTTTTTATTATCAAATCGTCTTAAGCGATTGACCGCGTGCGCTAAATCGGATGGTCTGGCATGAAATTACAACAGCTTCGTTATATCGTTGAGGTGGTGAATCACAACCTTAATGTCTCTTCCACCGCCGAGGGGCTATATACCTCGCAACCGGGCATCAGCAAGCAGGTTCGCATGCTGGAGGATGAATTAGGTATTCAGATTTTCGCCCGCAGTGGTAAGCACCTTACCCAGGTGACGCCAGCGGGGCAGGAAATCATCCGTATTGCGCGGGAAGTCCTTTCCAAAGTCGATGCGATTAAGTCTGTGGCGGGGGAACATACCTGGCCGGATAAAGGCTCGCTGTATATTGCCACGACGCACACCCAGGCGCGCTATGCGCTACCGGGCGTTATCAAGGGCTTTATCGAGCGTTATCCGCGCGTCTCCCTGCATATGCACCAGGGATCGCCGACGCAAATTGCGGAGGCGGTGTCGAAGGGCAATGCAGATTTTGCCATCGCGACGGAAGCGCTCCATCTCTATGACGATCTGGTCATGCTGCCGTGCTATCACTGGAACCGCTCCATTGTGGTGACCCCGGATCATCCGCTGGCGGGCAAAGGGTCGGTGTCAATCGAAGAGCTGGCGCAATATCCTCTGGTCACTTACACGTTTGGCTTCACCGGACGATCTGAGCTTGATACCGCCTTCAACCGGGCCGGGTTAACGCCGCGGATAGTCTTTACCGCCACCGATGCCGACGTCATAAAGACCTATGTACGGCTTGGACTGGGGGTAGGGGTGATCGCCAGCATGGCGGTCGACCCGGTGTCAGACCCTGACCTGGTGCGTCTTGATGCGCATGATATTTTCAGCCACAGCACGACAAAAATTGGCTTCCGCCGCAGTACCTTCCTGCGAAGCTATATGTATGATTTTATTCAGCGCTTTGCACCGCATTTAACGCGTGACGTGGTGGATACCGCCGTGGCATTACGATCAAATGAAGATATCGAAGAGATGTTTAAAGATATCAAACTCCCCGAAAAATAATCACACCCGGTATCTTTCCCTGAGGGAAAGATACCGAAATATCGGCTTAAAGCTAAATTAGAATTATCATCATCTGCACTTCCCCTGACATATATTGTCATTATCCTTTTAATTTGTGTGGCTTTAGTGTCGTGAATTGGCGACAAAAATAGAAACTAATTAACGGCTACGCAAATTTTTCTTTTCAAATATTTATTTCTGGTCAAAAGATTGAATATTTCATGCCTCTTGATGCGTAAATTCACTGGCTTTTCGGCTAAAGTTTCTTTAGGATTTATCTCAACAGATGATTAATTATACCAATTGTTTGGTCCTAAATGATAAGCGATATCGATTGTATGAGGTTAGCAATGCCTTCAGGAAGTGAAGAACCGCAAAGGGATCCTGCGCTCAAGCGTAAAGCCTGGCTGGCGGTCTTTCTCGCTTCCGCCCTGTTCTGGGTGATGGTTGCTCTCCTGGCCTGGAAATATTGGGGTTGAATATGGCAGTGACGGTACGTACAGAAACGGCAAAGCGGATGTGTCAGCATCATGACACTGTTCACAAGGGACGCAAAGCGCCTGCAACAGCAGTGCCAGCATCCTGGAAACTGACGCCGCAGCAGCAGGCTTTTATTGATGTGTTCGCGGAAGACGAACCCAAAAAACAATAATTTAGTTTATTGCGTAATGATGCAGTTAGTCTGAATAATGACTATGCGCCTTTGTACTCTTTAATAAATACACATCAGCAATATAGCACGAGGACCTGCCTCGGAACGTTTAATAAATAATGCCTGGTGTCCCTATGATGAATAACATGATGTCTCAAAAATACTGGTCATGGATCGGCGTTTTTACCCTGTCGATTCTGTTCTGGAGTCAGCTCATCTGGCTGGCCGTCCACTAAATCATAAAACCTCGCTGCGGCGGGGTTTTTTGTTTTACCCTCCTCTGGACCATTCCTAAATTTATCAATTTGGGTTGTTATCAAAACGTTACGACATCTTTGTGTTATCTTTAATTACGGCCCTGATGATTGTCAGGACATCTCTGTAATTAAGGAGGAGCTTATGTCGTTAACCCTACGCGAAGCCAGTAAGGACACGTTACAGGCAGAAAATAAAACCTGGCACTACTATAGCCTGCCGCTGGCTGCCAGAACGCTTGGGGACATTTCGCGTTTACCCAAGTCCTTGAAAGTTTTGCTGGAAAATCTCTTGCGCTGGCAGGACGGTGACTCCGTGACCCTCGACGATATTCAGGCGCTGGCAGGGTGGCTTAAGAATGCCCATGCCGACAGAGAAATTGCCTACCGCCCGGCAAGGGTCCTGATGCAAGACTTCACCGGCGTTCCTGCCGTGGTGGATCTCGCCGCCATGCGTGAGGCGGTTAAACGCCTCGGCGGCGATACGGCTAAAGTGAACCCGCTTTCACCCGTCGACCTCGTGATTGACCACTCCGTAACCGTTGACCACTTCGGTGATGACGATGCCTTTGGCGAGAACGTGCGTCTCGAGATGGAGCGAAATCACGAGCGTTATGTCTTCCTGAAGTGGGGTCAGCAGGCGTTCAGCCGCTTTAGCGTGGTTCCACCCGGCACCGGTATTTGTCACCAGGTTAACCTTGAATATCTCGGTAAAGCCGTCTGGAGTGAATTGCAGGACAAAGAGTGGGTGGCTTATCCGGACACACTGGTGGGTACAGATTCCCACACCACCATGATTAACGGCCTCGGCGTGCTGGGCTGGGGTGTCGGTGGTATCGAAGCGGAAGCCGCCATGCTCGGTCAGCCGGTCTCCATGCTTATCCCTGATGTCGTGGGCTTTAAGCTCACCGGGAAGTTGTCTGAAGGCATTACCGCCACCGATCTGGTGCTCACCGTTACCCAGATGCTGCGTAAGCATGGTGTGGTGGGAAAATTTGTTGAATTTTACGGTGACGGGCTGGATTCGCTGCCGCTGGCTGATCGCGCGACCATCGCCAACATGGCGCCAGAATATGGTGCAACCTGCGGATTTTTCCCCATTGATGACGTCACGCTGGAGTACATGCGCCTGAGCGGACGCAGCGAAGAGCAGGTGGCGCTGGTGGAGGCGTACACCAAAGCGCAGGGCATGTGGCGCAATCCGGGGGATGAGCCGGTATTTACCAGCACGCTTGCGCTTGACATGGGAAGCGTTGAGGCGAGCCTCGCCGGTCCGAAACGTCCGCAGGATCGCGTAGCGTTAAGCGACGTGCCAAAAGCGTTTGCCGCAAGCAACGAGCTGGAAGTTAACGTGGCGAAGAAGGACCATCGCCCAATCGACTATGTTCTGAACGGACATCAGTATCAGCTCCCGGACGGCGCGGTTGTCATAGCCGCCATTACCTCCTGCACCAACACCTCAAACCCCAGCGTATTAATGGCTGCCGGCCTGCTGGCTAAAAAAGCGGTTGAGCTGGGGCTGAAACCACAGCCCTGGGTAAAAGCCTCCCTGGCACCGGGCTCCAAAGTGGTCTCGGATTACCTGGCGCAGGCCAGGCTAACGCCGTATCTTGACGAGCTGGGCTTTAACCTCGTGGGCTATGGCTGTACCACCTGCATCGGTAACTCCGGCCCGCTGCCTGAACCTATTGAAACGGCAATCAAGCAGGGCGATCTGACGGTTGGCGCAGTCCTTTCCGGTAACCGTAACTTTGAAGGACGTATTCATCCGCTGGTGAAAACCAACTGGCTCGCTTCGCCGCCGCTGGTGGTGGCCTACGCGCTCGCCGGGAACATGAATATCAACCTGGCTACCGATCCTATTGGTCACGACCGCAAGAATGAGCCGGTCTATCTGAAAGATATCTGGCCGTCCTCACGTGAAATTGCGATGGCCGTTGAAAAGGTCTCCACCGAGATGTTCCGCAAAGAGTATGCGGAAGTGTTTGAAGGCACGCCGGAATGGAAAGCCATCAACGTTGTGGGCTCGGACACCTATGACTGGCAGGACGATTCCACCTATATCCGCCTGTCGCCGTTCTTTGATGAAATGCTGGCCGAGCCTGCACCGCTTCAGGATATTCACGGGGCGCGCATACTGGCGATGCTGGGGGATTCCGTCACCACTGACCATATCTCTCCGGCGGGGAGCATCAAAGCCGACAGCCCGGCGGGCCGTTATCTGCAAAGCCGGGGCGTGGAGCGTCGCGATTTTAACTCCTACGGATCGCGCCGCGGTAACCATGAAGTAATGATGCGCGGGACGTTTGCCAACATCCGCATTCGTAACGAAATGGTTCCGGGCGTGGAAGGGGGGATGACGCGCCATCTTCCGGGGACGGAAATCGTGTCGATTTATGACGCAGCCGTCAAATATCAGCAGGAAGGTACGCCGCTGGCGGTGATCGCCGGGAAAGAGTACGGTTCCGGCTCCAGTCGTGACTGGGCGGCGAAAGGTCCGCGACTGCTTGGCGTTCGCGTGGTCATCGCCGAGTCGTTTGAACGTATTCACCGCTCGAACCTGATTGGCATGGGGATCCTGCCGCTTGAGTTCCCGCAGGGCGTCACGCGCAAAACGCTGGGCCTGACGGGGGAAGAGCAGATTGATATTAGCGGCCTGCAAAACCTGCAGCCGGGCAAAACGGTGCCGGTGAAGCTTACGCGAGCAGACGGGAAAAGCGAGGTACTGGAATGCCGGTGTCGTATTGATACGGCAACCGAACTGACCTACTACCAGAACGACGGCATTTTACATTATGTGATTCGTAAAATGCTGGATTGATAAAAAAAGCCCGGCATCTGTGCCGGGCTTTTTACTTTCACTCTTTCAGAAGATGGCCCATTTTAGCCGCCTTGGTATCGAGATAGTGGGCATTTTTCGGGTTGCGGCCGACAATCAGCGGTACGCGCTCGACGATGTTGATCCCGGCTTCGGTGAGGATTTCCACCTTTTTGGGATTATTGGTCAGCAGGCGAACCTCGTCCACGCCCAGCAGCTTGAACATATCGGCGCAGAGGGTGAAATCACGTTCATCGGCGGCAAAACCGAGCTGATGGTTGGCTTCCACCGTATCGTAGCCCTGGTCCTGCAGCGCGTAAGCGCGGATTTTATTCAGCAGACCAATGTTACGACCTTCCTGACGGTGATAGAGCAGCACGCCGCGGCCTTCTTCGGCAATATGGGTAAGGGCAGCTTCGAGCTGGAAACCGCAATCACAGCGCAGGCTGAACAACGCGTCGCCGGTCAGACACTCCGAATGGACGCGGGACAGCACCGGCGTCTGCCCTGAAATGTCGCCGTAGACCAGCGCGACATGATCCTGTCCGGTTGCCAGTTCTTCAAACCCCACCATCAGGAAATCGCCCCATGGGGTTGGCAGTTTGGCTTCTGCCACACGTTTAAGCTGCATGTGATTCTCCAGAGTAGGCTGACACGTTTCGTGCCTTGCGCCTGTTTTGCTTTCTGTATTTGTCCATTTTGCCACAAGCTCAGCACGTTCGCCTAATGGACGCCATGCTATATGAACGTTAAACGCACGATCCGACATATCCACCCATCGAATGAATTTCAGTTATGATTGTGAGGCTTAGCGAAAAAGGAGAAGACATGCTTTCAATCGCCAGACGTACGGCAGCAGGCGCGGCCATTTTACTGATTATGCCTTTGGCCGTGTGGGTCTCCGGCTGGATGTGGCAGCCGGGGCAGAATGCCACGTGGCTGAAAACGTTATACTGGGTAACTGAGACGGTCACGCAGCCGTGGGGAATTATTACCCACGTTATCCTCTGCGGCTGGTTCTTGTGGTGCCTGCGCTTTAGACTGCGCGCGGCGTTGATGCTCTTTGCTATCCTCGGTGGCGCGATCGTTATTGGACAGGGCGTGAAGTCCTGGGTGAAGGATCACGTTCAGGAGCCAAGACCTTTTGTCGTCTGGCTGGAAAAAGCGCACCATGTTCCGGTGGATGAGTTCTACAATTTAAAGCGTAAAGATCGCGGCGCGCTGGTGAAAGAACAGCTTTCAGAACAGGAAGATATTCCAAAGTTCCTGCGTAAGCACTGGCAAAAAGAGACGGGATTCGCGTTTCCCTCCGGCCATACGATGTTTGCAGCCAGCTGGGCGTTGCTGGGCGTTGGGCTGCTTTGGCCTCGACGTCGCACTATGACCATCGCGATTTTACTGGTTTGGGCGACAGGGGTGATGGGCAGCCGCTTGCTGCTGGGAATGCACTGGCCGCGGGATCTGGTGGTCGCTACGCTGATCTCCTGGATGCTGGTGACGCTGGCAACCTGGCTTGCAGAACGGTTCTGCGGCCCGCTCACGCCACCACCTGAAGAGAAAGAAGAGATCGCCGAAAGGGAGCAAAGCGACGCCTGACGGTTGATATTGTGCATTTTGCCCATAAATCCATGACGTGCGCGTTACTTTTTCCGTTTCGCGCCCGTCGCTAAAATGGTAGTTTATAAGGCTGATTGCGGTGAGTTGAACACACTTTATTCGCTTGAACCACATAACGGGAAGTAATGTGAAATATTTACTCATTTTCTTACTGGTATTGGCGATTTTTGTCATTTCAGTCACATTGGGTGCACAAAACGATCAACAGGTGACGTTTAACTATCTGCTGGCGCAGGGTGAGTATCGGGTCTCCAGCCTGCTGGCGGTCTTATTTGCTGCAGGCTTTGCCATCGGCTGGCTGGTTTGCGGTCTTTTCTGGTTGAAAGTTCGTGTTTCTCTTGCGCGCGCTGAACGTAAAATTAAACGACTTGAACAGCACATTGCGCCTGCGTCCGACATGCCGGAAAGTTCAGGTGTGCCGGTCGTGAAGGAATAATCGACTATGCTGGAGTTGTTGTTTCTGCTTTTGCCTGTAGCCGCAGCCTATGGCTGGTATATGGGCCGCAGAAGTGCGCAACAAACGAAACAGGATGAGGCTAACCGACTCTCCCGCGACTACGTTGCGGGGGTGAACTTCCTCCTGAGCAATCAGCAGGACAAAGCGGTAGACCTGTTCCTCGATATGCTGAAAGAGGATACGGGGACCGTCGAAGCCCACCTCACTCTCGGTAACCTGTTCCGCTCGCGCGGCGAGGTTGACCGCGCTATCCGTATCCACCAGACCCTGATGGAAAGCGCCTCCCTGACCTACGAACAACGTCTCCTGGCGGTACAACAGCTGGGCCGAGACTATATGGCCGCGGGGCTGTACGATCGCGCTGAAGATATGTTCACACAGCTGGTGGATGAAACGGATTTCCGTATCGGCGCGTTGCAGCAGTTACTGCAGATTTACCAGGCCACCAGCGACTGGCAGAAAGCCATTGATACGGCCGAACGTCTGGTGAAGCTGGGCAAAGACAAGCAGCGCGTTGAAATTGCGCATTTCTACTGCGAGCTTGCCCTTCAGCAGATGGGCAACGACGACATGGACAAAGCCATGGCGTTGCTGAAGAAAGGTGCCGCCGCAGACCGCAATAGCGCGCGTATCTCTATCATGATGGGGCGCGTTTTTATGGCCAGCGGCGACTACGCTAAAGCCGTTGAAAGCCTGATGCGGGTGATTGACCAGGACAAAGAGCTGGTCAGCGAAACGCTTGAAATGCTGCAAACCTGCTATCAGCAGCTGGACAAGCAGGAAGAGTGGGTGGCATTTCTGCGCCGTTGCGTGGAAGAGAATACCGGCGCGACCGCTGAGCTGATGCTCTCTGACGTGGTTGAGCAGTATGAGGGGAGCGACACCGCACAGGTTTATATTACCCGTCAGCTGCAGCGTCATCCCACGATGCGCGTATTCCACAAGCTGATGGACTACCATCTGAACGATGCGGAAGAAGGGCGCGCGAAAGAGAGTCTGATGGTACTGCGCGACATGGTTGGCGAGCAGGTGCGCAGCAAGCCGCGCTACCGTTGCCAGAAGTGTGGTTTTACCGCCTACACGCTCTACTGGCATTGTCCGTCCTGCCGGGCCTGGTCCACCATCAAGCCAATTCGCGGCCTGGATGGGCAGTAATTTTTTTAAAAGCCTTCATTTTAGTTACAACATACTGATGGCTTTTACCGCTTTCTCAACACCGTGCGGCTTGCTGGCCTGGCAGGGGCATAAATGGATTCTGTCAATTTGCGGCGACGGCAGGTAGAATGCAGGCCGTTTATCTGTTCCGCGCCGCTGCGCGCCCATAGACGAAAAGGGCTGGTCATGACGTCTGTTACTTCCTCCACTTCCCGCGTTATTACGGATTCTCCTGTTGTTGTTGCGCTTGATTACAATAAGCGTGACGCAGCGCTGGCCTTTGTCGACGGTATCGATCCTCGCGATTGTCGTCTGAAAGTTGGTAAAGAGATGTTCACGCTGTTTGGACCGCAAATCGTCCGCGATCTGCAGCAGCGCGGTTTCGATGTCTTCCTCGATCTCAAATTCCATGATATCCCGAACACCACGGCGCACGCGGTTGCCGCCGCTGCGGAACTGGGTGTATGGATGGTCAACGTCCACGCGTCGGGCGGGGCGAGAATGATGACAGCCGCTCGCGAAGCACTCCTGCCGTTCGGCAACGATGCGCCATTACTGATTGCGGTTACCGTGCTGACCAGCATGGACGACAGCGACTTGCGCGACCTTGGTGTGACGTTGTCACCTGCCGGGCACGCCGAGCGTCTCGCGCGTCTGACGCAGAGCTGTGGTCTCGATGGCGTCGTTTGCTCCGCGCAGGAAGCGGTACGCTTTAAGTCAGAGTTGGGCAAAGATTTTAAACTGGTCACGCCAGGCATTCGTCCTGCTGGCAGCGACGTGGGCGATCAGCGACGCATTATGACGCCTGAGCAGGCGCTGGCAGCAGGCGTTGACTACATGGTTATCGGCCGGCCGGTGACGCAGTCTGCGAACCCGGCAGAGACGCTTAAGGCTATCAACGCATCACTGAAAAAGGGGGCGCAATGACTGATTCCAACAGTCGGCTGGTCTACTCGACGGAAAGCGGGCGCATAGACGAACCGAAAACGAAAGCAGAACGTCCGAAAGGTGACGGTATTGTTCGTATCCAGCGTCAGACCAGCGGGCGAAAAGGAAAGGGGGTCTGCCTGATCTCCGGGATTGATCTGGATGATGCGGAGCTGAACAAGCTGGCAGCAGAGTTGAAGAAAAAATGTGGCTGCGGCGGCGCCGTGAAGGACGGCATTATCGAAATTCAGGGTGATAAACGCGATTTTATTAAATCGCTCCTTGAAGCCAAAGGCATGAAAGTTAAACTGGCAGGCGGCTAAAATAAATAAGCCACGGCAAATGCCGTGGCTCGTGTTATATACGTGCGTTAGTCAGACCTGAAATGCGATGCTAAATCGCCTTAACGGGAAGGCTGATAGAATAATTATTTGCCAACCTGGTGACCGATAATACCACCGACAGCAGCGCCGCCTAATGTACCCAGCGTACTACCATCCGTTAATACTGCACCACCGAGCGCACCAGCACCGGCGCCAATTGCGGTGTTACGGTCACGTTTAGACCAGTTAGAGCACGCGCTCAGGGACATTGCTACAGTGATTGCCAGAACAGCGGCGGCTAATTTTTTGCTGGTTAAGGTCATAATACTTTCTCCTGAATTATCGATTCACGGAAAGATGTACACATTAAGTATAGTCAAAATGAATACTCAATTCTTTTTTCCGTGAAAGCTGGTCGCGCAGGCGTTACGTAATCACGCAGGTGATAGTCACTTCCTGTTATATCGCTAACATTAATTTTACGACTTTACGCCAGGTTAAACAGGTAAAAACTCTTAAAGGATGGATAGGAATCCTCTCAGACGAAGGGGGCATATGCGCCCGGAATACGGGCGCAAATGGACTCAGGCGGGCGTTTTAATAATATCGACAATGAGACCGTCATCTTCCAGTTTATTACGATGTTCGTCGCTTAACCTTTCGTCGGTAATTACGCGGCTAAAGCGTGAGGCTGGACCCATGGTGTAAGGATGGACGGCGCCAAATTTAGAGCTGTCGGTCAGCACAATGGCTTCACACTCTTTTTCCAGAACGGCATTCACAACGTCAGATCGCATCATATCCCGGCCGGTGAAGCCTGTCTCCGGCTGCCAGCCGTCAATACCGATAAACGCCTTACTGAAATGAACCTGCTGGACATACTGCCGGGTTAGCGGGCCTACCATGCTCTCACTTTTTTTCTGGTAAATGCCGCCCAGCAAAATCACCTCACAGCGCGTCTCTTTGAGCAAATGGGCGATATAGCTACTGACGGTGATGATGGTAACGTCTTTTTGTTCGGCGAGCGTACGTGCCAGAAGAGCGTTGCTGCTGCCGTTTTCAATAAAGACCGTCTCGCCAGGGTTTACCAGCGATGCAGCAAATTCTGCCAGTTCTCGTTTAAGCGCGTAGTTATTCATCATGCGCGTCTCAACGTCGTCGCTGTCCAGCGGCACGGCATAGCCATGCGCACGGCGCAGGTAGCTCTGTTTTTCCAGCAGATTAAGATCCTGACGGATGGTCACTTCTGAAACGCCGGTGGTTTTAGCCAGCTCAACGACGCTTACGCGCCCCTGATCGATGACCATCTGCAAAATGAGTTGTTGTCGGGAATTCATAGCATCCAATTAATAAAGCGAAACGAGGTCTGAGACAGTGGGTTTAGACTTCCCACGGCGCTTTAGGCTGTCGGTTTTCGGGGGCATTGTCAGCGCCATCCTGAGCGAGAAGTTCAGACTTCAGGATCTCGAGATTACGGATTGCAGAGTGATAATCACCCGCCACCAGGATATCCAGCACGGTATCAATACGTTGTGCTATAGCTTGTGGATCAATAGTAGACATCATCTCTCCCCAGGAGCGAAAAGTTAATAATTTCAATGATGCAGAAAATAGGTTCAAAAGAGAAGGGAAAAAACGCCATAACGAAATTACCTATACGAAAGTGAACCTCTGTATGACGTTAACGTTGTTGTCGCGCTTGATATCGTTTTAGCCAGCGCTCGAATGCGGCAGCGGGCATCGGCTTAGCGAAAAGAAAACCCTGCCGTTCGTTGACGCCGTTTTTGGTCAGAAAGGCATCTTCTTTTGCGTTCTCCACCCCTTCGGCAATCACCTGCAGGTTTAACGCCTGCGCCACTGCGACAATGGCGCGTACCAAAGACTGGGAGACAGAGTGCTTATGAATATCTCTGACAAAAGCCTGATCGAGTTTAATGGCATCAATAGGAAAACGCGCCAGCTGGGAAAGGGAAGAGTAGCCGGTACCGAAATCGTCCAGATGAATTTGTGCCCCGAGCCGACTGAATTGCTGGATCACCGAGAGCGCCAGCTCTTCGTTTTCGATAAGACAGCTTTCGGTTAACTCAACGTCGATAGGGCAGTACTCAAAATGCAGATCCTTAAGCGCCTGCTTTAGCTCGCTGAAAATCGTCTGGTCGGCCAACTGACGTGCAGAGACGTTCACGGCCACGCGCAGGTTAATTCCCTTGTCACGCCATTTTGCCACCTGGCGAACCACATCAAGCATCACCCAGCGACCCAGCGGCACAATCAAACCGGACTCCTCGGCATAAGAGATAAATTCCAGAGGGGGGATCAGCCCGCGCTCGGGCGACTGCCAGCGGACCAGCGCTTCAAGGCTTCGGACTTCGCCGCGCCAGGTCATTTTCGGCTGGTAGTGGATCAGGAGCTGATCGTTATCCAGCGCTTTACGCAGGTTGGTGTCCAGCCACAGGTACTCAAACACGCGCTGGTTCATCTCGGGGGAGAAGACGCAGAATTTGCCACGGCCATTCTCCTTGGCGGTGTACATGGCGATGTCGGCATTGCGAATCACGCTTTCCCGATCGTTCCCATGCTGCGGCGCGAGGGCGATCCCCAGGGAGCAACCGGTGTAAACCTCAATGAGACCGATTCTGAACGGCTGGCGCAGGCGGGTCAGAATACGCGACGCCATCGCTTCCAGCGAGCCCTGAGAGGTATTGGTGGCCATAACGATAAACTCATCGCCGCCGAGCCGCGCTAAAACCTGCCCCTCATCCAGACAACTCAGAAGGGCAAGTGCAACCGCCTGCAGGAGCTGATCGCCGAACATATGCCCGTAGGCATCGTTAACCTTTTTGAAGTTATCGAGGTCGAGGTACACCACGCCAACCTGCGTGTCGCCGCGGCTATTGATGGCGTCTGAAATCAGCTCATGGATCGCATTGCGGTTGGGCAGGCCGGTGATGGTATCGGTATTGGCCAGCACGCGCAGGCGCTCCTGTGCACGCCGTTCTTCGGTAATGTCGGTCCCGGAGCAGATAAGGAAAATTTCATTTTTACCGCTGCCGCTGTGAACGAATTTATTTCTGAACAGAAACAAGCGTTGCCCTTTTCGCGTTTTAATCCAGCGTTCGACTTCGTAGGAGCTGCCGTTGCGAAAGAAACCCGCAATGTTGCGCTTCGAGGCTGCCGCTTCGCTGCGGCTCATGAACAGTTCAAACACGTTTTGACCAATGACTTCATGTTCTTTCAGACCGGTATACTCTTCGCTCAGACGGTTAAAGCGCTGAATATTGCCGTTTTGATCGAGAATGACAATGACGGAATTCGCTTCAGAAACAACCTGTTCCGCAAAGGAGAGTCCCTGAGCCAGATCGCGTGCCACGGAGGGCGTATCGTTCCAGGCGGAAGCCGTTCCGGCCCACTCGTTTCGGGTGATTTTGCGTCCGACAAGATGGACGGGAACTTGCTCGCCGTAAAGAGAGAGGTTCAGGGAAATGCTGGTGGTCATTACCGTTAGCTGACGGATCTGTGCGGCCTGTTCATCATCCAGTACGATCTCCTGAGTCACGTCAGCATTTTCGCTGGCGGCAAGGTGCAGAGCGTTGCTGTCAGCCGACAATCGCCACCACGGGCTGTGAGTACCCATGTAACGAAACAGCAAATTTTGCTCAAGTTCGTCGATCATGATTTCTCCCGCCGCGACGCATTAGCGAACAAATTATTCATTAGTCGTCGACTTTTCCGTTGAAAATAGCGGCAAAGCCGCAGTGAAGGTATTGTTTTTCGCAGCTTTTTTATAATAAAACGCATCAGACAGATAAAAATGCTGAGCGTATGAAATCCACGTGCCCGAACAGGGCAGCACTCTTTAACTGTAGATAATTATGGCTATTTTGGGCGGGCTGGGGCGGAAAAAGTAAGAAAAATGATGCTTTTGCGAGGGGAAAGACAGGGAGAAAATTGTCGGCCTTTCTGAACGGAAATGACCGACAATTGAGCAGGTTATCAGGCGACAGGGCGCGCAATAATACTGCGGGTTTCCATGCGAACTTCAGCGATAGTTACATCAATCACGTCAGTGACTTTGTAAACCGTCTCGCCTTTAATTTGCACGGTGCCGCTTTCCTGACTGCAGACCAGTTCGTCACGAACGGCGTGCAGGAACGGGGCAGGGATAAAGGCGACCGCACCGTTATCCACCAGACGTACGCGCATTCCCCCGCGGCTGATATCAATAATTTCTGCCGCGAAGCGGGTATCGGTACCGGCTTTATCCTGCAGGAAGCGCGCGTATAGCCAGTCTCCAACGTCACGTTCCGCCATGCGGTTCAGACGGCGACGCTCGGCCATCTGTAGGGTCGTGTCGTCCTGAGGACGGGCAATGGTTTCGCCCTTAATAATCGCTTTCAGCAGGCGGTGGTTAACCATATCGCCATACTTACGGATCGGGGAGGTCCAGGTGGCGTAGGCTTCCAGACCGAGGCCAAAGTGCGGGCCTGGCTCGGTGCTGATTTCCGCGAAGGACTGGAAGCGGCGAATACGGCTATCCAGGAAACCGGACGGCTGAGCGTCCAGCTCGCGGCGAAGCTTGCAGAAGCCCGGCAGTGTCAGCACTTCTTCCGGATCAACATGCACATCGTGATTCTTCAGCAGGGCCGCGAGCGCTTCGGTATTGGCCGGATCGAATCCGGTATGAACGTTGTAAATACCGAAGCCCAGCCTGTCGCGCAGCACGCGCGCGGCACAGATGTTGGCGGAAATCATCGCTTCTTCGACGATGCGGTTAGCAATGCGTCGCGGCTCGGCCACGATATCCAGCACTTCGCCTTTTTCACCGAGAACAAAACGATAATCCGGACGATCTTTGAAGACCAGGGCGTGAGTCTTACGCCACTCGCCGCGGTTCAGGCAGATGCGGTGCAGCAGACGAATCTGTGCCGCGATAGCATCGGATTCAGGTTTCCAGCTGCCGGTGTTTTCCAGCCAGTCGGAGACATTGTCATAGGCCAGCTTGGCTTTGGATTCGATGGTGGCGGCAAAGAATTCGATATCGTCTTCAATCGTGCCATCTGCGGCAATGGTCATGCGGCAGGCGAGAACCGGGCGCACCTCATTTGGGCGCAGCGAGCAGAGGTCGTCAGACAGTTCGCGCGGCAGCATCGGGATGTTAAAGCCCGGCAGGTAGTTGGTGAACGCGCGGATTTTCGCCGTTTCGTCCAGCTTGCTACCTTCCACAATCCAGGCGGTTGGATCGGCAATGGCGACGGTCAAATGCAGTTTGCCATCAGCGCTCTCTTCAGCGTAGAGCGCATCGTCCATATCTTCTGTGCTGGCGCTGTCGATGGTGACAAACTCCAGTGCGGTAAGATCGCGGCGCGCCAGGCCTTCGTCCTGCATCTCAGTTGCCACGCCGTTCGGCGCTTCTTTTTCAAGATTATGGCGCGCCAGCGTGACCCACCACGGGACGAAATGGTCGTCGCCAAAGGTGATGAACTGGGTCAGTTCAGCATAGAAACCGCGGTCGCCTTTCAGAGGATGACGGCGCATTTCTGCCACGGCCCAGTCACCTTCTTTAAAATCATGCTCAACGCCGCGGGCGGCGCGGCAGGGAATGGCATCTTTCAGCAGGGGGTGATCCGGCACGACAGAAAGACGATCGTCCTTTCTCTGCACTTTGCCCACAAAGCGGGTCAGGAACGGCTCGATCAGTTCTTCCGGCTCGGCGGATTCACGTTCCTTCTCGGTATGGATGACGGCCATGACGCGATCGCCATGCATCACTTTCTTCATCTGCGGTGGCGGAATGAAGTAGCTTTTCTGCGCGTCAACTTCAAGGAAGCCAAAGCCCTTTTCCGTGGCTTTCACGACCCCTTCTGCACGCGGCGTCTGGGAATGCAGTTGCTGTTTAAGCTGCGCTAGCAGCGGGTTGTCCTGAAACATAATGTTCTATTTTCGTAGCCATTGAGCGGCTGACAGTTTTACGCGATTCTCACTGCTACAGCAAGCGCTCTTTGGGGAAAGAGTGTGGTTATTCCGCTTTGCCGGATGCGACTTTTAGTCGATTGAGCCAGCCCTCCAGCGCGCATTGGCTGAGCAGGTTGATCGCCTGAACGGCAGTAAGTCCTTCTTCCGTGAGCGGGGTAAATTGTGCGGCGCTGAAGCGGTCCGGCGAGCGTGTCAGCAATTCGGCTGCTGCCGAAAGCGCTGGAGGAGGCAGCGAAATCGTTTCCCGGCTGTTTATCAGGATCTCCCCCATCAGGTCGAGCAAGGTCGGTTCATGGCACAGGACCGGCGTCAGCGCCTCAAGCGTGGGCTCTGCCTGCCAGCGGGAGAGGGACTCAAGCTGATGCGCACTGGCATAGCGAAGCTCGACCACGGGCAGAAGCGAGATCCACGCGTCGGAGGACGTTGGCAGGGTGTGCGGCTGAATATGATGGCCCGGCAGCCAGCGGACGGGATGGCCGAGCAGCGCCTGAAAGACAGCGACCACGCGCGCCTGAAAACCGATAAAGCCGATTATCTGGTTAATCACCACAACGTCATAGATAGACAGACCTACCTCATCAAGCTGGTTTCGCGCCTTATCATCAATGACGTCAGGTGAGCTGGCGAGCTGGCGGGCGTACTGCGTGATTTGCGCCAACCGTCGGTTACTTTCGCGGGAGGAGTCAGGACCCGGCAGCGGGGCGAGGAGGGCGGCGTAGTGATTGCACAGCCGCTGAACGCCGCAGGCCTGCGCCACCGTCAGCGCGGTACTTAACCGATCGTAGGCGCTAAGCGTTCGCAGGCGGTTTACGGGAAGTGAGAGCGGGAACAGCTGGTGACATAAGGATCTGGCAGGAGCGAGCCAGCCGGTACAGGCGGCGACAATCTCATCTGGCAGGGCTAAATCGAGCAAAAAACGATCGTCGACGTTAGCGGCTTCGGGCACCAGGGGCAGCACATCCGGCTGCGCGTGGTTAGACTGGGTTTCGTGATACCAGTGGCCTTTGCCGGAAAAACGGCGTTGTTCCATGGGCGTTCCTTGATCTCAAAATGGCGATCAATATCCTGGCGTAAGGCAGATAAAGGGAAAAATATTGTTAGGTGATAACAAATAGCAGAACGGAATAACGAAGGGGAGTGCGGAGGGGGAAAGCTCTCTTCCCATGCGGGAAGAGAGCCACAGCTTATTTAATTTCCAGCTCGTTCATTGCAGCGATGTTGAAGCCGCCGTCAACGTGAACCACTTCGCCGGAGATACCTGCGGAAAGGTCAGAGCACAGGAATGCAGCAGAGTTACCCACATCTTCAATGGTAACGGTACGACGAATCGGGGTAACCGCTTCGCAGTGTGCCAGCATTTTACGGAAATCTTTGATGCCGGACGCCGCCAGGGTGCGGATAGGGCCAGCAGAGATGGCGTTAACGCGCACGCCTTCTGGACCCATTGCGTTCGCCATGTAGCGCACGTTGGCTTCCAGAGATGCTTTCGCCAGGCCCATAACGTTGTAGTTAGGGATAGCACGCTCTGCGCCCAGGTAGGACAGGGTCAGCAGCGCTGCGCCCGGGTTCAGCATTGCGCGGCAAGATTTCGCCATTGCAACGAAGCTGTAGGAGCTGATGTCGTGCGCGATTTTAAAGCCATCACGGGTTACCGCGTTCACGTAGTCGCCGTCCAGCTGGTCGCCTGGAGCGAAGCCGATGGAGTGAACGAAACCGTCGAATTTCGGCCATGCTTTTGCCAGTTCAGCAAACATGCCGTCGATGCTTTCGTCTTGTGCAACGTCACATTCCAGAACAATGCTGGAACCCAGCTGCGCGGCAAACTCTTCAACACGGCCTTTCAGCTTGTCGTTCTGGTAGGTGAACGCCAGCTCAGCGCCTTCGCGATGCATTGCCTGTGCGATGCCGTATGCGATGGACAGTTTGCTGGCAACGCCAGTCACCAGAATGCGCTTACCGGAAAGAAAACCCATAGCTTTAATCCTTATATTCATTGCTTATTTTGCCTTGTAATTCATAGCGTTACAGGCAGTATTTCAAAATCATTCGAAATTAGCTCGAAATTATAGCCCACTCACGGCCCCTTGTGTCACGATATTTCTCGTCGATCTCCGAAGAGGAATGCCCCAAAAGGTGAGGCGCGGGCTGGCGGGGGCTCAAAATTTCAGCATTCGTCCAGTATATCACCCGGCAGCAGCTTCGCCTCATCCAACCAGCAAGGTTCCGCGATCCATCAGCGGTATTCACACTTTCCTGGCGTTCTCAACGAAACGCGCAACGACAATAAAGAATACCGGGACGAAAAAGATCGCGAGAAGCGTGCCGCTGATCATGCCGCCAAACACCCCGGTGCCGATAGCGTGCTGCGTGCTGTCACTCGCGCCACGCGCCAGCATCAGTGGCACCACGCCTAACGTAAAGGCTAACGATGTCATCAGAATAGGGCGCAGACGCTGGCTTGCGGCCTGTATTGTTGCCGCCAGCAGGGGTTGTCCTTCCCGGTGGAGCTGCCTTGCAAACTCGACAATCAGAATAGCGTTCTTGGCGGACAGGCCTATCAGGGTGATAAGGCCGACCTTAAAGAAAACATCATTCGTCATGCCCGCAACGGAGACGGCAACCACCGCACCGATAAGCCCCAGGGGAACGACCAGCATGACCGCAAAGGGAATTGACCAGCTCTCATACAGGGCGGCGAGCACCATGAACACGACCAGTATCGACAGAACGATCAGACCCGGGAGCTGAGATTCGGATTTTCTCTCCTGCAATGAGCTCCCGGCCCACTCGCCGGCCATCCCCTGCGGTAAATCCCGTGACAACGTCTCCATGGCCTTCATTGCAGTGCCGCTGGATTTGCCCGGGGCCGCACTGCCGGTAATGCGGATAGCAGAATATCCCTGATAACGCGTCAACTGCTGCGGCGCAACGTTCCAGGAAAGCGTCGCAAACGTAGATACTGGCACCATCTGCCCCATACGGTTTTTTACCGATAATTTCAGGATCTGCTCAGGCTGCATGCGGTAAGGGGCGTCGGCCTGAATAATGACCTGCTGAACGCGGCCCTTGTTCGTGTAGTCATTAACGTAGTTCGACCCCATGGTGACCGAGAGCGTCTGGTTGATTTCATCAAATGAAACGCCCAGCGCTTCCGCTTTTTCCCGGTCAATCTGAAGGGCCAGGCTTGTTCCTTCCGGCAGACCGTCTATATACACGTCACTCAGTTCAGGACGTTGATTAGCTTTCATAACCAGCGCATCGGCCGCTCTCTTTAACGCCTCGTAGCCCAGTCCCGCCCTGTCCTGCACGTACCAGGTGAAGCCCGAGGAGGTGCCCATATCCGAAATGGCCGGCGGGAGAAGGCTCATCGTGACGGCATCAGAGACGTTAGCCATGCTGGCCTGTATATGGTCGGCTTCATTCTGTGCGGTCGTACCCTGCCGATCTTTCCAGTCCTTCAGCGTGGTGAAGGCCATGGCCGAATTCGGTCCCGAGCCTGAAAACCCAAATCCCAGAATCATAATGTTGCTTTCAATATCCGGCCGGGCCGCAATTTCCTCTTCAAATTTTTTAACCACTCTCAGGGTGCGCTGCATTGTGGCATCGGAAGGCAGCTGAATTGAGGACATAACATAGCCCTGATCTTCATCCGGAAGAAAGGACGAGGGCAGCGAAGAAAGCCCCAAACATAGCGCAGCACATAGCGCAACGTACAACAGCAGCATCCGCCCGGTACGTCTCAGCACCGCGCCCAGCCCGGATTCGTACCACGTCGTGAGGGTACGAAAGCGGGCGTTAAACCCTGCTGCGAACCTGCCACCAACGTGCTTTGCTGCGCTGTGAGGCTTAAGTAGCGTCGCGCATAGCGCGGGGGTAAGCGTGAGGGCAAGAAATGCCGACAACAGTATGGAGACCGCCATGGAAATACAAAATTGTCGATAAATAATCCCGACGGATCCTTCGGCGAAACCCATGGGAATAAAGACGGCGGTAAGCACCAGCGTGATCCCGATAATTGCCGGCGTGATTTCATTCATGGCCTCCCGGGTCGCGTCGCGCGGAGAGAGTTGTTTTTCTTCCATCAGGCGCTCGACGTTCTCCACGACCACAATAGCGTCATCTACGATAATCCCTATCGCCAGAACCATGCCGAACATGGTCAGAATATTGATGGAGTATCCACTCAATAGCATCACCGTGAAGGTGCCAAGCAGTGCGACGGGGGCAACAATCGCCGGGATAAGCGTACAGCGTATCTTATGCAGAAACAGCAGCATTACGAGGAAGACCAGAACCATCGCTTCCACAAATGTCTGCACCACCTTCATGATGGAGAGCTTCACAAAAGGCGCGGTATCGAAGGGAACCGTAAACGTCATTCCTTCCGGCAACACCTGAGAAAGTTCGTCGATGCGTGCGCGTACGCCTGCAGCCGTACTCATCGCATTGGCGCCAGGCGATAGCTGGACCGCCGCAGCCGTTGCGGGAACGCCATTTTCGCGGATACCGAAAGCGTAGCTTTGCAGGCCGGACTCAATGCGCGCGACGTCGGACAGCTTCAGCCTTGCGCCGGACGCCTCTGATTTCAGAGTAATATTCCTGAAAGCCTCTACGGAAGTGAGTTGCCCCTTCACGGTGATCGGATACGTTACACCTTGCCCTTCAGATGCCGGTTCATCTCCCGTTTTGCCGGGCGAAACCAGGGCATTTTGCTGGCCAACGGCGGTAAGCACATCGCTCACCGAAAGTCCGTAGCTATGAAGCTTCATCGGGTCCAGCCAGATGCGCAGCGCTTTTTCGCCACCAAACAGCTGAATTTTCCCTACTCCAGGTACGCGGCGAAGCTCGTCGCTTACATGCCGGGCAAAGTAATCGCTTAAATCGGCTTCCTCAAATTTACCGGTTGCGGACTTCAGCCCCACCATCATTAAAAAACCGGAATTGGCCGCCTCGACGTTGATGCCATTTTGCCTGACCGCCTGTGGCAAACGCGGCTCCACAATTTTAATCTGGTTCTGAAGATCCATCTGCGCCAGCTTGATGTCCGTGCCGGGCTTAAACGTCACGGTAATAGACGCAGAACCGGTTGTGTCACTGGATGATTCGAAGTAAAGCAAATTATCGACGCCAGATATTTCGCGCTCAAGTAACGACACCACCGACGTATTCATAATATCGGGGCTGGCGCCCGGGTAGGTGACAGAAATAATAATCCCAGGCGGTGCCACCGCCGGATACTGCGCAACCGGCAGCCGGGGGATAGACAATACACCCGCCAGGACGATAAAAAGCGCCACGACCCAAGCGAAAATGGGACGTTCAATAAAGAAATGAGGCATTAATTTAACTTCCAGATACGTGACTATTTCAGTGAGTTATTTTGTTCAAGATGGTGTGATGGAGAGTCTACAACTCGCCTGTTTAGCGGACATGGGCGGTTTATGGAGAGAGTGTGGAGCGAAACAACACGGTTGTTTAAATCATTCTCACGATGAGGTACAACGGTGAACCGCCAAAAAAGAGAATTAAATAACACTCATAGTAAAACACCAAATCGTTAAAATCTGGTGTAGCGTTCAGCAGCACAGTGAACGTAATAATGAGATAAACAAAAATCACCATTAGCCAGAAGGCGATGAGAAGTAATTCAGTGAACGCGCCTGCTTTGTTTTGTATTATCAGAGAGACAACCGACAAGGCGATGCAGCCATAGATCATGGGGGAAGAGAGTAGTGTTGCGGCGACTTTCTCATCCATTTTATGCATCAATACCAGCCAGGTATAAAGTAATCCCCACGATAGCAGCAGGAAGAGAGAAAATATGCCGATTTTTTTAGGAGAGAAGTATTTCGAAAGTTCCATGTTCATTATCTCAGCCAAATTCAGAAAGCCTTTAAGCGACAGGGGTATTTACCACGTTAAACGAAAGATGGTTTAACTCCGAATAACTATTGTGGACTGACATTGTCGAGTCTTTATTGACTGAATGTGTAGGCTGTATGGAGAAATTGCCTGGCACTTAAATTAACCCAGGAAATTTTCGCGGTCATGGCACTTTTTCCCGGAGCCTGTGTCTTATTGTGCTAAAGATATCTGATAGCGTGCTCAAAGGGATTTCACCCGCGGAGATAAAATGAACAAAAATACTCTAATCCTTGTTGTTGAAGATGAAAACGAAATTGCCGATATACTGATGAGTTACTTAGAGCGTTCTGGGATGAAAACGCTGAGAGCCCGGCAGGGCGAGCAGGCGATAGCGCTTAATCGGCTCCATAAACCGGATCTTATATTGCTGGATATCCATCTGCCCGTATGCGATGGCTGGAGCGTACTCACGACGCTCCGTCAGGAAAGTTCTGTGCCCGTCATTATGGTGTCCGCACTCGATCAGGACGTGGATAAGCTGATGGGACTCAGGCTTGGCGCGGATGATTACGTCATCAAACCTTTCAACCCTTCCGAAGTGGTCGCGCGGGTTGAAGCCGTGCTGCGCAGAACCAGACCCGCTCTTCAGCAGGCGGGTGCCGTGCCTCTCAGGACGCCTTTTATTACGGTCTACCCGGACGATTTCTACGTTGAGGTTACCGTGGGCGAAGAGGTAGTCTCCCCAGTATTAACGACGACGGAATTTAAACTTCTTACTTACCTGGTGAGATACCCGCGAAAGGTCTGTTCCCGGGAAGAGTTACTTAACGCGTGTCTGCCGGAAGGCGATACGCTCGACAGAACGGTAGACAGTCATATGAGCAAGCTGCGTAAAAAGCTGGAGCTTGCAGGCCTTTATGGCGTTCCTGAGAGCATCAGGGGGATGGGCTATCGACTCGGGGAGAAAAAATGAACAGAGATTCTGTCCTGAGTCGGCAGATCTTAACGTATATGCTATTGCTGACGTTTATGATCATTGCCATTGCGGTACTGGGCTCCTGGTTTTTTTACTCTTTTATTCTCGATCACCTCCCCGGCGGTGCCGTTGAGGGCGATGACGAGCAAATGACGATGTGGGACTGGGTGTGGATCGGGACCGCAACAACAATCAGTCTAATAATCGCGATATTTTTAACGATAAAACTTTCTTCACGAATACTCACCCCGTTAAACGCGGTAGCGTCCAGCCTGAGAAAAATTTCTCAGGGCCAGCTGGATGCCCGTGCTTATTGCGTCAGCTCCCGTCTGGGAGAGGTCAATCATCTGGTCACGGATTTCAATGAAATGGCGGAAAAACTCCAGACGCTGGATATTCAGAGGAAATCCTGGAACGCCGCCATTGCCCATGAGCTGAGAACCCCGGTCACGATTTTACGCGGGCGGCTTCAGGGGCTGGTTGACGGCGTTTTTGAGCCGGATCCGCTGCTTTTTAATAATCTTCTCAAGCAGACTGAGGGGTTAACCCGTTTGATTGAAGATCTTCGGGTGATCAGCTCTGACGGCGGGGCGGGTTATACGCTGTATAAATCCAGAACGGACCTCAAAGGCACAATCCAGGATGCGCTTGATACTTTCATGCCCGAGTTCAAGCACAATCAGTTTGTGATTAAAACAGAGTTGAGGGAACAGCGATGCGTGTTCGATCCGTTGCGCATCAATCAGTGTCTGGCCGTTCTGTTTGACAACGCATTACATTATTCAACTTTGCGAAAACTCATCGTAAAAAATGGCGTCTCTGATAAAGGCAATTATATCCTTATTGAGGATGGCGGGCCGGGCATCCCCAGGGAATTTCATGATTTCTTATTTCAACCTTTCCAGCGGGATAAAGGTGCCAGAGATGTCAATCCCGAAGGATGTGGTTTAGGGTTATCGGTGGTAAAAGCCATCATGCTGGCTCATGGTGGCGATGTAACGTATACCTTATCGAAGCAAAACCACTCCCTGTTCAAACTGACCTGGCCCGATGCCTGAGCCCTGGCGGCAGGTCAGCCTGGCCTGCCCGCCGATAGCGGCAACTGCCATATATCGCCTAACTTTGTATCCCATTCCAGAGGGGTAATTCGCAATTTGCCCCGTTTTGGGCTTAAGGTTATTTCACTGAAGTAAATTTCATCGCTTTTCAACATGAGGTCAACGCGGCAGTAGTCAAGACCCTTCGCCAGCTCCTGAGCGGCCAGCAGAGCCTCACGGAACAATTTCGGCTCGCCGGGCGCGACCGGCGTATTAGGATATTCCATCTGGAAGGGCTGTAAATTCCAGTGTCGGTCGTAAACGTTGATAAACTCTCTGCCGTGGTCATCCGTAAAATCGGCCTCAACATAGTGTGCGACCCCGTGAAAACAGTGAATTCTCAGCATTTCCGGCGTGCTGTTCCTGTCCGCATTATTGAAAAGATCGACATAGGGCTCACACAGTATAACGGGTGTAATATTTTTGTACTGCCACTCGCGCGTGGTGTAATACAAATTCTTCTTTAATGCGAGAGTAAGCTTTTTACGGGCCTGTCGGTAATTGAACTGGTTTTTGTTTGTACAGATTATTGTGCTTCCACTGTCATGATTGCACTTAAGGACGAATTGATCGGGCAGTATTGAAAAATCGATATGCGAAAACCTGCGGTAAACCCCAATCAAAGGCACCGCTTTTACTCGCGTTGTTCTGGACGCAACGTATTCGCGGACGGCGAGTTTATCGGCAAGCATTGTGTAGAGATTATTATGGTCATAGACCAGGCGATGACATATTTTTTCACTCAACGTAGTGGGTGATTTAATGTCAGGGGTTATGCCTGATGTCTTTTTGAGTTTTGCAGTATGAAAATTGAGGTCCGTCATGAAATATGAACGGCATTTTCTGATGAGATACTCCGTATATTTTAGAACATATGTGGTGGTGTTCATTTCTTCTCCTCCGTAATGTCCCGGTATTCTGGAGAAGAACTATTGATGGATATTGCTTAAAATATGGAGCAGGGATGGAGACAAAAAATAAAAGGATTAAATAGCGCACGCAGGCTATTTAATCCTTATTTGAGCGGAGCAATCCGTGTTTACCGCCGCGCTTAACGGTCTTTTCTCCACGCATCGGCGGTCAATGCTTCACCGAAATGCCCGGCAATCAGCCTTTTCGTCAGCTCATGAAGCGGGGAGGCCATCACATCCGCCGTGCTGCCGCGCTCGACGACTTCCCCCTGGTGCATGACCATTACCTGATCGCTGATGTGCTTCATCATCCCCAGATGCTGGGTGACATAGATGTAGGAGATACCCTGCTTTTCCTGTAATTCGAGCATCAGGTTAATCAGCTGCGAGCGCATCGACATATCCAGCGAGGCAAGCGCTTCGTCTGCAACGATCACTTTCGGGCGCAGAATCAACGCGCGGGCCAGACCCAGACGCTGTTTCTGACCAGGGGCCAGCATATGCGGGTAGTAGCTTTCGTGATCCGGTAACAGCCCAACCATACGCAGCGTTTCGAAGATACGCTTGCGGCGCGCCTCTGGCTCCAGTTCGGTATTCAGACGCAGAGGGAAATCAAGGATTTGCGAAATGCGCTGGCGTGGATTAAGCGAGGTAGACGGATCCTGGAAGATCATGCGGATGCGCTGGCTGCGGAAAGAGTAATCGCCAAACTGCAGAGGATGATCGTCAATCAACACTTCTCCAGCAGTGGGCTCGACCATGCCGGCAAGCATTTTCGCCAGCGTGGATTTGCCGGAGCCGTTTTCGCCGATGATCGCCAGCGTCTGTTTTTCACGCAGGGTAAAACTCAGCGGCTTAACCGCTTCGACAGTCTGACGATGAAACAGCCCCGTGCGATAGCGAAAGGTCTTACTCAGATTGCGGACTTCCAGCAAGGTTTCGACCATTTCACTCTCTCTCCATGTTCAGCGGGAAATGACAGGCGTAAAGATGATTTTTGGCGCCGGTCAGGCGCGGCGTTTCGATACATTTACGCTGAGCATACGGACAACGCGGCCCCAGACGACAGCCTATCGGCAACGATTCCAGCAGCGGAATCGCTCCGGGCAGGGTATTCAGACGGCTCTTGTGCGGCATGGCGCTGCCAAAATCAGGAATGGCGCGGATAAGCGCCTGCGTATATGGATGGTGCGGCGCGGCGATCAGCTCCTCACTCGGGGCAGTTTCGACCGTTTGCCCGCAGTACATCACGTCAATTTTATCCGCCCATTTGCTGAGCATTTGCAGGTCATGGCTGATCAGCAAAATGGTGGTGTTATTGTTCTGGTTCAGGCGCGACAGCAGGCGGAAAATTTGTGCCTGGGTGGTCGGCTCCATCGCGTTGGTGGGTTCATCCGCAATCAGTAAACGCGGCTGATTAGCCAGGGCGATGGCAATCATCACCTTCTGGCATTCACCGTCGGTCAGCTCATACGGGAAGCTGCGCATCGCGTCTTTATGGTCTTTGATCCCGACGCGGTGTAATAGCTCAATGGCGCGGCGCTTGCGCCAGCCGAAACGCTGCCACCAGCGGCCTTTATAGGTCCAGCCGGGAATATTCTGCATCAGCTGTTTGCCTACGCGCTCGGACGGATCGAGGCAGGACTGTGGCTCCTGGAAAATCATCGAGACGTTATGGCCGACCAGCTTGCGACGCTCGCGCGGAGAGAGGCGCAGCAGGTCTATATCGTCGAACCGCATGCGGTCGGCGGTCACGCGCCAGTTGTCTTTCGCCACGCCGCAGATCGCTTTGGCGATCAGGCTTTTTCCCGAACCAGATTCACCCACCAGCCCGCGAATCTCGCCCTCGGCGAGAGTAATGCTGATGCGATCGACGGCTTTAACCCAGCCTTCACCGGTTTTGAATTCAATGGTGAGGTTGCGAATATCAAGAAGCGGCATTATTGCACCCCCGCGTTAATTGCACGGCGAATACCGTCGCCCAGCAGGTTGATCAGCAACACGCTTACCATAATCGCCGCCCCCGGCAGCATAACCGTCCACGGCGCCACGTAGATCAACTCCAGCGCGTCACCGAGCATCGCACCCCATTCAGGGGACGGCAGCTGCGCACCGAGGTCGAGGAACCCGAGCGCAGCGATGTCCAGAATTGCCATCGACAGCGCACGGGTGATCTCGGTGACCAGCCCGGCGGCGATGTTTGGCAGAACGGCAAACCACAGAATATTGAAGGTCGTCGCGCCGTCCAGACGGGCCGCAACGACATACTCTTTTTCCAGCTCGTCATGCACCATGCTGTAAACCGAGCGCACGATGCGGGGGAGGATAGCCAGCCAGACGGCGAACATGGCATGCGACAGATGCGGACCGGCAAAGGCAACCACAATGATTGCCAGCAGCAGGGACGGAATCGACAGCAGCGTGTCCAGAATGTGGTTCAGCACCGCCGAGCGCAGGCCATGCGTGGAGCCCGCGAATATACCGAGCGCCAGTCCACAGAGCGTCGCCGCGAGCGTCACGACAAACGCGCCGCCCACCGTCGGGGCAGCCCCGCTTAACAGACGGCTCAATACGTCGCGTCCGAGATCGTCAGTGCCGAGGAAGAATGAGACTTCGCCGTAGCGTGACCAGGAAGGCGGCAGCAGCTGATAGCCAAGGAACTGCTGATCGATGCCATAAGGCGCAAACCACGAACCAAAGAGGCAAAGCAATACCAGACCGGCGCAGCCATAAAGGCCGATCATTGCCGTGGTGTCACCATAGAACTTTCGCCACACGGTACGCAGCGCACCGGGCGTGCGCTTTTCACTGTAAACGTTATCGTAAGGCATACCATTCCTTATGCTTCAATGGGTTAGCCATCGCACCCAAAATATCGGACAACACGTTAACAATAATGACCAGCGAACCAATCACCATCACACCCGCTGAGATAGCAGCATAATCCTGCTGACGGATGGCGTTAATCAGCCAGCGTCCCAGCCCGGGCCAGCTAAAGACCATCTCGGTGATCATGGCCAGCGTAAGCATGGTGGAAAACTGCAGCCCCAGGCGCGGAATTACCGGCGGCAGAGCGTTGTGCAGGACGTTGCGGCGCAGTATGGTCAGGCGCGACAATCCGCGCGTGGCGGCAGCTTTGACATAGTTCTGCTCAAACACCTCGATGGTGCTCAGGCGCATCAGACGGATCACCTCGGTTGTCGGCGCAACCGCCAGCGTCAGCACCGGCAGTACCATATGACGCAGGGCGCTGACGATCATCTCATGGCGCCAGACGGAATCGGACAGCCAGGCGTCAATGATGGCAAAACCCGTTACCGTTTTAACCGTATAGAGCAGGTCAAAACGGCCAGAGACCGGTAGCCAACCCATCGTCAGCGAGAAGAACAGCGTCAGCAGTAGCGCCAGCCAGAATACCGGGATAGAGAAGCCGAGCAGGGCAAGGGCGCTGATAAACTTATCCTGCCATTTGTTGCGGTAGATCCCGGCCAGCATGCCCACGGGAATACCTACCATCAGGGCAAAGCCGAAGGCCAGAATGCACAGCTCCATCGTGGCCGGGAACACCTCCTTCAGCTGCTCGGAGATAAGCTGCCCGTTGATGCTCGACACGCCGAAATCCCAGTGCAGCAGACCGTTAAACCAGAACAGCCAGGCATCCCACAGCGATGAGCCCTGTAGCGGGGCATGCGGCGTGAAATAGCTCAGGCTGAAGCCGACAAAGTTCAGGAAAAAGAGCGTCACCAGCAGTAAAAGGAGCCGACGCAAGGTAAAAATAATCATGGTTTTTTCACCTCTTGTTCTTTTTCACGCGATACGCCGGCGAACGAGGCGTTGCCGAACGGGCTCAGCACCAGGCCTTTAATATCATAGCGGTAGGCCTGAAGGCGCAGGGAAGAGGCCAGCGGAAGCACCGGCAGTTCCTGAGCGAGTATCTTTTGCGCTTCATCGTAAGCGTCAATGCGCGAGGCCAGCTGTTGGGAAGAGAGCGCTTTTTGCAGCACGGCGTCGAACTCCCGGTTACACCAGTGGGCGTAGTTGGTCTGCGAATTTATCGCAGCACAGCTCAGCAGCGGCCGGAAGAAGCTGTCCGGATCGTTACTGTCGGTAGCCCAGCCTGTCAGGGTGAGGTCGTGATTCATATCCATCAGGCGCGCCTCCTGGAAACGGCCCTCAACCGGTACGATGATCACCTTGACGCCCACCTGCGCCATATCCGCCTGCAGCAGTTCAGCGGTTTTCAGCGGGCTCGGGTTCCACGCCTGGGAGCTGGTGGGCACCCAAAGCTGGAGCGTCAGGTTTTCCGCGCCCAGCGCTTTCAGTTGTTCACGCGCTTTTGCCGGATTGTATTCCGTAATTTTAGCCTCACCGTCGTAGGCCCACGAGGCGCGCGGTAAAATTGAGGCGGCGGTTTCCGCCGTGCCGTAGTAGATCGACTGCATCAGACGCTGGTTGTTGATCGCCAGCGCCAGAGCGTGACGTATGGCAGGGTTGTTCAGCGGCGGCTTATCGGTGTTAAAGGCCAGATAAGCGATGTTCATCCCCGGGCGTAACGTCAGACGCAGACGCGGATCGTCGCGCAAAATGGTGAGCTGGCTGGCAGCGGGCCAGGCGAGCACGTCGCATTCCCCGGTGAGCAGTTTCGAGAGCCGTCCCGTTCCGCCAGACCCGAGATCGACCACCACCTGCGGCATCAGCGGCGTACCGCGCCAGAAATGTTCGTGGCGCTGCAGGCGAATATATTGCCCCGCGCGGTATTCGGCCAACTGGAATGGACCGGTACCCACCGGCTGGCGGTCGAGCAGCTCCTGACGATCTTTTTTCGTCAGCTTCGCCGCGTATTCGGCGGACATAACGGACGCATAGTGGGTCGCCAGGTGCCAGAGGAAGGAGGCATCCGGGCGCGTCAGCGTAAATTCAACCGTCCGGCTGTCCAGCTTGCGCACGCTTTTAACGGTGTCGGCAAACTGCAGGCTGTCGAAATAGGGGAAATTATCCCCGTTAACGTTATGCCACGGGTGGTTACGGTTAAAGATACGCTGGAAGGTGAAGACCACGTCATCCGCGTTCAGCTTGCGCGTAGGGGTAAACCACGGTGTACGCTGAAACGCGACATCATCGCGCAGGCGAAAACGGTAGGTTGCACCGTTATCCAGGACTTCCCAGCTTTCCGCAAGTTCAGGCACCAGGCGATAGGTGTACGGGTCGACATCAAGCAGACGATCGTACAGCTGCGCGGCGAGCGTATCCACAATCAGGCCGCTGCCCGCTTTTTGCGGGTTGAAGGTGTCCACCTGGCCACTGACGCAATAGACGAAGCCGCTGTCACGAATGTCAGGCTGCGTTGACTGCCCGGGCGCAGCAAACGCCAGGCCGCTGAACAGACCGAGTGCAAAAAAGGACGATAAAACCAGACGCATAATTTTTAAGGTTTTTAGGTTCGATCTGCAAAGTGTATCGCACTTACGCCTGCTTCGTAAAAATGTCTGCGGGTAAGTGCCGATATTGTCAGCGCATTTGATGTTTTTTAAGCAATGCCCGTAACTGATGGTAGGTCAGGCCCAGGAGTTCGGCCGCGCGTTTCTGGTTATATTTCGCCGCCTTCAGGCTTTGCTCCAGCAGCTGTTGCTCCTGCTCGTGCTGGAACTGGCGCAAATCAAGGGGCAGCGCGGGAGTATCGTCTGACGATGACGGGGAGGAAACCGGCGGCGCATTGCGCTGAAAAGGATCGATAATGATATTGTCCAGCTCCGTCTCGCTGCTGCCGTGGCGGTAAACAGAACGTTCCACAACGTTCTTCAGTTCGCGGATATTTCCCGGCCAGCGGTAGGCCAGAAGCGTCTCCCGCGCATGATCGCTGAAGCCGGGGAAAAGAGGGAGACCGAGCTCGCGGCACATCTGAATCGCAAATTGTTGAGCAAGCAGCATGATGTCGCTTCTCCTGTCGCGCAGGGGCGGAAGCTGAACGACGTCAAAGGCCAGGCGGTCAAGCAGATCGGCACGGAATTTCTCCTCCGCGACCATCTCCGGCAGATTGGCGTTGGTGGCGCAGACCAGGCGCACGTTAACCTGCAGCGGCTGGCTGCCGCCGACGCGCTCCAGTTCACCATACTCAATCACGCGTAGCAGCTTTTCCTGCACCAGCATCGGCGCGGTGGCGAGTTCATCAAGGAACAGGGTGCCGCCGTCGGCGCGCTCAAAACGTCCCGGATGGCGCTTCTGAGCGCCGGTAAACGCGCCCGCCTCGTGGCCGAACAGCTCGGTGTCGAGCAGGTTTTCATTCAGCGCCGCACAGTTTAGAGAAATGAAGGGGCCGTCCCAGCGTCCGGATAAATAGTGCAGACGGTTGGCAATCAGTTCCTTACCCGTGCCGCGCTCGCCGATAATCAGCACCGGTTTGTTGAGCGGCGCAAGGCGAGAAACCTGTTCCAGCACCTCAAGAAAGCTGTTGGCTTCGCCGAGTAAGTTATCTTTGTATTGAGTCATGATGAAATTAACCACTCCTTAGCGATATTCACCAGGTCAGCATAGTTATGTGATGAGTAAAAATCAATCACACCGTGTAAAATCAATAAGATAAAAAACTGGCACGGAAATTGTATTATCAGTACAGCAGGGCATAGCCCGATAACAGAACTATGAGGATTTGATTATGGGTATTTTTTCTCGTTTTGCCGACATCGTGAACGCCAACATCAACTCACTGCTGGAGAAAGCAGAAGATCCGCAGAAGCTGGTGCGCCTGATGATTCAGGAGATGGAAGACACGCTGGTTGAAGTGCGTTCTACCTCCGCCCGTGCGCTGGCTGAGAAAAAGCAGTTAACGCGCCGTATTGAGCAGGCCACCGCTCAGCTCAATGAATGGCAGGAAAAGGCGGAACTCGCCCTGCGCAAAGATAAAGAAGATCTTGCTCGCGCGGCGTTAATTGAAAAGCAGAAGCTGGCGGACATGATCGCTACGCTCGAGCATGAAGTCACGCTGGTGGAAGACACGCTCACCCGCATGAAAAAAGAGATTGGTGAGCTCGAAAATAAACTGAGCGAAACCCGCGCGCGTCAGCAGGCGCTGACCCTGCGTCATCAGGCGGCAAGCTCTTCCCGCGACGTGCGTCGTCAGCTGGACAGCGGCAAGCTGGATGAGGCCATGGCGCGTTTTGAGTCATTCGAGCGTCGTATCGACCAGATGGAAGCGGAAGCAGAGAGCCACGGCATCGGTAAGCAAAAGTCGCTGGATCAACAGTTTGCCGATCTGAAAGCGGACGATGAAATCAGCGAGCAGCTGGCGGCATTGAAAGCCAAAATGAAGCAAGATAACCAATAATAATGTTGCGGCACCTGAGCGTGCCGCTAAGCATCCGACGACAAGGAGTACACATGAGCGCGCTTTTCCTGGCCATTCCCCTGACGATTTTCGTGCTGTTTGTTTTGCCGATTTGGCTATGGCTGCACTACAGCAACCGTTCTTCAGGGAACGATTTATCCCAGAGTGAACAACAACGTCTTGCGCAGCTTACCGACCAGGCTAACAAGATGCGCGATCGCATTCAGGCGCTGGAAGCAATCCTGGATGCAGAACATCCTAACTGGAGGGACCGTTAATGTCAGGACTGAATCTGAACAAAAAATTGTGGCGAATTCCACAGCAGGGCATGGTGCGCGGCGTTTGCGCCGGGCTGGCCCATTATCTCGACGTTCCGGTAAAGCTGGTTCGTGTGGTCACGGTGCTGTCGATATTTTTCGGCCTGGCGTTTATCACTTTCGTGGCCTACATCGTGCTGTCGTTTGTACTTGACCCGATGCCGGAAGGCGAACTGGCTGCGGAAGGCGCGCCTACCAGTAACGATCTTCTCAATGCGGTTGACGATCGGCTGGCTGAAGGGGAGAAGCGGTTACGTGAAATGGAACGCTATGTCACATCCGATACCTTTACGCTGAGAAGTCGTTTTCGTCAGCTTTAAGAGAGAATATACATGAAGAAAAACTGGCAACAGGCCGGTCAGAAGGTAAAACCCGGCCTGAAAATCGCAGGTAAACTGGTTCTGATGACGGCGTTACGTTACGGCCCGGCAGGTGTGGCGGGCTGGGCGATCAGATCTGTTGCCCGCAAGCCGGTCAGAATGTTGCTGGCCGTGGCGCTTGAACCTCTGTTGCAAAAAGCGGCAAAGCGGCTGTCACGCCGTTACTTATCCCGATAATTCACGCTCGCGTTAGCCCTTTCTCTCCCCGGAAGGGCTAACGACATTTCATCCCTTTCCCTCACTTTCTTTGCGGCAGCTCACATTACTGCACAGAGCTGCTTTGTAATTGCGTTTTTCAGCCTCCCGGTTCGTTGACAGATATTTTTCAGGGGAGTAGATTGCCCTTCGTGGGACCGCTACCATGGAAAATAATGTGAACGCAAAAATTAAAAAACTTATCAATCATATTTACGGTGAATCATTTTCTGAAGCACATTTTAAAGTGTTATTAACAAAGCTTGAACAAGCTGCTGTTGATATTACAGAAAAGCGTAAATCAGGCTGGGATGAAAAAGATGTCGTTCTGATCACCTACGCCGATCAGTTCTCCGCGAAAGGGGAGAAAGCGTTGCCGGTATTTACCCGCTTTTATAATGAGTGGCTTGCTCGCACGTTTTCCCATGTCCACCTTTTACCTTTTTATCCGTGGTCCTCTGATGACGGATTTTCCGTTATTGATTACCACAACGTTGCGCCTGAAACCGGGTCCTGGCAAGACGTTGCTGATTTAAAACAGTCTGCCAGCTTAATGTTTGATTTCGTCTGCAACCACATGTCAGCAAAAAGTGAATGGTTTGCTAATTATCTTGCGCAGAAACCTGGCTACGAAGATTTCTTTATTGCTGTCGATCCTGAAACTGATTTATCTGCAGTGACGCGTCCTCGCGCATTACCGTTGCTGACACCATTTACGCTGCATGATGGCAGCGTGCGTCATCTTTGGACCACCTTCAGCGATGACCAGATCGATCTCAACTTCGCCTCGCCTCAGGTGCTGATTGCGATGGTTGACGTGCTGCTCCATTACCTGGCGGAAGGGGCGCGTTATATCCGTCTGGACGCCGTCGGATTTATGTGGAAGATCCCTGGAACAAGCTGCATCCATCTGGAACAGACTCACTGCCTTATCCAGCTTTTCCGTGCTATTACCGAGGCCGTGGCGCCGGGTACCGTGATCATTACTGAGACGAACGTTCCGCATAAGGACAATATCTCTTATTTCGGTGACGGTGAAAATGAAGCTCAGATGGTCTACCAGTTCTCCTTGCCGCCGCTGGTGCTGCATGCAGTGCACCGTCAGAATGTTAACGCTCTCTGTCAGTGGGCGGGATCGCTGGCGCTGCCTTCAACAAAAACGACCTGGTTCAATTTCCTGGCGTCTCATGACGGTATCGGTCTGAACCCGCTGCGCGGCATTCTGCCGGAATCAGAAATCCTCGCACTGGTTGAGAAACTTCAGCAGGAAGGGGCGCTGGTCAACTGGAAAAATAATCCTGACGGTACGCGCAGTCCTTACGAAATTAATGTGACCTATCTTGACGCGTTAAGCGCGCAAAACAGTTCAGATGATGAGCGCATTGCGCGCTTTATTCTGGCGCATGCGGTGCTGTTAAGTTTCCCTGGTGTACCTGCCGTGTATATTCAAAGTATTCTTGGCTCCCGTAACGATTATGAAGGGGTCGAGCGCCTCGGCTATAACCGCGCGATAAACCGCAAGAAATATACCGCCGGTCAGGTTGATCTCGAACTTAATAATAAAAATAGCATTCGTCATAAAATTTATTCTCGTTTAAGCGAGTTTATTGCGATTCGTCGTGGGGAAAGTGCGTTTCACCCTGATGCCCAGGCATTTTTTGAATCACTGGATGAACAAATTCTTAAAATTGTTCGTGTGGCTGAAAACGGTGAGAGAATTACAGCCCTGTTTAATTTTAGTAATAACGTTCATACCGTTTATGGGGACACGCTTACTGGTATGGAATTACTATCAGGACAAGCTGTTAGCGGTAAAGAGCTGACCCTCAATCCATGGCAGGTTATGTGGATTAAAGAAAACTAAAAAGGACCCTAAAATGAAAATGCCCAAAATTGTGCTGTTATCAGCACTGGTTTCGTGCGCCCTGTTATCAGGCTGTAAAGATGATAAAGCGTCTGCTGTGACCATTGAGTTCATGCACTCGTCAGTAGAGCAGGAGCGCCAGGCAGTTATTACGAAACTTATCGAAAAATTCGAGAAAGAAAACCCCGGCATTACGGTGAAGCAGGTGCCGGTGGAAGAAGATGCCTACAACACCAAAGTAATTACGCTCGCCAGAACGGGCGCGCTGCCTGAAGTGATTGAAGTCAGCCATGATTACGCGAAAGTCATGGATAAGGAACAACTGCTGGATCGCAAGGCGATCGGTGAAGCCATTGAAGCGGTAGGCGAAAAGACCTTCTATGACGGGATCCTGCGCGTTGTGCGTACTGAAGACGGCACAGCCTGGACGGGGGTGCCGATGAGCGCCTGGCTGTCCGGCGTCTGGTATCACAAAGATGTGCTTGCCGCTGCGGGTATTCAGGAACCGCATAACTGGGAACAGCTGCTGAAAGCCAGCCAGAAGCTTAACGACCCGGCCAACAAACATTACGGTATTGCGCTGCCCACCGCGGAAAGCGTCATGACCGAGCAGGCGTTCTCCCAGTTTGCGCTTTCCGGCGGCGCGAACGTTTTTGATGCCAACGGAAACGTTGAAATTGACACCCCTGAAATGGCGAAAGCGCTGGCGTTCTATAAAGCGCTGGCCGCGACCACCATGCCGGGCTCGAACGACGTCATGGAGATCAAAGATGCCTTCATGAACGGTTCTGCACCGATGGCCGTCTATTCCACCTACATCCTGCCAGCGGTATTCCAGGATGGAAACCCTGCCAACCTTGGCTTCGTCGTACCTACCGAGAAGTCCTCTGCCGTTTACGGCATGGTCACCTCACTGACAATCACGACCGGCCAAACCGAAGAGGAAACGCAGGCGGCTGAGAAGTTTGTGACGTGGATGGAGCAGGCTCAAAACGCAACCGACTGGGTCATGATGTCGCCGGGCGCGGCGCTGCCGGTGAACACGCTGGTCGTAGGAACGGATACCTGGAAAAACAACGAGGTGATTAAAGCGTTTGGGCAACTGCCTTATGAACTGATCGCCCAATTCCCGAACGTACAGGTGTTTGGTGCTGTCGGCGACAAAAACTTCACGCGCATGGGCGATGTGACAGGGTCCGGCATTATCAGCTCCATGGTGCATAACGTCACCGTGGGTAAACAAGATCTCAGCGCAACGCTTAGCAAGAGCCAGACGCGACTGACTGACCTGATTTCACAACGATAGGAGCGCTCTGCGGAAGGAAATTATGAAGACGTTGTTTTCTGGTCGTTCAGATATGCCTTTCGCCATGCTGCTGTTGGCCCCCAGCCTGATTTTGCTGGGGGGCCTGGTGGCCTGGCCAATGATTTCCAATATTGAAATCAGTTTCTTACGCCTGCCGCTTAACCCGCGTATTGATGCGGTGTTTGTTGGCCTGGATAACTACATCCGCATTCTGGGGGATGCTGCGTTCTGGCACTCGCTGTGGATGACGTTCTGGTATACGGCGCTGGTCGTGCTCGGCAGCACCGGGCTGGGGCTTGCCGTCGCCATCTTCTTTAACCGTGAGTTTCGTCTCCGGAAGACGGCGCGTTCGCTGGTGATTTTATCCTACGTGACGCCCTCTATTTCCCTGGTATTTGCCTGGAAATACATGTTCAACAACGGCTACGGCATTGTGAACTATCTGGGCGTCGATCTGCTGCATCTGTATGACCAGGCGCCGCTCTGGTTCGATAACCCTGGCAGCAGCTTCGTGCTGGTGGTGCTGTTCGCCATCTGGCGCTACTTCCCGTATGCCTTTATCTCATTCCTGGCAATTTTACAGACCATTGATAAATCGCTGTATGAAGCGGCAGAGATGGACGGAGCCAACGCCTGGCAGCGTTTCCGTATCGTCACGTTGCCCGCCATCATGCCTGTACTGGCAACGGTGGTGACGCTGCGAACCATCTGGATGTTCTACATGTTTGCGGATGTTTATCTGCTGACCACGAAGGTCGATATTCTGGGCGTATATCTCTATAAAACTGCCTTTGCATTCAACGATCTGGGCAAAGCAGCCGCCATTTCTGTTGTGCTGTTTGTGATCATCTTCGCCGTCATTCTGCTGACCAGAAAAAGGGTAAACCTCAATGGCAACAAATAAACGCATACTGGGCCGTATTGGTTTCTATCTGGGGCTGGCGGTATTTCTGATTATCACGCTGTTCCCGTTCTTCGTGATGCTGATGACGTCATTCAAGAGCGCGAAAGAGGCCATATCGCTGAATCCGACTATTCTGCCGCAGGCGTGGACGCTTCAGCATTACGTTGACATCTTTAACCCGCTAATTTTCCCGTTCGTGGATTATTTCCGCAACAGCATGGTGGTGTCGCTGACGTCATCGGTAATTGCGGTGTTTCTCGGCACGCTGGGCGCTTACGCATTGTCCAAGCTGCGTTTTAAAGGACGCGCGACGATCAACGCGAGCTTCTACACCGTCTATATGTTCTCCGGGATTTTGCTGGTGGTGCCGCTGTTCAAAATCATCACCGCGCTCGGCATTTACGACACTGAACTGGCGCTGATCATCACCATGGTGACCCAGACGTTGCCTACGGCGGTATTCATGCTGCGCAGCTATTTCGACACCATTCCGGACGAAATAGAAGAGGCCGCGATGATGGATGGTCTGAACCGCCTGCAAATCATCTTCCGCATTACCGTGCCGCTGGCCATTTCCGGTCTCGTGTCGGTGTTTGTTTACTGCTTCATGGTGGCATGGAACGACTACCTGTTTGCCTCCATTTTCCTGTCCAGTGCCAGCAACTTTACCCTGCCGGTCGGGCTGAACACGCTCTTTAGTACGCCAGATTATATCTGGGGTCGCATGATGGCGGCATCGCTGGTGACGGCGCTTCCGGTGGTCATCATGTACGCACTCTCTGAACGTTTTATTAAAAGTGGTTTGACCGCCGGTGGCGTCAAGGGCTAAGGCGGCCAATTTTTTATCAGGAGCAAGTTATGAAGAAGTTAGTTGCGACAGCGCCACGCGTAGCGGCGCTGGTGGAGTATGAAGACCGTGCTGTGGAAGCACATGAAGTGAAAATTAGCGCCCGCTTTGGCGCCCCGAAGCACGGAACGGAAGTCGTGGATTTCCGCGCGGCAAGCCCGTTTATTGATGAAGAGTTCAACGCAGAGTGGCAGATGTTCACGCCGCGTGAAGAGGGCGCTGCGCGCGGTATCGAATTCGGTAAGTTCCAGCTGGGCAACATGATCGTTGGCGACATTATTGAATGCGGTGCAGACGTAACGGAATACCAGATCGGCGACAGCGTCTGCTGCTACGGCCCGCTGCAGGAGACGGTCATCGTTAACGCGGTGAACAACTATAAGCTGCGTAAAATGCCGCAGGGCGCGTCCTGGAAGAATGCCGTTTGCTACGATCCGGCGCAGTTCGCCATGAGCGGCGTGCGTGATGCCAACGTCCGTGTGGGTGACTTTGTTGTCGTGGTCGGTCTGGGAGCCATCGGACAAATTGCGATTCAGCTGGCGAAAAAAGCCGGTGCGTCAGTGGTTATCGGCGTTGATCCGATCGAACACCGCTGTGAGATCGCTCGCCGTCACGGCGCGGACCACTGCCTGAATCCAATCGGTACCGATGTCGGTCTGGAAATCAAAAAGCTGACCGGCAAGCAGGGCGCGGACGTGATCATCGAAACCAGCGGCTTTGCAGATGCACTGCAGTCCGCGCTGCGCGGGCTCGCCTACGGCGGCACCATCTCCTACGTAGCCTTCGCCAAACCGTTTGCGGCAGGCTTCAACCTGGGCCGCGAAGCGCACTTCAACAACGCGAAGATTGTCTTCTCCCGCGCCTGCAGTGAACCGAACCCGGACTATCCGCGCTGGAGCCGCAAGCGTATCGAAGAGACCTGCTGGGAATTGCTGATGAACGGTTATCTGAACTGTGAAGATCTGATCGACCCGGTCGTGACCTTCACCACCAGCCCGGAAAGCTATATGAAGTATGTCGATCAGCATCCGGAACTCAGTATCAAAATGGGCGTCACTTTTTAAGCTAAGGACAGCAAATCATGAAGATCGCAACACAAAACCAGGCCTTTTTCCCGACCAACATCATGGAAAAATTCCAGTACATCAAAGCGATGGGTTTTGATGGCTACGAAATTGACGGACGTCTGCTGGTGGAAAATCTCGATGAAGTGAAAGCCGCTATCAAAGCCACGGGCCTGCCGGTGACGACAGCATGTGGCGGGTACGATGGCTGGATCGGTGATTTCATCGAAGAACGCCGTCTGAACGGATTACAGCAGATCGAACGCATTCTGGAAGCGCTGGCGGAAGTCGGCGGAAAGGGCATTATCGTGCCTGCTGCCTGGGGCATGTTTACCTTCCGTCTGCCGCCAATGACCTCTCCACGCAGCCTGGACGGTGACCGCAAAGCCGTAAGCGCCTCGCTGCGCTGGCTGGATGAGGTGGCCGCGCGCACCGGCACCACCGTCTACCTGGAGCCGCTGAACCGTTACCAGGATCATATGATCAACACCCTGGCAGACGCGCGTCGTTATATCGAAGAGAACGGCCTGAAGCACGTGCAGATCATCGGTGATTTCTATCACATGAACATTGAAGAAGACTCGCTGACGGACGCGCTGCATCAGAACCGCGATCTGCTGGGTCATGTTCACATTGCAGATAACCACCGCTATCAGCCGGGCAGCGGCAGCCTCGATTTCGCCAGCCTGTTCGATCAGCTGCGTGCCGATAACTATCAGGGATACGTCGTGTATGAATGCCGTGTTCGCGCCGAGGATCCGGCTAAGGCTTATCAGGACTCTCTCACTTATTTGCGTGAATGCTAAGGATGACGAGCGTGATGAGTGCTTCTACACCTTCGCCTCTGCGCGTCGCCATTATTGGCGCCGGGCAGGTCGCGGACAAAGTGCATGCCTCGTATTACGCCACGCGCAGTGATGTTCAAATGGTGGCTGTCATGGACAGCCGCCTTGAGCAGGCACAGGCGTTCGCGGAACGTTATGCTATTCCATCGGCATGGCAGAACGCTCACGAGATGTTGCAGGCAGTAAAACCGGATGTGGTGAGCGTCTGTTCGCCCAACCGGTTCCATTTTGAACACGTGATGGCGGCGCTCGAGGCGGGTTGCCATGTGATGTGTGAAAAGCCCCCGGCGATGACGCCGCAGCAGGCTGATGAGATGCGCATCGCGGCGCGCAAGGCAGGAAAAGTCCTGGCCTATGATTTTCACCATCGCTTTGCCCTGGATACCCAACTCCTGCGCGATGCGGTAATGAACGGAACGCTCGGTGAGGTTTACTTTACCTCGGCGCAGGCGCTGCGTCGCTGCGGTGTGCCGGGATGGGGCGTTTTTACCAACAAATCGCTACAGGGCGGTGGACCGCTGATTGATATCGGCATTCATATGCTCGACGCCGCAATGTATGTCCTGGGTTTCCCGGCGGTAAAACGGGTGACTGCGCACAGCTTCCAGAGGCTGGGAAACCGTAAAAGCACCGGTCAGTTTGGCGAGTGGGATCCTGCGCAATTTACCGTGGAAGATGCGCTGTTTGGCACGATTGAATTCTGCAACGGCGGCATTTTGCGTCTGGACACCTCCTTTGCGCTTAACATTCGCGAGCAGTCAATCATGAACGTCTCTTTCTGCGGTGAAAAGGCGGGTGCAACGCTGTTCCCGGCGCACATCTACAACGACGAAGCCGGTGTTTTAGAAACCCTTACCCAGCGCGAAGAGGCGGACGATCAGCGCCATCTGCGCAGCATGGATGCCTTCGTACGTCACGTGCTGGGAGAGCCCGTGATGATTGCCGATGCAGAACAGGGACTGGTAATTCAGCAGCTTGTTGGCGCGCTTTATGAATCCGCAGAAACAGGGGAAAGCGTAACACTATGCTGAACGTCTCTGTATTAACCGATCCGGGCTTTTGTCCACACAGCCTGAATAAATACGCCTCCATCATGGCATGCGGCAATGGCTACATGGGCATTCGCGCTGCGCATGAAGAAGAGTACACCCAGCAGACCAGAGGCATGTATCTCGCTGGACTGTATCATCGCGCGGGGCGCAACGAGACCACCGAGCTGGTCAATCTGCCGGATATCACCGGTATTGATGTAGAGCTGGACGGCGTCAATTTCACCCTCCTGGCTGGGGAAATTCTTGAGTGGCAGCGCGAGCTGGCCTTCGCTAACGGCGAACTGCATCGTAACGTTGTCTGGCGTTCGCCCGACGGCAAGCGCTATCGGCTGGAGAGTCGTCGTTTTGTGTCGCTGGACCAGTTGCCATTAGTGGCTATGCAGCTCTCGATCACGCCTCTTGATGCCGCCACGCATGCCGTGCTGAAAACCGGCATTGATGCGACGCAAACGAACAGCGGCAGACAGCATCTGGATGAAATCTCGGTCAGGGTCTTTGACCAGCACTATATGCAGGGGGTGTATGAAACGCAGGACCGGGCGTCGGAGGTTGTTGTTTCGGCGTTTTGTCAGCTCTCCGCTAAGAGCGACAGCTGTTTCACCGCCAAAAATCGGCGTCTCAGCGTACATCATTCACTGACCATTGCTCAGGGTGACACTGTCACGCTTGAAAAGATCGTCTGGGTGACGCATCGTAGCGATAAAGCGCTGTCACAGGAGTCTTTTGCGCGCAACGCGCTGGCCGATCTCAAAGTTTCTGCCGCAAGAGGTTACGACGCATTGCTTGAAAGCTCAGCGTATGCCTGGAAAGAGGTCTGGCGTGATGCCCGGGTGGAAGTGACTTCCGCAGAGCAACAGGATCAGATGGCGCTGGATTATGCGGTCTGGCACCTGACCACGATGACGCCTGCCCATGATGAGCGAAGTAGTATTGCCGCAAAAGGACTGACGGGCGAAGGGTACAAGGGGCACGTCTTCTGGGATACCGAAATTTTCCTGCTGCCTTTCCATCTATTTACCCGCCCGCAGGTTGCCCGCAGCCTGCTGCGCTATCGCTGGCTTAATCTGGCTGGCGCACGGGAAAAAGCCCGTCGTAACGGCTGGCCGGGCGCGTTGTTCCCATGGGAAAGCGCCGCAAGCGGAGAGGAAGAGACGCCGGAGTTCGCGGCAATCAACATCCGCACCGGGGTACGCCAGAAGGTGGCTTCCGCACTTGCTGAGCATCACATCGTGGCTGATATTGCCTGGGCCGTCGTTGCGTACTGGCAGGCGACGCATGATGACGCCTTTATGCGTAACGAAGGCCTGACGCTGCTGATGGAAACGGCTTTGTTCTGGATGGGACGCGCAACGGACGTCAATGGTCGTCTGGAAATCCATGATGTGATCGGACCGGACGAATACACCGAGCACGTGAACAACAACGCTTACACCAACTATCTGGCCTGGCACAACGTTGCCTGCGCGCGCCAGTTTATGGCGATGTTTGGGCGTGAGGATGCGCGTTTTACGGAGAATGCTGCGAAGTTCCTGGCGCGCTTATGGCTACCGGAGGCCGATGCAGACGGTGTGATCCCGCAGGATGATTCCTTCATGGCAAAACCGGCCATCGATCTGAGCCGTTATAAAGCCAAAGCGGGTAAGCAGACGATTCTGCTCGATTATTCCCGCGCGGAAGTGAACGAGATGCAGATCCTTAAGCAGGCCGATGTGGTGATGCTTAACTACCTGCTGCCAGAACGGTTTACGCCACGGCAATGCGCCGCCAATCTGGCGTTCTATGAGCCACGCACGATCCATGATTCGTCCCTGAGCAAGGCCATTCACGGGATTGTGCTCGCGCGCTGCGGTGACACGCAGGGGGCCTATGCCTTCTGGCGCGATGGCATCGCCATTGATTTGGGCGACGATCCGCACAGCAGCGATGAGGGCATTCATGCCGCGGCAACCGGTGCGATCTGGTCTGGCGCAATTCAGGGATTTGCTGGCCTGCAAATCATTGAAGGGGAACTGCATCTCGCGCCAAAACTGCCTGCTCACTGGCAAAAACTCGCTTTCCCGCTGCGGTGGCGGAACGCAGCAATGCACTTCACGTATGAAAACGAGGTGTTAACCATTGAAACCACGGCGCCTGCCACGCTGACGCTGTGGGGCAAAACGCTACATATCCCGGAGCGAGAAGTCTTCGCGTATAAGGATTTTCTTGCGTCCGTGAATGGGACCGCTACCACGGAGGGGCAACATGACGCTTAAGGCTGTTGTATTCGATTTGGACGGTGTGATCACCGATACCGCGCATCTCCACTTTCTGGCCTGGCGTGCCGTGGCGGAGGAAATTGGCATTACCTTCGACGAAGTGTTTAACGAACAGCTTAAGGGGATAAGCCGCATGGATTCCCTCCAGCGCATTCTGAAGCACGGCGGAAAAGAGGGGATGTTTAGCGAGGAGCAATGCCTGGCGCTTGCGACGAAAAAAAATGCGCTTTACGTCCAGTCGCTGGCATCACTGACGCAGGATTCTCTGCTGCCGGGGATCCGCGACGTGCTGGCGGAGATCCGTGCCGCGAAGGTCAAGATTGGGCTGGCATCCGTATCGCTCAATGCCCCAGGGATTTTGCACGCGCTGGGCATTCATCAGGCCTTCGATTTTTGCGCTGATGCTTCCCGCATTTGCCGTTCAAAGCCGGACCCGGAGATCTTCCTTGCGGCCTGTGCGGGGCTGAACGTGCGTCCTGAAGAGGCGATTGGCATTGAAGATGCCGCTGCGGGTGTTGAAGCAATCAACGCCGCAGGAATGCTGTCGGTCGGGATTGGGCCTGGCCTTAACCATGCGGGATTACAACTTCATTCAACGCGGGAACTGACCTGGAAATGCCTGACAGAATTCTGGGCGTCCCGGGCGTATTGATAAGGAATAAATTATGGCTCAACTTTCTCTGAAACATATTCAGAAAATCTATGATAACCAGGTCCACGTGGTTAAGGATTTCAACCTCGAAATTGAAGACAAAGAGTTTATTGTTTTCGTCGGTCCGTCGGGCTGCGGTAAATCCACGACGCTGCGAATGATTGCCGGTCTTGAGGAGATCAGCGCGGGTGAACTGATTATCGACGGCGTGTGCATGAATGACGTGCCTGCCAAATCGCGTGATATCGCAATGGTATTCCAGAACTATGCGCTTTATCCGCATATGACGGTCTACGACAACATGGCCTTTGGCCTGAAAATGCAAAAAATAGCGCCCGCGGTGATTGAAGAACGCGTGAACTGGGCGGCGCAGATTTTAGGGTTACGCGAATACCTGAAGCGTAAACCTGGCGCTTTATCAGGCGGTCAGCGCCAGCGTGTGGCGCTGGGCAGGGCGATCGTGCGCGAAGCGGGCGTCTTCCTGATGGATGAGCCGTTATCCAACCTCGATGCTAAGCTTCGCGTGCAGATGCGTGCCGAAATCAGCAAGCTTCACCAGAAGCTTAACACCACCATGATCTATGTTACGCACGACCAGACGGAAGCCATGACGATGGCGACCCGCATCGTGATCCTGAAAGACGGTATCATTCAGCAGGTGGGTGCGCCGAAGCAGGTATACAACGAGCCGGCCAATATGTTTGTCGCAGGGTTCATTGGCTCTCCGGCAATGAACTTCATTCGTGGCGCTATCGACGATCGCTATTTCGTAACGGAAACGCTGCGTCTGGAGATCCCTGAGGACAAGCTAGTCGAGTTGAATGCGCAAGGTTACCAGCGTAAAGCGGTCGTCTTCGGGATCCGTCCGGAAGACATTCTTACCCTGCAGAGCAGCGGAGAAGATATCGCGGCGAAAGTCAGCGTCGCTGAGCTTACCGGTGCCGAATTTATGCTTTATGCCACCGTGGGCGGACATGAACTGGTTGTCCGCGCAGGCGCGGCCAATGACTACGTTGCCGGAGATACTATCGGCATTCAGTTCGATATGAATAAGTGCCATTTCTTCGACGCCGATACCGAAGCGGCTATTAGATAAGAAAGGTGTTTGCCGGAAATGCAAATTTCCGGTTTTTTTGTTTGTTAATTATAAAGGGAATATTTTATGAGTACTCTACTAAGAAGTGCTGCGCTCGTTCTGTGCGCAGGGGTTAGCTGCGCGCAAGCAACAGAATCCGCAAAACAGTGGGCGTTTAATATCGGTGCCATGTATGAAATTGAAAACGTCGAAGGTCAGAGCGACGATAAAGATGGATTATATGAACCCTCCGTATGGTTTAATGCAACATGGGATGCCTGGACAATCTCTCTGGCAATGTATCAGGAAGGGCCGGTTGATTATAGCAGCATGACGCGTGGCACCTATTTCGATCGCCCGGAATTTGAATTGCGCTATCGCTTTATCGGCACCGATGATTTTACGTTCGGTCTGACCGGTGGCTTCCGCAATTATGGTTATCACTTTAAAGATGAACACGGTGCAAAAGACGGTAGCGCTAATATGCAGCGTTACAAAGTTCAGCCTGACTGGGATATTAAATTAACCGACGACTGGCGCTTTGGCGGCTGGTTTGCCATGTATCAGTTTGCCAACGATCTGGATAAAACCGGTTATTCTGACAGCCGCGTCGAGACCGAAACCGGTTTTACCTGGACCATCAACGAAACGTTCTCTGCGAAAGTAAATTATTATTTAGAGCGCGGCTTCAATATGGACAGCTCACGTAATAACGGCGAGTTTTCTACCCAGGAAATTCGTGCCTACCTGCCGATTTCGTTAGGCCAGACGACGTTAACGCCTTATACCCGTCTGGGACTCGATCGCTGGTCAAACTGGGACTGGCAGGACGATCCGACGCGTGAAGGACATGATTTCAACCGTCTGGGTATGCTGTACGCCTATGATTTTAACAACGGTTTATCCATGACGCTGGAATATGCCTACGAATGGGAAAACCATGACGAAGGTGAGAGCGATCGCTTCCACTACGCGGGTGTCGGCGTGAACTACGCGTTCTGATCATGATTTACCAGGGGCGATTGCCCCTGGTTATTAGCGCAAGGACGCCGCATCCGAAAAATGCGTATCAACCAAAATCTTATGCGGCGCAGGTTTACCCGCAATACGCTTAAACAACACGTTGCAGCTCTCTTCGCCGAGCTTTCTCGTCGGAATATCAAACCCGCCTGGCGCAGGGGTTAAAACGAGAGACAGCATCGGATCGCTGTAGCCTGCCATAACAACCTGCTCGGGAACCATCAGATTTAACTCATCCGCTGCACGATATAGACCCAACAATTTCATACTGTCAGTAGCAAAAACGGCATTGGGCGGGTTGTCAGACGAGAGTAATTTGCAGGCTGCCTGGAGCGCGCTTTCATGGGTATATCCGCCATCAATGACCCAGTCCGGGTTTATGGCGATACCCTGCTTCTCAAGGCTGGATTTATAACCCGCAAGGCGATCGATAGAAACGTGATAATCGAGCGGGGCATGCAGACAGGCAATTTTTGTTCGCCCATGTTTAATAAACGAATCGACCAGAATAGCGCTGTCGTGAAAATTGTCCGTATCAACAGAATAAATATTCTGGAACTTTCCTTCTACTTTTCCAATAACCACCACGGGCACACCGTATTCGTCCAGCGTGGTGAAAAAAGATTCGTTTGCGGGTGAACTCAGCATGATGATCCCTTTGATCATCTTCTGCTTTATTTTTCCCACGCACTTCTGCAGATCGTCCTCACTGCTTTTCGAGGTTTGTAAAATAACGTCAAACCCTTCCTCTTCCGCTTTTGCCGTAATGGCGTGAAGAACATCGGAGAAAAAAGGGTTACCGGCAGTAGTTTTGGTCGAGCGGGTCGAAATAACCATAATGGCATCAAAGCCAGAAGAGGTCAGGGCGCGGGCCAGTTTGTTGGGCTGATAATTTAATTCGTCTATCGCCTTAAGCACTTTGTCTCGCGCTTCAGGGGAAATATTCGTTTGTTTATTCAGAACGCGGGAAACGGTAGATTTCGATACGCCCGCAACCCGTGCGATATCATAGATGGTGGGTGACATACACCTTACTCACTCCGGACTGACAGCAATGTCGTTCATCTTACTGGAGAGAAAACGGCAATAGCAATAAATAAGAATTGATAATCAACGATCTGCCCCCATTTATTGTATTCTGAAGCCATACATTCCTGGCTTCCGGGCAATGAAGGATGGCGATGAAGCGATTTAAGAACGAACTCAATTCACTGGTGAACCGCGGCGTTGATCGACATCTGCGTCTGGCCGTTACCGGCCTGAGCCGCAGCGGTAAGACGGCGTTCATCACCGCGATGGTAAACCAGTTGCTGAATCTGCACGCCGGCGCGCGGCTGCCGTTGCTCAGCGCCGTGCGCGAGGAGCGTCTGCTGGGCGTTAAGCGCGTTCCTCAGCGTGATTTTGGCATACCGCGTTTCACCTACGACGAAGGGCTGGCGCAGCTTTACGGCGATCCGCCCGCGTGGCCGACGCCAACGCGAGGCGTCAGTGAAATTCGCCTTGCGCTGCGCTTTCGTTCTAATGAATCGCTGATACGTCACTTTAAGGATACCTCAACCCTGTATCTGGAAATCGTCGATTATCCCGGCGAATGGCTGCTCGACCTGCCGATGCTGGCGCAGGACTACCTCAGCTGGTCCCGCCAGATGACGGGCTTGTTGCAAGGGCAACGCGCAGAGTGGTCAACGAAATGGCGACAGCTGTGCGAGGGCCTTGATCCGCTGGCGCCTGCGGACGAAAACCGTCTGGCGACCATTGCTGAAGCCTGGACGGACTATCTGCATCAGTGCAAACAGGAAGGGCTGCACTTCATCCAGCCGGGCCGTTTTGTCTTGCCGGGTGATTTAGCAGGCGCGCCCGCGCTGCAGTTCTTCCCGTGGCCGGATGTGGACGGCGCAGGCGAGTCGAAGCTGGCACAGGCCGACAAACACACGAATGCCGGCATGCTGCGCGAGCGTTACAATTACTACTGCGAAAAGGTGGTCAAAGGTTTTTATAAAAACCACTTTTTACGTTTCGACCGCCAGATTGTGCTGGTGGATTGCCTGCAGCCGCTCAACAGCGGGCCGCAGGCATTTAACGATATGCGCCTCGCGCTGACGCAGCTGATGCAGAGTTTCCACTACGGGCAGCGGACGCTGTTTCGTCGTCTGTTCTCACCGGTGATCGACAAGCTACTGTTTGCGGCCACAAAAGCCGATCACGTTACGGTCGATCAGCATGCCAACATGGTTTCTCTGCTGCAGCAGCTGGTGCAGGACGCCTGGCAAAACGCCGCGTTTGAAGGCATCAGTATGGATTGTCTTGGGCTCGCATCTGTGCAGGCGACCCAAAGCGGCCTGATTGACCTTAACGGCGAGAAAATACCAGCATTACGCGGGAATCGACTCAGTGACGGCGAGCCGCTTACCGTCTATCCCGGCGAAGTCCCCGCGCGGCTGCCGGGTCAGGCCTTCTGGCAGAGTCAGGGCTTCCAGTTTGAAGCCTTCCGCCCTCAGACCATGAGCGTCGATCGGCCGTTACCGCACATCCGTCTGGATGCGGCGCTGGAGTTTTTGATTGGAGATAAATTGCGATGACGGAACCCTTAAAACCGCGCATAGACTTTACCGGAACGCTTGAGCCCGAGCGTCAGGACGCCTTTAAAACGGCGCAGACGTTCAGCGGCGCGCAGGCGGAGAACTTTGCCCCGGCGCTGCCGGACGATCCCGCCGCCGAGGAAGGTCCGGCGGAGGCGGTCGTGGAAGCCGCTCTGCGTCCTAAACGCAGCCTGTGGCGCAAGATGGTCACCGCCGGTCTGGCGCTGTTTGGCGTCAGCGTGGTCGGGCAGGGCGTGCAGTGGGCGATGAACGCCTGGCAAACCCAGGACTGGGTTGCGCTGGGAGGATGTGCCGCGGGCGCGCTCATCGTGGGGGCGGGCGTCGGGTCGGTTGCCACCGAGTGGCGCCGCCTCTGGCGTTTGCGACAGCGCGCGCACGAGCGCGATGAAGCGCGGGATCTCCTCCACAGCCACGGCACTGGCAAAGGCCGCGCCTTCTGTGAAAAACTGGCCAGCCAGGCCGGTATCGATCAGTCGCATCCGGCGCTCCAGCGCTGGTACGCCGCCATCCATGAAACCCAGAACGACCGGGAGGTGGTTACGCTCTATTCCCATATGGTTCAGCCGGTGCTGGATGCCCAGGCGCGGCGTGAGATTAGCCGTTCGGCGGCGGAATCCACGCTGATGATTGCCGTCAGCCCGCTGGCGCTGGTGGATATGGCCTTTATCGCCTGGCGTAACCTGCGCCTCATCAACCGTATCGCGAACCTTTACGGCATAGAGCTGGGTTACTACAGCCGGCTCAGGCTGTTCAAACTGGTCCTGCTCAATATCGCGTTTGCGGGCGCGAGCGAGCTGGTGCGCGAAGTGGGAATGGACTGGATGTCGCAGGATCTGGCGGCGCGTCTTTCAGCCCGTGCAGCCCAGGGCATTGGCGCGGGCTTGCTGACGGCGCGATTGGGTATCAAAGCGATGGAGGTGTGCCGTCCGCTGCCGTGGATTGATGGCGATAAGCCGCGGCTGGGGGATTTCAGGCGTGAACTGATCGGTCAGCTGAAAGAAACGCTCAATAAAAAACCGTCTCCTTGAGGCTTTGTTCACTAATCGTGCTGGCTGTCAATATTTGTTGACAGCCATCTTCCGGTTCACCGAGTTCTGACATATCATTTTAACGTTATTGGCTTAAAACGGTGAATTTCCCATGCGTCTTGAAGTCTTCTGTGAAGACCGTCTCGGTCTTACCCGCGAATTACTCGATCTTCTTGTTTTACGTAGCATTGACTTACGTGGCATTGAGATCGATCCTGTCGGGCGAATTTACCTCAATTTTGCCGAAATTGAATTTAACACCTTCAGCAGCCTGATGGCGGAAATACGCCGTATCGCTGGCGTTACGGATGTACGCACCATCCCCTGGATGCCCTCCGAACGTGAGCACCTCGCCCTGAGCGCGCTGCTTGAAGCGATGCCCGAACCGTTCCTCTCTTTGGATCTGAAAAGTAAAGTCGAGCGCGTTAACCACGCGAGCTGCCAGCTTTTCGCGCAGAGCCAGGAGAAGCTCAGCAGCCACCACGCCGCGCAGCTGATCCCCGGTTTTAACTTTCAGCGCTGGCTGGACAGCAACCCGCAGAATACGCACAGCGAGCATGTGGTGATTAACGGGCAGAATTTCCTGATGGAGATCACACCGGTCTATCTGAAAGGAGAAGGAAATAGTCGCGTATTGACCGGGGCGGTGATCATGCTGCGCTCGACGCTACGCATGGGGCGCCAGCTGCAAAATCTCTCCAGCCAGGACGTTGGCGCATTCAGCCAGATTATTGCCGTCAGCCCGAAAATGCGCCACGTGGTTGATCAGGCGCGCAAGCTTGCCAGCCTTACCGCGCCGCTGCTGATTACCGGCGATACCGGCACCGGGAAAGATCTGCTGGCGCACGCCGTGCATCTGGCAAGCCCGCGTGCGGCTAAACCGTATCTGGCGCTTAACTGTGCCTCTATTCCAGAAGATGCCGTCGAAAGCGAGCTGTTTGGACACGCGCCGGAAGGCAAGAAAGGGTTCTTCGAGCAGGCCAACGGCGGCTCCGTGCTGCTGGACGAGATCGGCGAAATGTCGCCGCGTATGCAGGCTAAACTGCTGCGTTTCCTGAACGACGGCACCTTCCGCCGCGTCGGTGAGGATCACGAAGTGCATGTGGACGTGCGCGTCATTTGCGCCACCCAGAAGAACCTGGTGGAACTGGTGCAAAAGGGGATTTTCCGCGAAGATCTCTATTACCGCCTCAACGTCCTGACGCTGAACATTCCACCGCTGCGCGATTGTCCGCAGGACATCATGCCGCTAACGGAGCTGTTTGTGGCCCGCTTTGCCGACGAGCAGGGCGTTCCACGTCCGAAACTGTCTGCAGATCTCGGCACGGTGTTAATGCGCTACGGCTGGCCGGGCAACATTCGTCAGCTTAAAAACGCCGTTTATCGCGCGCTGACCCAGCTGGAAGGCTATGAACTGCGCCCTCAGGACATTCTGTTGCCGGATTACGACGCCGGAACGGTATCGGTAGGCGAAGAGGCGATGGAAGGCTCGCTGGATGATATCACCAGCCGCTTCGAGCGCTCCGTGCTGACGCAGCTGTACCGCAGCTACCCCAGCACCCGCAAACTGGCAAAACGGCTTGGCGTCTCGCATACCGCGATTGCGAATAAGCTACGTGAGTATGGATTGAATCATAAGAAAGGTGACGAATAACAAAAAGCCTCTGTAAAGAGGCTTTTTTTATGCTTATTCCTTCGCCAGCGGCGTGGTCACGATTTCTGTTTTTGTCTCGCCCTGAATCGACGCAATCCTGCTTTCGACGTCCTTCACCTGCTGCGCGCTGTGTAGCAGGGTATAGGTCAGGTCAAATTGAGCGCTGGCGCCTGGTTGCAGCTGCTTAACCCGCTTCTGCTCGCGTTCAATGGTGACGGGGTAGGCGTAGCTGGTGCCTGGCTCAATCCCCGTGACATAGCCCTGTTTTGGCGTATCGGTATTTTTCCACAGGGTCAGCACGGGCAGCTGGCGGGTATCAAACTGAATTGACGCGCCTTTGTCACCGGCTTTATTCACCACCGCCGCGAGGGTTTCATGGTTGCTGTCCGCAAGCGGTTTGATGTTAAAGACCATCTCATCAAAGCCTTTTGTCGGCCCGGCGTAGGTTTGCCAGTCGTTAACGCCCGCTTTCGCGTAATCATTGAACGGGCTCACGCTTGCCGCCGGGGCAAGGAAGCGCGCGCCTTCTTCGAGGACAGGCGCCCCGAAGTTGCTGTGGTAGATAATCTGATAGTCATGAGGGTAATCGGCATGGTTCGTCAGAACGTCATGCAGGCTGAACTGGTTGGTTCCTGGAACGTAACGCAGTTCGGTCATGGTTTGCAGATCCGCTTTTTTAAAGGTGCTTTCTTTGATGAGACCGCGAATACGAATTTCATGCGGGGCAGCATCCGCAATTTCTACCTCCACCTGGGATGCCGGTGTATTCCCCGCCTTGCCATGCAGGGTGTAAATCTGGCCGTCAGCGGTGACCGGGTGCCCCGTCCATTCGTAGCCACAGCGGACCATCATCTCGTTGAAACCTTCCAGCCAGCCAAGTCCGTTTCGGCTTTCCAGATTAATATACGCCGGGTTAACGACCTCTTTAACGGGGGAGTTCCAGCCCAGCCTGGTGCCAAAGCCCTCCACGTGCAGAAGGTTCATCCCGCGCGTCGGGCTTAAGGTGATGGTCAGGCCGTTTTTACTGCTAATAACGATCACTTTACTACCTTCCTGCTTGCCGCCGTGCAACACTTTTTGCTCGATGCTGAACGTTCGATCGTTAATTTTCAGCTCATCGCTGGAAATCTTCCAGTTTCCTTTTTCCACGCTGCTTTCAGCGCTTGTCAGCACCCAGGTTTTTGCTGCGGCATGGCCCGAAACCAGTACCGAAAGGAGCGTTAAAGCCAGTTTTATTTTCATATTTATCCCTTTTTGCTGAAACGATTATTTAACTTCGTAAGCAAATCTAATGTTTTGGCGATAAGGGAAATGTGATGCGCCTCACTGAGGGTAAATTCAGGGTTGTTTAACGATCAATATGCGGATCTGATCGCTATTTTGGTGAATTCTTGAAACTGAATTGCGTTAATTTTGTGACGCAAGCTCATTATTGCTTTAACGATTCAGCGAGTAGTTAATAAAAAACCCCGCCATAGCGAGGTTTTGAAAAAGCGGTATAGAATGCTAAGTAATGATTATGCTTTCAGCTTTTCCAGCGCGGCAGTGTAATCCGGCTCGGTAGTGATTTCATTAACCAGTTCGCTGAAGACGACAGTGTCGTTTTCATCAAGAACCAGTACCGCGCGTGCTGCCAGGCCTTTCAGAGGGCCTTCGGCGATGCTGACGCCGTAGTTTTCGAGGAAATCCGGGCTGCGCAGGGTGGAGAGGGTGATAACGTTGCTCAGGCCTTCAGCGCCGCAGAAGCGAGACTGGGCGAACGGCAGGTCAGCAGAAATGCACAGCACAACGGTGTTGTCCATTTCAGTTGCCAGCTGGTTGAACTTACGCACGGATGCGGCGCAAACACCGGTATCAATGCTCGGGAAAATGTTCAGCACTTTGCGTTTGCCCGCAAACTGAGCCAGTGTGACGTCAGACAGATCTTTAGCCACCAGAGTAAAAGCCTGCGCTTTGCTGCCAGCCTGCGGAATGGAACCTGCAACAGCAACCGGGTTGCCCTGGAAATGAACGAGTTGTGACATAGATATCTTCCTGTTTACATATAGTTAACGTCGGGGCTAGTGTATGCCATCCGCGGATAACACGGCAAACCAAATTTTTTCGCCTTTCCGGGCTGCAAGGAGTCAGTGATGAGAAGCGTTAAGGTCTATGAAGAAGCCTGGCCATTGCATACCCCGTTTGTGATCTCCCGCGGCAGCCGAAGCGAAGCCAGCGTGGTGGTCGTTGAAATCGAAGAGGACGGTTTTAAAGGCGTAGGGGAGTGTACGCCTTACCCGCGCTATGGTGAAAGCCTCGCGTCAGTGATGGCGCATATCATGACGCTGGTGCCAGACCTGCAAACCGGACTCACGCGCGAGGCATTACAGCATCGTTTGCCCGCCGGGGCCGCACGTAACGCCATTGATAGTGCGCTCTGGAGTCTCGAGGCGGCGAAACAGCAGCAACCCCTGACAGCATTGCTGGGCGTGGCGCTGCCGGAATCGGTCGCTACCGCGCAAACGGTAGTGATTGGCGAGCCGGAACAGATGGCCGCCAGCGCCAAAGCGCTTTATGACGCCGGGGCCCGGCTGCTGAAGGTGAAGCTCGACGATCGTCTGATTAGCGAGCGGATGGTCGCCATTCGCGCGGCGGTACCCTCAGCCACGCTGATTGTTGATGCCAATGAATCATGGCATCCAGAAGGGCTGGCCGCCCGCTGTCAGCTGCTGGCCGACCTGGGGGTGGCCATGCTGGAGCAGCCTCTGCCAGCAAAAGATGACGCGGCGCTGAAGAACTTTATCCATCCGTTGCCCGTTTGTGCGGATGAAAGCTGTCACACCCGCGCGAGCTTGAGCGAGCTGCAGGGCCGCTACGAGATGATTAATATTAAGCTCGACAAGACCGGCGGGCTGACAGAGGCGCTGGCCCTGGCGGCAGAAGCCCGGGCGCAAGGTTTTTCACTGATGCTGGGCTGTATGCTCTGTACGTCCCGGGCAATCGGCGCGGCGCTACCGCTTGTCAATCAGGTCCGTTTCGCCGATCTGGACGGCCCGACGTGGCTGGCGGTTGACGTCTCTCCCGCGCTCCATTTTACCAGCGGCGTGCTTCATCTCTGAGGCTGCCAGCGTAAAAGATCCACCATGGCTTTTAAGTATTTTTCGCTGGCCTCGTCGGAAGAGATCGGCGGGAATTCAGCGGTTATGCAGGGCAGGCTCAAATCGGCGCACCAGCTACCGAACGAGCCTGGCGTTTCATAGCCCACGCTGGTCACGAGCGGCAGGGCGAATGCGTCTGCCAGCCACGCGCCAAGCTCGGAGTGACGTGGATCTTCAATACAGGCCAGCGGATCGTGGAAGGAGACCACCCACGCGGGATGGATCTTATGGATAAGCTGGCACAGCGCCTGGGTTTCCGGCTCTGAGCCCGGCTTATCTCCCGTTAGCAGAACCACATCACGCTCCTCGGCGGAGCTGTTCCAGCGATACACCGTTTCCCCTGCGCGCCAGTTTGCTGCCGGAAAATTACGGTTTAAGTCAACGCCTCGCGCATTGGCGCGAAGACCCAGCTGGCAGCCGTCCGGGTTAACCGCCAGAATCACGTGATGACGCCGTAATGACGGCGTCAGCGTCCGCAGCGCGCAGGAAAGCGTCACGATGGAGGAGTTTTCATCCCCGTGCGTGCCGGCAAGAATCAAGCCGCTTTCGCGGTCTGCGTCGGGGGCTGGGAACCAGATCAGCGATGCGCCTAAAAAGGAGCGGCCATATTGCTCAGCGCCCGGCGGAAAGGCGCCGCGTTCCGCTCTCGGTCGGGTGGTTGCCATACGAAATCCTGATAAAGAAGTCACTACTGGCAGTGTTGTGCAAAACCCGCTGTTAATCAAATAGTTTCCGTAATGGCTAAGAATTGCCTTAAATCACTATTCAGGCGTAAGTTATTTGCATTTCTTTTTGTCGAAACAAATAATTACGCATCTGCTTAATACCTGAATTCATCAAAGGGGATCTTATGAAGCATCCTGTTTCGCGTCTTTTTGCCGTACTGTGCCTGTGCGGGCTCTCTTCACTTTCTTTCGCAGCTGACGTGCCGCAGGGCACTGCGCTGGCGCAAAAACAGGAGCTGGTCAGGCATATTAAAGACGAGCCGGCTTCGCTGGATCCGGCGAAAGCCGTGGGGTTGCCAGAGATTCAGGTGATTCGCGATCTCTTTGAAGGCCTGGTTAATCAGAATGAGAAAGGGGAGCTGACGCCGGGCGTGGCGACACGCTGGCAGAGCAACGATAACCGCGTCTGGATGTTTACCTTACGCGATGACGCGAAATGGTCCGACGGCTCCCCTGTCACCGCCCAGGATTTTGTCTACAGCTGGCAGCGTCTGGTTGACCCGAAAACCACCTCTCCGTTTGCCTGGTTTGCCGCGCTGGCGGGAATTAATAACGCGCAGGCCATTATTGACGGCAAAGCCGCGCCCGATACGCTGGGTGTGACGGCGGTGGACGCCAGAACGTTACGCGTTCAGCTGGACAAACCGCTGCCGTGGTTCAGCAACCTGACGGCGAACTTTGCTTTTTATCCAGTACAAAAAGCTAACGTCGAAAGCGGTAAAGAGTGGACGCGGCCGGGCGCGCTGGTGGGGAACGGGGCTTACGTTCTGAAGGACCGCGTGGTGAATGAAAAACTGGTTGTGGTGCCCAATACGCACTACTGGGACAATGCCAAAACGGTACTGCAGAAGGTGACCTTCGTGCCGATTAATCAGGAATCGTCGGCGACCAAACGCTACCTGGCAGGGGATATTGATATTACCGAATCGTTCCCAAAAAACATGTATCAGAAGCTCATGAAGGACATTCCGGGGCAGGTTTATACGCCGCCTCAGTTGGGAACGTATTACTATGCCTTTAACACCCAAAAAGGCCCGACGGCGGATGCACGGGTTCGTCTGGCGCTGAGTATGAGCATCGACCGTCGTATCATGGCAGAAAAGGTGTTAGGGACGGGGGAGAAGCCCGCCTGGCACTTCACCCCAGACGTGACGGCAGGGTTCACTCCGGACGCCTCGCCGTTTGAGCAGATGTCGCAGCAGGAGCTGAACGCCCAGGCCAAAACCTTGCTGCAGGCTGCAGGATACGGTCCTCAGCGTCCGCTAAAGCTGAACCTGCTGTATAACACTTCGGAAAACCACCAGAAAATCGCGATTGCGGTGGCCTCCATGTGGAAGAAAAATCTCGGTGTGGATGTCAAACTGCAAAACCAGGAGTGGAAAACCTACATTGATAGCCGTAACACCGGCAACTTTGATGTGATCCGCGCCTCATGGGTGGGCGATTACAACGAACCATCAACGTTCCTGTCATTGTTGACCTCCACTCACAGCGGCAATATCTCCCGCTTTAATGACCCTGCCTACGATAAGATCGTCCAGCAGGCGACGCTGGAAACCACCGCGAAGGCGCGCAATGCGGACTACAACATGGCGGAGAAAATCCTTATGGAGAAGGCGCCCATCGCGCCAATTTATCAGTACACTAACGGTCGCCTGATTAAGCCCTGGGTGAAGGGCTACCCCATCAATAACCCGGAAGACGTGGCATATAGCCGGACGATATATATTGAAAAGCACTAATCGGTACTGGCTTGCTGTTAACGCAAGGTAACCACGGCTAAATCCAGAGCTGGCGCGGCTGACAGCGCCAGTTTTCATTAGCGTCCTGAAAGGTGATGTCCTCAAATGACGGTTTTTAGCCATGACGCTATATCCTGAGTCGGCAGATTATTCTGTACATTCCAGGTATCTTTCATCGGCCACCATACACCGTCTCCCCTGGCGAAGGCCGTGCGATAGCCTGTCATCGTATCATCCGGTTTCAAACGCAGTTCATCCAGTAGCGCAGAGAGAGGTAATACGTCTTTAGTGAACGTTTGGCCGGTCACACGTTCAACAGTTTCTGCCAGTTTTCCGTATGAGGTTGTTTCACCTGCGACAAATATCACTTCATTTACGATCCGCGGCTGATGCAAATAAATTTCGGTGGTGAGTCGGCCAATATCCGCAGGTGATGTCACGGTGACCTGTGTGTCCCATCCTCCGAGCGCATGGATGGTTTTTTCGGAGAAATTCACCACATCAAATGCCGGTTCGAAGAGAAAACTGGTAAACATGCCGGTTGAAACAATCACCCATTCCGTCGCGTTCTGTTCCCGCAGTAGCGTCCTGACATCATACTGCTCGTCCCAGACGGGCTGACCGCTCCCTTTGCCTACCACATCGTAATTCACGCCAAACTGCCAGGGAAAATAGCGTTTAACGCGAGCCTCCAGTACCGCGCGAGTAATCTTTATCTGTGTTCCCGCGCCAGCGACAAACCCCATGCAGTTGATAACGGTATCAAAATCCGCGAAGTGGTTTTTTAACGCGTCAATCGTGCTGGCAGCGACATCGACAGAGATAAATTTGGCCCCTGCATCAGCCAGTTTTTGATGCGTTTCGGACTGAAGCTTACCCCGGCTGTCCCTGGAGCCGGGCGATACGATAACGGAGACAGCGCCGTCGCGCTGCGTGACTGCCGGAACCAGATACTCCAGCACGGCAGCGCCCAATTGTCCTGCACCAAGCACTAATACTTTTTCGCCTGTCGTGATATCACGTTCTTTCATACTGAGCCTCTCTTTGTTAAATCGCTTTCTTACTTCGACTTGAGCAAGGTTATGTCAGATGGCTGCATTCGATAAGACGACAAGCATAAGTTAGACTGTTCGTAAAAATGGGATAATCGATCCTTTCAGGCGCGGTGGGAATATGGATAAACTGGAATCAATGCGGGTATACGTTTGTGTGGTCGAGACCCATAGCTTCGCCAGGGCGGCAGAAGTGCTGGGGCAACCGCGCTCAACCGTATCGCGGGTCGTTAAGGAGCTGGAGACATACCTGGGCATTCAGCTTTTACAGCGCACCACCCGGAAACTCAGCGTGACCGCAGAAGGCCGACGTTACTATGACGAGAGCAAACGGCTGCTGGCGGATATTGCGACAATGGAGTCTTCCTTTCCCGGCAGATCCGCGCAGCCCAGTGGCCGTTTTAAAGTCGGGATGCCGCAGTCTCTCGCCCGACATTGCATTCTTCCCAGTCTCCCGGAATTTCTCCGCCAGTATCCCGAACTGGAGCTGATACTCTGTTCCAGCGATAACGTGGAGGACATTATTCAGGAAGGGTATGACTGCGTGATCCGCACCGGGAGGATCGAAGATTCAACGACGCTGGTCGCGCGCCCTCTGGCGAACTTCAGATGGGTTGTTCTGGCTTCTCCGGGCTATATAGCCGCCTGTGGTAAGCCGGAAAATCTCGACCAACTGGAAAAGCATTACGCAGTCGGCTACCTGAACCACCGCACCGGGCGTACCATTGACTGGTTTTTTACGCGTGATGACGGCGATTGTGCAATCCGCATGAAAGAGACGCTGATCGTCGATGACACCGACGCCTATATCCAGGCCGGAATTCAAGGGCTCGGATTAATTCGCGTGGCCAGCTATCTGGCTGAACCGTATCTGAAGAGCGGGGCGTTGGTTCGCTGTATGGAGGACGACTCTTTCGATTTACCGCTTTCGCTTGTCTATCCACAAAACCGCTATCTTCCGCCTTCGGTACGCGCCTTTTATGACTGGAGCAGAGCGGTGCTACACCAACATGGAGACTGACAGGCGAGAACCCTGGTTTTGCTTAATAGTCGGAAATAAAAAAAGCCCGTCAGAGAACGGGCGAAATAAGCAAATGATTTAGTGATTCGTTATCAACATTGTTGGAGGATAACGCCGCGTATCTTACGTGGCTGAGGGCAATGCAGATACCTGACAAATTCGGTAGGTGAAACAATAAATTAAACGTGCACTACAGTGCGTCAAAAGTGGGGTAGAGACTGTTTTCCAGATATTCAACGAAAAACCAAATCTCACCGCTGAAAATAAACCATAAGCCAAATATAATAAGCAATAAAATAATTAAGGTGAGTATTATTTCTGTCTTTCCCATTGTTGCCACAACCCACCCGTCGTTAATTTACTTAAGCTGGGCATTGTAGCGGGGCTTTTCACGATACTCCAGTTTCATGCCGCAAGGACTTTATTACGCCCATCGTTTTTGGCGCGATAGAGCGCATCGTCGACACGTTTAAACAGCGCGTCAATACTCTCTTCCGGGTCATGCCGAGCCACGCCAATACTGACGGTAAAGCGTGGTAAGCCTGGGAGGGTAATATGGGCGACCGCCGCACGGACGGATTCGGCAATCTTCAGCGCCGTTTCGAGAGACGTACGCGGCAACAGGATGACAAACTCTTCACCGCCCCAGCGGAACACCAGGTCATCTTGTCTGCTGCAGGCTTCCAGCGTTCGGGAGAGGGCGATGAGCACCTCATCACCCTTCAGGTGACCAAAGAGGTCATTGATGTTTTTAAAATGATCGGTATCCACCAGCAGCAGGCTAAATTGCTGCTGGGCGGAGAGGTGGCTCAGGTTGGTTTGGTCGATAACGTTATAAAACTGACGTCGGTTGAGTAACCCCGTCATCGAGTCACGTAATGCAGCATTTTCCAGCTCCTGCTCAAGCCTCTTTTGCTCAGTAATATCATGGATTATGCACAGCATCAGTTTGTCGCCGTAGATCTCAATGGGCCCCGCATAGGTCTGGACGTGGCGGGTGGTGCCATCGGCAAGGCGGTGAATAAAATTAAGCGGCTTATGTCCGCCGGGCAGCGCGGCGATCTCCGTCATGATGGGCATGACGCCTCTGCCAAGCGTGTTAATTTCCCAGGTGTGCTTCCGGCACATCTCATCATGTGAATAACCGTAAAAGCCGAGCGCGGCCAGGTTTGCATCGACAATTTGCCCGTCACGGGCAGGATCGATTAGCAACATTGGTGCGCTGTTGGTCAGGAAAAAGCGGGCGTAAAACCCCTGTTTTTTGCGCTGATAGGTTGCTGAACGGCTGGCTTTCAGGCCTGAGGGGGCGTGCGAAGAGATCCCTTCGAAAACGATAACATCACTATCCGGCGTGACGTGGGTGAGGGAGAGGCGACAGCTTAACGGTACGTCCTGCCCGCCCCGTCTAACTGTCCAGATCTCGACAATATCGTGATCGTTTTTCAGTTCGGGAATATACATCGACAGTACGGTTTGCGCACTTGCAGAACAGGACCCTTTACGCAGGTCATTCAGCGTTTTATTACCCGTTAGCTGTATTGCGGCCACATTTGCAAAAATAATCTGTTCCGAAACAGGAGAAATGAGCCACACGGGCGTTTTAATTGCATTAAGCGCATCAAAACTATTTTGCGACATAGTATTTTCCTGTTCATCGGCACGATACGCCTGGCAATCATGGTAGAACTGACCCGCATGTACTCCCTTGAAACATACTCTACTCAATCCCGTCAGGCATGATTTTTTTGTGAAATAAATTCGGGGTCCGTTTGAATTTTACTTATGGGTATAATTTGTTTATCTGAGTTTTTTTGTAGCAGCAGCCACGGAACCTGTTCAGCGGGCAAGGGGCGGGAGAAAAGGTAGCCCTGGAGATAGTCACAGCCGAGGCTGGTCAGTATTGCCTGCTGTTCGTCCGTTTCAATCCCCTCGGCAACGACAGTCATCTCCATGGTGCGGGCAATATTAATAATGGTTTCCACCAGCTTGCGGCTTTTTTCATTTCCCAGAATAGAGGACACAAAGCTCTTGTCGATTTTAAGCTCTTTTGCCGGAAGAACGCACAGCATCAGCAGGTTGGAATAGCCCGTGCCAAAATCATCAATAGAGACGGTGATCCCCGCATGGTTAAAGGCGTTGAGCAGCTCGATGCTGCGGTCGAGATTTTTTAGCGCGGTACTCTCCGTGACCTCCAGGATCAGCCTTGAGGGCGACAGTTTATATTTATCCAGCATGGACGATACGATGTGAAAGATATCCGGCTGTTCGAACTGAATAGGGGATAAATTGAGCGATAACGTCCACTGGCTGAAACCTTGTTCAGTCCAGAAATGAAGCTGCCGACACGCGGCTTCAATAGCCCAGTTGCCAACCGGAATAATCAAACCCGTTTGTTCCAGAGTGGGTAAAAACAGACCTGGCAGCAAAACGCCTTGCTCCGGATGCCGCCAGCGCAGAAGAGCCTCAAAACCGTGGATTGTCTTATCTTTAGCATGCCAGATTGGCTGATACCACAGTTCAAACCGATCGCTTTCCAGCGCCTGATAAAGTTCCTGCAGAAAACCCGGCTGCGCCGGAACCGCCGTTGACATCTCAGGGCGGTAAAACGCCCAGCCGTTACGACCATCTTGCTTAACGTGGAGTAAGGCGGCATCCGCCTTAAACTTCAGTTCATGCAGCGTTTCGCCATCCTGAGGATAAAGGCTTACACCCGCGCTGAGGGTGGTACTCAGCGTATGTCCGCAAAGGGATAGCGGACGGCGCATATCCGCGAGCAGCGTCGTGAGCAGGGTAGTGAGCTTTTCTTCGTCGCATTCGGGAACCAGCAGGATAAAGGCATCCCCACCCAGCCTGGCCAGCGTCATCTCACGGGTAAGTAGGGAGGTGATGCGTTGGGCAATGGTAATTAATAACTCATCACCGACGCTGTGACCCCAGGTATCATTCACGCGTCTGAAGCGATCGACATTCAGAAAAATCACGGCAAATTGTTTGTTACTCAACAAGGCGCTGTGCAGACAATCCTGCATTCGGATATCCATCTGCTGACGGTTTGCGAGGCCGGTGAGAGCGTCAAAGCGAACCTGTAGCTCAAGCTGCCGGTTGAGTTGGCGCAGATTATCCGTCAGCCGGCTGGTCCGCCAGTGCGAATCGATAAGCGAAATAATTAACATCATGCCGAGCAGGGCGAGCGTGGTGACGGAAACCCAGATGGATAACCCCAACTCGCTGACCCCGCCGGGGAGCGTATGCGCCATCTCATGGAAATGCGCGGCGCTCATGCCCGTATAGTGCATCGCGCAAATGGCGGCGCCCATGACTAACGCGGCGAGAATGCGAGTAACAAAGACCCCTTTGTGCTTATCTCTAAGGCGAAAAGCCAGCCACAGCGCCACGCCGGAAGCGACCACGGCAATCATCACGGACACACCCACAATGCGCCGATCCCAGAGGATGCTTCCTTCCAGCATCAACGCGGCCATGCCGATATAGTGCATAGCGACCACGCCAGCGCTGAGGATAACCGTGGCGAAGAACAGCCGAAAGGGAGAGAGGTGTTTGCCCGTAACGGCAATATTTATTGCTATCGTGGAGGCAACGATCGCCACGCCGAGAGACGCAAGGGTTAGCCATAGGTCATAGCTCATCATCATCGGCATTTGCATCGACAGCATACCGATGAAGTGCATTGACCAGATCCCGATGCCCAGCGTGATCCCGCCGGCAATGCGCCAGAACAGAGCCGCTTTACGGCTGGAAAGGGGAATTTTCCCGGCGCTGTCCAGGGCCACAAAGGAGGCGATAAACGCCACCAGATAAGAGACAGCGATCAACACAGGGTCCCACGATATATTGAGCATTATGCAATCCCACGCCTGAGAGGGTTACCGATTTTGCCGGCCGGCACGTCTTTATCTGGCAACGAACATGCGCATTCAAACCATATTAGTTATTTATCGTGGAAAATAGCCACTTATATCAAAGGTCAAACTTACCCGAAATATAAAATATATTCTTTATGTTAATGCATTAAGTACTGCTAAACATAGTCGATAGATTGTAGTAAAGCGTCTTAAATATGTGTGCATATGGACCGTTGTACCGCAGATAATGGTATCGCTTCAGGAGGCTTTGGACCAGCAATACAGCATATGGTGCATGACATTTCTACTAAAACCTCTTTTTTATCTGACTTAAGTTAAATGCTGGGTGGGTAACAGCGAAACGAGAAACCAGCGTATTATGTGAGGACAAACGCAAAAGTGAATGCTATAAATCTAAATGCCGACCAAAATATAAGTTGTGGGTAAAAACATGCTAAGAAATATTAGTGTCAGGACCTTCATTGCCTGGTTCCTGCTGTGCCTGTTTTTAGTGAATGCAGGTATCGTTGCTCTATTTTCCAGCAATCTTCCTCTTTTCATTTCGATTAATCTGGTCAATTTCGTTGGATTATTTTTGCTCTGGAGTTATATGACGAAGTTTCTTGTGACGCCGATCAATACTGTGAAAAAAAGTATTGAAGAAGTGACCGCAGGCAACTTAGGCGTCTCTATCCCCGAGTTTGGCAATAACTGCGCGGGGCGATTAATTCCCGGGATTAATAGTCTTTCCAGCAACATCGCTACGCTGGTGCGTGAGATCAGGGCATCATCACAAAACGCCATGGCCTTGTCGGATCAGCTCTCTTCCCGCAGTGCCCAGCTCTCGGTGAAAACAGAGCAGCAGTCTGCGTCTCTGGTACAAACTGCGGCAAGCATGGAGCAGATGGCGGCAAGTACCCGAAACAATGCCGATAATACCCGGCTGGCGAGCGAGCAGGCGAATGCCGCGACGTTGCAGGCGCGCAAGGGCGGAGATCTGATGGAACAGGTTGCCAGCAATATGCAATCCATTACCGAGTGCGCGCAGCAGATGACGGAAATTATCTCCCTGATCGACGGGATTGCATTCCAGACGAATATTCTGGCGCTTAACGCGGCCGTCGAGGCCGCGCGGGCGGGCGATCACGGGAAAGGGTTCTCCGTGGTCGCAGAGGAAGTCCGAAACCTGGCTCACCGCAGCGCTGAGGCGGCGAAAAACATCAAAACGCTGATTGACGTTACCAGCAGTAATGTCACCCAGGGTGCCAGCGTTGTGTCGGAAGCGGAGAAGAATATGCGTGACATCGTGACCGGCTCCGGCAACGTCAGCCGGTTAATGGACGAAATTTCTACCTCAACCGCAGAGCAGGAGAAGGGCATTTCCCAGATCACGCTGGCGCTGTCCGAACTGGAGCGGGTCACGCAAAGCAACGTGGCGATGGCGGAGGAGCTCAACGGTTCCTCTGATGTGCTGCGTAATCAGGTGATCGAACTGCAGACGCGGACCCGAAATTTCAGGCTGGACCAGGGGCACCCCCCGTCACCAGTAGCCAGCCCTGTCTCGTTTCATCCGCGCCCCGAGCACTCTCATTGACAGCTTCCCGAAGCCTGGCATGCCAGGCTTTTTTATTCTCAAAATATAGCGTGTACAATTCCTGAGCGATTTCAGCGCGATGCGAAACATAGTTGTTGCTTAACCCCTGATGGAAGCTAGACTGACATCGAAAGAGCCAAACAGGGGAGGCACTGTGGAGAGCATTAAAGGATCGGAACTTAACGTTCCTGACGCAGTTTTTGCGTGGGTGCTGGACGGCCGCGGCGGTGCCCGACCGCTGGAAGATGATGATGTCATTGATAAAGAGCATCCCTGCTGGCTACATCTGAACTATACCCACCCGGACAGCGCTGACTGGCTGGCCTCGACTCCGCTGTTGCCTAACAACGTACGTGATGCGCTGGCGGGGGAAAGCCTGCGGCCTCGCGTGAGCAGGATGGGTGACGGGACGCTTATCACCCTGCGCTGTATAAACGGCAGCACGGATGAACGTCCCGATCAGCTGGTTGCGATGCGCGTTTATATGGACGATGGGCTGATTGTTTCCACACGTCAGCGTAAGGTTCTGGCGCTGGATGACATTGTAAACGACCTCAAAGAGGGGACCGGACCGGTTGACTGCGGCAGCTGGCTGGTGGACGTCTGTGACGCCCTGACCGATCATGCGAGCGAATTTATTGAAGAGCTGCACGATAAAATCATCGACCTGGAAGATAATCTGCTCGATCAGCAGATCCCGCCGCGCGGCTTTCTGGCGCTATTGCGCAAGCAGCTGATCGTGATGCGTCGGTATATGACGCCACAACGGGATGTGTATGCCCGTCTGGCCAGTGAAAGACTCAACTGGATGAATGACGATCAGCGCCGCCGGATGCAGGACATTGCTGACAGGCTGGGCCGCGGGCTGGATGAGATCGATTCCTGTATCGCCCGAACGGCGGTCATGGCGGATGAAATCGCACAGGTGATGCAGGAGTCGCTGGCGAGAAGAACCTACACGATGTCCCTGATGGCGATGGTCTTTTTACCCAGCACATTTCTGACAGGGCTTTTTGGCGTCAATCTGGGCGGTATACCCGGCGGCGAATATCGGTACGGCTTCACCGCGTTTTGCGTCATGTTAGTTGTTTTGATTGGTGGTGTTGCATGGTGGTTGCATCGTAGTAAATGGCTGTAAATTTACGATTTTTTCACCTTTTTCGAGGATTAAAACGCTCTTTTAATTGAGCGAAGTCAATAAACATCACCCCCGTAAGGTGCAATATTACTCCCGCAGGTGAATGCAACGTCAAGCGATGGGCGTTGCGCTCCATATTGTCTTACTTCCTTTTTTGAATTACTGCATAGCACAATTGATTCGTACGACGCCGACTTTATAGTCGGCTTTTTTTTGCCTCCTGTTTCTCAGCGTCTACCCTAAAAGGGACGACAGCAAATCCTGGAGGGAAAGATGAGCATTTTACTCGCTCTGCTACTGCAACACGCGCGTCAGTCCGATCCTGTCCCCACCGATCCCGTGCCGATGCCCGATCCCATTCCGCGTCCGCAGCCGATGCCAGACCCGCCGCCGGACGAAGAACCGATTAAATTGTCGCATCGAACCCCGAGATCTGCGAGGATACGCGCCATCTGACCGTAAAGATGACCACGAGAGATTATTGTGACCGCTTTTTCTACCCTGAATGTTCTGCCTGCCACCCAACTCGACAACCTCAACGAGTTGGGATACCTCACGATGACGCCTGTTCAGGCGGCCGCGCTGCCCGCTATCCTTGAAGGCCGGGACGTGCGTGTGCAGGCGAAAACGGGCAGTGGGAAAACGGCCGCTTTCGGTCTTGGTCTGCTGCAGCATATTGACGCGTCGCTGTTTCAGACCCAGTCACTTGTCCTGTGCCCGACCCGCGAGCTGGCAGACCAGGTCGCGGGTGAACTGCGTCGCCTGGCGCGCTTCCTGCCCAATACCAAGATCTTAACCCTCTGCGGTGGGCAGCCGTTTGGCGCACAGCGCGATTCGCTTCAGCACGCGCCGCACATTATTGTCGCGACGCCCGGCCGCCTGCTTGATCACCTGCAAAAAGGCACCGTTTCGCTCGATGCCTTAAGCACGCTGGTGATGGACGAGGCGGACAGGATGCTGGATATGGGCTTCAGCGATGCCATTGATGAAGTGATCCGCTTCGCGCCGGCCGATCGTCAGACGCTGCTGTTCTCTGCGACATGGCCTGAAGCCATCGCCGCGATCAGCGGTCGCGTGCAGAATAATCCGCTCACCATTGAGATCGACAGCGTCGATGCTCTGCCGGCCATCGAACAGCAGTTCTTTGAAACCTCGCAGCAGGGAAAAATCCCGCTCCTGCAGAAACTGCTGAGCCAGCACCAGCCTGCGTCATGCGTAGTGTTCTGTAATACCAAAAAAGACTGCCAGGCGGTTTGTGATGCCCTGAATGCGGCGGGGCAGAGCGCACTGTCTCTGCATGGTGATCTGGAACAGCGCGATCGCGATCAAACGCTGGTGCGTTTCGCCAACGGCAGCGCCCGCGTGCTGGTCGCGACCGACGTCGCCGCCCGCGGTCTGGACATCAAATCCCTTGAACTGGTGGTGAACTATGAACTGGCCTGGGACCCGGAAGTGCACGTCCATCGTATTGGTCGTACCGCGCGCGCCGGAAACAGCGGCCTGGCCATCAGCTTCTGCGCACCGGAAGAGGCGCAGCGCGCCAATATTCTCTCAGAAATGTTGCAGATCAAACTGAACTGGGTGAACGCGCCGGGCAACGTCAGGCTCGTGCCGCTGGAGGCCCAAATGGCGACGCTATGCATTGATGGCGGCAAAAAGGCCAAGATGCGACCGGGGGATGTGCTGGGCGCACTGACCGGAGATGTGGGGCTGGAAGGGGCGGATATCGGGAAAATTGCGGTTCATCCGGCACACGTGTACGTGGCGGTTCGCCAGGCGGTTGCGCATAAGGCGTGGAAGCAGCTGCAAAACGGCAAGATTAAAGGCAAAACCTGCCGCGTACATCTGCTGAAATAAGGCATAAAGCGTCTCAGAAGGTTTTTCTGAGACGCCCATCGCTTATTTCACTTCAAGCACGTTCAGACGCAACTCTTCGAACTGATTGTCATCATCTTCCGGCTGCCAGCCCGCAGGCTGCATTGGGATCTCTTCCCGGTCAAACGCCAAATCGCCACCATTCACCACCTCCGAGCCGTGGTTGATACCTTTGAAGTCGAACAGCTCTACGTCAGCGAGGTGGGAAGGAACCACGTTCTGCATCGCGCTGAACATGGTCTCAATGCGGCCCGGATAACGTTTGTCCCAGTCGCGCAGCATGTCGCCGATCACCTGACGCTGCAGGTTCGGCTGTGAGCCGCACAGATTGCATGGAATGATCGGGAACCCTTTCGCCTGAGAAAAACGCTCAATGTCTTTTTCCCGGCAGTAGGCAAGAGGACGGATCACAATATGCTTGCCATCATCGCTCATCAGCTTAGGCGGCATGCCTTTCATCTTGCCGCCATAGAACATGTTCAGGAACAGCGTTTGCAGAATATCGTCGCGGTGATGGCCCAGCGCAATTTTGGTCGCGCCCAGTTCCGTTGCGGTACGATAGAGAATGCCGCGGCGCAGACGAGAGCAAAGCGAGCAGGTGGTTTTCCCTTCCGGAATCTTCTCTTTCACGATGCCGTAGGTGTTTTCTTCGACGATTTTGTACTCAACGCCCAGCTGCTCCAGATATTCCGGCAGAATGTGCTCCGGGAAACCCGGCTGTTTCTGGTCAAGGTTGACCGCCACCAGAGAAAAATTCACCGGCGCGCTTTGCTGAAGATTACGCAGGATCTCCAGCATGGTGTAGCTGTCTTTACCCCCTGACAGGCAAACCATGATGCGGTCGCCTTCTTCAATCATGTTGAAGTCCGCAATGGCCTCGCCCACGTTACGGCGCAGGCGCTTTTGCAGTTTATTCAGGTTGTATTGCTCTTTCTTTGTATTTTGTTGATTTTCTTGCATTTATTACTACCTTCGGAGCCAGTAGCGGCGAAAGACGGGTTAGCGCCGGCAGATAATAGCCAGCAGGCAAAAGTATGCCGCGTATGGTACGGATTCCGGCGGCGAATGCCAGCACGTTTTACACTCTGCGCAATAGCTAATAAAGCGTAGTCGGCTTTCTGTTCGCCATCCGGGAGAGGGGGGACCAAAACAAACTGGCGTTATCGTTGAACGCGGAAGCCATAAGGTACTGCTTGCTCATGATGGCGCGTATGCGAAGCTTCACAAAATGCAATTCGGTGCGTCGAAGAGGTCATTCATTTTGAGGCCGCATGCAAAAGCGGGCTGATAGCACCTGACCGGATAATGCGTAAGATAGCGTATAATGCTTTCCCGACATACGCTTACATATTCCGTGACTGACCCTATGACATTAAATCGCTTTTGTTTTGTTCTGCTGATCTTCGCTGCGATCGGCAGCTTTTTTTCCTCGTATCCTTTTGCCATGTGGTTTCTGCTGATTAATATGCTGACGATAGCGATTTATGGTGTCGACAAAACGGCGGCACGAAAAGCGATGCGCAGGATACCGGAAGTCACTTTACTGACGTTTGGTACTGTGGGAGGGTGGCCAGGCGCCATATTGGGCCAACAGCTCTTTCGCCATAAAACGCAGAAGCAACCCTTCAAAACCTGGTTTTTGCTGAGCATCGTCGTGAATATTTCAGCCACGGCGGCGCTTTATCATTTCTGTCCCTTTATTCTTTTTTGAACATCATCAGGACCGCACAAATTCACCGTTGACCTCAAGTTAACTTGAGCTTTTAAGATGGCTACGACATGTTAATACAGGAGTAACATCTTAAAATGAAAGACATTGATGTAGGATTCACTCATGTTGCGTTTATGGTCAGGGATCTGGAGAAGAGCCTTGCTTTCTATCGCCGATATGCCGGGATGGACGTCATCCATTCGCGTGAGCCCGATCTTCCAACTGCCCGTAAAGTGGCGTGGCTAACTGACCATACGCGTCCTTTTGCGCTGGTTCTGGTACAGGCGGACACCGTGACCGATACGCCGCTGGGGCATTTTGGCCACCTTGGGATTGCCTGCGCAACGCGCGAAGAAATTGATAGAAAAACTGCGATGGCCGCTAAAGAAGGGGTGTTGAGGAAAGCGCCGGAAGCTCTGGGTGACCCCGTCGGTTATTATGTATTTTTTGCCGATCCTGACGGTAATACCTTAGAGCTCTCATACGGCCAGCGTGTCGGAATAACAGCGATCCAGGCGAAATAGTAAAACGCCTGAAAACGGTCTGAAAAATCCTGCTACGCTTGTTTGTTGTATCAGGAGCATGAGTATGAAGAACAAAGACGAACAAACAGGATTAGTGGGGCTGGCGATTGGGGCTGCCGTTATAGGGCTAGTTTCATCGCAAAAAACGATCGATCGTGACAGCATTGTCAACGAACTTGTCAGGCTGGGCAGGCAGAAAGGCGATGGTGTAGAAGATGAGGTTTTTCTCAAAGCTGCCGAACTGGTAAGAAAAGGGGTATAGCCAATGGCTGACATTCGTCATGCACAGTGCCACTGTGGTGCGGTGGCCTTTACCGTCGAACTGACTGACGGCTTGAATACCGCGCGGCGCTGCAGCTGCTCTTTTTGCCGTATGCGGGGCGCGATTGTGGTCTCTGCACCGCTGTCGGGTATCACCGTGACCAGAGGTGAGGATAAGCTGACGGAGTACCGGTTCAACACGGGGACGGCGCGGCATTTCTTCTGCTCGGTCTGCGGGATTTACACGTTCCATCAGCGTCGCTCTAACCCAAATGAATACGGCGTCAATGTGGCCTGTTTTAAAAATGTGTCGCCGTTTGATTTCCCAGAAGTGACGGTGATGGATGGCGTAAACCATCCGAGCGACGGCGAAAGCGGCGTTTTTGGCTATCTCTCGTTTCGCAAAAAAGAGATCAATCAAGATTAATCACCGCCTGGCCTTTTTTTTATCAGCCTGGCTATAGTGGGAAGTGGGTTTCTAAAACAGGAGAAATTATGCTCTGTGTAGAAAAAGACGATCCGCGTGAGGCCCCGGAATCAGGGGATAAAAAACCTCAACCCGTGAAAAAATAACGCTCGAAATGCGTATGACCGCCACCGGCACTGCTGGTGGCTTTTTTCTGGGAATCACTGTTAATGGTGATCCAGATGGTTTAGCAGCGTGCCGAGATGCCCGACAATATCTCGAAAATCAAAGATTAACGCCATCCACAAGCATGCTAAAAGTGTCAGAATGGTAACGGATATACGACCAAACAACGCAGGTATCCTTAATGAAGAGGGGGATATCGGCGCAGTCTAACCCGCTTTCTTTCAACTTATCCTCAACAATATCGCGATAAAGCGCTGTTGTGAGACAAACATCAAAAAAAGGAGAGCCCGCATGACGCTGCGGGCTCTGGCCATCAGAACTGGTAAACCAGGCCTAATGCAACGACATCGTCGGTGCTGATACCGTTGTTTTTGTAGAAGCTGTCATCTTCATCCAGCAGGTTGATTTTATAATCAACGTAGGTGGACATATTCTTGTTGAAATAGTAGGTCGCGCCTACGTCCGCATATTTAACCAGGTCCTGATCGCCCTGACCGTTGCCCAGGTCTTTCCCTTTAGACTGCAGGTAAGAAATGGCCGGACGCAGACCGAAATCGAACTGGTACTGTGCGGTCACTTCGAAGTTCTGAGTTTTGTTGGCAATACCGCCGCCTGATTTGCTATCACCTGAACCGTACGGCGTCATATTACGGGTTTCAGAATACATCGCCGCCAGGTAGATATTATTTGCGTCATATTTGAGGCCTGCAGTCCAGGCATCCGCTTTATCACCACCCGCATATTGAGACGCAGCGCCAGTACCTGCGCTTACCTGGTCATTTGTACGGTCAGATGAGGCGTAGGCGGCACCGGCACTGAACCCCATGCCGAAATCATAGGTGGTTGAAATACCGAAGCCGTCGCCATTTTGATTGCGGATGTTTTTATCTGTCCGGTTGTTAGTCCCTTCCTGAGAGCAACCCGTCTCATCGCAATTGCTGCCTTCGTTGCTGCCCTGATACTGCAGCGCGAAGTTCAGACCCTGCACCAGACCATAGAAGTCAGTGTTGCGGTAGGTTGCCACGCCGTTGGCGCGGCCGGTCATAAAGTTATCCGCATAGGTGTAAGAGTCGCCACCGAACTCAGGCAGCATATCGGTCCAGCCTTCCACGTCGTACAGCACGCCATAGTTACGACCATAATCGAAGGAACCGTAGTCACCCACTTTGACACCCGCGAAGGCCAGACGCGTCCAGGACTGATTATTAGACCCTTCGGTGTTATTCGCCTGAATGTTATATTCCCATTGCGCGTAGCCGGTCATCATGTCGTTAATCTGCGTTTCACCTTTGAAACCCAGACGCATGTAGGTTTGATCGCCGTCTTTAGAGGCATCATCGGAGAAATAGTGCAGACCATCTACTTTTCCGTACAGATCTAATTTGTTGCCGTCTTTATTATAAATTTCTGCCGCGTGCGCGGCGCCAGCCATTAACAGAGCTGGAATCATCAGAGCCAGTACTTTTCTTTGCATCGTGATATTCCTTTGCAGTTGTTTTTATTTGATTACCTGTTGAACTTCCCGGATAAGAAAGTTGTCTCATGCTAAATCACTCCTGCGAAAGAGTAATAAAATATAATTGTTACTAATTGAGTAAAATCTCAAAAGAATAAATCCGCGGAAATGATCATTGGCATGGTGAATGATTGAAAATGATTCATATTAAATAAAAATTATTAATCAGCGGTTGAATCAGGTAATCTCTGCCCCGTTATATGCCTTTAAGATTATTTATCCATAATTATCGTGAATGTCATTTGGGCAACTAAAGAGAGATTCATTAATTATCTGGATTAGCCCGGTGTGAAGACATCGGGCTTTTTTTATGGCAAAAAAATGCCCGGACAAGCCGGGCAGTGGAGTTAGTCGCTGGTTGATTTTTCGGCTTTACCCGCCATTTGTGCCAGGAAGTCATACCGTTTTTGCAGATCTTCGGCGGCGTCTTTCCAGAGCTGTTCTGCCACCTCAGGCTGTTGTGCATTCAGACGGCGGAAGCGCTGTTCCTGCATCAGCGTCTCTGCCAGGGCATCTGACGGCGGACGTGAATCCAGCGCCAGCGGTAATTTGCCCTCTTCCGCACGGCGCGGATCGAACCGGTAGAGCGGCCAGAAGCCGGTAGCCGTCAGCTGACGCATCTGATCGTGGCTGAGGGCCAGGTCGTAGCCGTGCTCTTCGCACGGGCTGTAGGCAATGATCAGCGACGGCCCTGGATACGCTTCAGCCTCCTGAATGGCTTTCACCGTCTGGTTAAGCTGCGCCCCCAGCGAGATTTGCGCGACGTAAACGTGGCCGTACATCATCATGCTCACGCCGAGATCCTTACGTGCCTTGCGTTTACCGTGTTCACCAAATTTCGTGACGGCGCCCAGCGGCGTGGCTTTCGATGCCTGCCCACCGGTATTGGAATAACACTGCGTATCCAGAACCAGAATGTTGACGTTTTCGGTCAGGCTTAACACATGATCCAGCCCGCCAAAGCCGATGTCGTAAGCCCAGCCGTCACCGCCAATCAGCCAGATCGATTTTTCGACCAGGGCGTCAGCGTCGGTCAGAAGCTGTTCAGCGCCGTCAATTCCCTTGAGTGCGCTGCGAAGTGCAGCTACCTGCTCGCGACGAATCTCTGGCGTGGCTTCTGCGTGTAGCGCCGCATTAAGTTCAGCCGGGATCTTATCGGCAAATTGTTCAAGCAGGCGCATCACACGCGCGCGGTGCTGGTCAACGGTGAGTCGGAAGCCCAGGCCAAATTCGGCGTTATCCTCGAATAACGAGTTTGCCCATGCCGGACCGCGCCCATTCGCATCGGTGGTGTACGGCGTGGAGGGCAGGTTACCGCCATAGATAGACGAGCAGCCGGTGGCGTTGGCAATCAGCATCCTGTCACCGTACAGCTGGGTAAGCAGTTTGATGTACGGCGTTTCACCGCAGCCGGAGCAGGCACCCGAGTACTCGAACAGCGGCGTGATCAGCTGCGAGGTACGAATATCAATGCGTTCCAGCTTGCTGCGATCGATTTCCGGCAGGTTCAGGAAGAAGTCATAATTCACTTTTTCTTCTTCAACGTGTTCAAGGCGCGACATCATATTGATGGCTTTGATGTCCGGGTTCTGGCGATCTTTTGCCGGGCAGACCTCAACGCACAGGTTACACCCGGTGCAGTCTTCCGGTGCGACCTGCAGAACGTATTTCTGGCCGCGCATGTCGCGGGATTTTACATCCAGAGAGTGCAGGCTGGCCGGGGCATCTTCCATTGCTTCCGGTGACACCACTTTGGCGCGAATGGCCGAGTGCGGGCAGGCCGCGACGCAGTGGTTACACTGGGTACAGAGTTCTTCTTTCCAGATGGGGATCGCTTCGGCGATGTTGCGTTTTTCCCAGCGGGTGGTGCCCATCGGCCAGGTTCCGTCCGGCGGCAGCGCAGAGACGGGCAGGGCGTCACCCAGCCCGGCCAGCATGGCGGCCGTGACGGTCTTCACGAAATCAGGTGCGGAATCCGAGACCACCGGAGGGCGATTCGGGCTGGCGTCATTGACCGGCTGTAGCGGCACCTCGAACAGGGACTCGCGCGCCAGCGCCAGCGCCTGCCAGTTTCGCTCTACCAGCTCCTGCCCCTTGCTGCTGTAGCTTTTGGCGATGGCGCCCTGAAGTTCCACCAGCGCGCTGTCGCCCGGCAGGATATTGGTCAGATGGAAGAAGGCCATTTGCATGACGGTATTAATACGCGCGGCCAGGCCACATTCGCGGGCAATTTTCGCCGCGTTAACCACATAGAATCGGGCTTTTTTCTGATTCAGCACCGTCTGTACTTCCTGCGGCAGGCGTGCCCAGACCTCATCCGCATTGTATGGCGTATTGAGGAGGAAAATACCGCCGGGCTTCAGGCGCTCAGCCATCTGGTACTTGTCGATAAACTGCAGCTGATGGCAGCCAACAAAGTCGGCCTGAGAAATAAGGTAGGCCGAGCGGATGGGCTGCTCGCTGACGCGCAGGTGAGAAACGGTCAGACCGCCGGCTTTTTTGGAGTCGTAGACGAAGTAACCCTGAGCGTACCACGGGGTTGAATTGCCGATGATCTTGATGTTGTTTTTGGTGGCCGAGACGCTGCCGTCGCTGCCCAGGCCGTAGAACAGCGCTTCAAGTTTGGCTGTCGCAGGCAGGGTATTTTCCGGTAAAGGCAGGGAAAGATTCGTTACGTCATCATAAATACCGACCGTGAAACGCGGCTTGGGTTTCGCTTCCCTTAGCTCGTTAAACACGGCCAGCACGCAGTCCGGGCCAAACTCTTTGGAAGACAGGCCATAGCGACCGCCGATAACGCGCGGTAGCGTTTCACGTTCGCCGTTATTAAAGGCTTCAGCGAGAGCGGTCATCACGTCAAGATACAGCGGTTCCGCGTGTGCGCCAGGCTCTTTGGTTCGATCGAGCACCGCCACGGTACGCGCGCTTTCCGGCAGGGCAGAGAGAAGATGTTTAGCCGAGAACGGGCGGTAAAGACGCACTTTAAGCACGCCAACCTTTTCGCCGCGGGTCAGCAGCTCGTCAACGACTTCTTCACAGGTGCCGATAGCAGATCCCATCAGCACAATCACGCGCTCGGCCTGCGGATGGCCGTAGTATTCGAACGGCTTGTACTCGCGTCCGGTTGCGGCGGCAAAGTCATTCATTGCCTGCTCGACGTGGTCATAAACCGCGTTGTACCACGGGTTTGTGGCCTCGCGTGACTGGAAATAAGTATCCGGGTTTGCCGATGTCCCGCGAATTACCGGATGTTCCGGGTTCAGGGCGCGGGCGCGATGCGCGTCGATTTCCGCCTGTGGCAGCAGATCCAGGATAGTCTCGTCCGCCAGCGGGACGATTTTGTTGATTTCGTGAGAGGTACGGAAACCATCAAAGAAGTGAATAAACGGCACGCGACTTTTGAGCGTGGCGATATGCGAAATTAAGGCAAAGTCCTGCGCTTCCTGAACGCTGCTGGCACACAGCATCGCGCACCCGGTCTGGCGCACGGCCATCACGTCCGAGTGATCGCCAAAAATTGAGAGTGCGTGGGTGGCCACCGTACGCGCCGCGACGTGCAGAACGAAGGGGGTCAGTTGTCCCGCGAGTTTGTACAGCGTTGGGATCATCAACAGCAATCCCTGAGAGGAGGTGAACGACGTGGAAAGCGCGCCAGTCTGCAGCGCACCGTGGACCGTAGCAATCGCACCCGCTTCAGACTGCATTTCAACCACTCTCGGGACATCGCCCCAGACGTTTTTTAACCCGTTTCCCGCCCAGGCATCCGCCTGCTCGGCCATAGTTGAACTTGGCGTGATCGGATAGATGGCGATAACTTCACTGGTGCGAAACGCGACTGAGGCAACTGCACCATTACCGTCAATAGTTTGCATAGGACGACACCCTTACATTGCGCAAAAAATAGGGGGCTGTCATAAGGCGACAAACCCTGAATATTATCTGTGTAGTCTAGCAAACAGGGGGTTTTACGATTTTCGCTTTTGTGTCCTCGGTATTCCCACCATCAATGGTTAGATCAAACTTAGGGCGAAAAAATTGCGAGAAATTGTTTCAGCGGCGCATAAATACGCCCTTCCGCTCTCGACGACACGGGATGTGATGCCTATTATGCTTAGGTTTCGCACTAATTACGGGGAAGAGAGCATGCGTTCAGCATTTTGGGTAGGGTGTGCCGCGTTATTGTTGTCGGCATGTAGCAGTGAACCTGTGCAGCAGGCCACGGCGGCCCATGTGGCGCCGGGAATGAAAGCGGCAATGTCCAGTTCAGGCCAGGCCAACTGCGCCATGATTGGCGGCTCGCTGTCTGTTGCCCGCCAGCTTGATGGTTCGGCTATTGGGATGTGCGCCTTGCCAAACGGCAAACGCTGCAGTGAACAGTCGCTTGCCGTTGGAAGCTGCGGTAGCTACTGATTATTCTGCTCGCTTAAACATCAGCGTCTTATCGGCCGTCGCCAGCGTCAGCTGGTCTTCAGTCAGGTCGACCTGCGCCCCTTTGCGCAGCATGTCGCCGATGGCCTGATCCAGCTCGTTAAGCTGTGGTTCGGTACAAAGTTTGCGGGTCATCGCCAGCGTTTTCACTTTCAGCTCACCTTCGGACAGCTTTCCCTGCCCGTTGAAGCGGTTACACATCTGGCCCGAAACGCTAATGTTATCAATGAGGCTAATGTCGGGAAGCGCGTTAAAAGCGATCTCAGGCTGCGTTGTAATGCCCTTCACGGATTTGCCGTCCACGTTTTCCAGAACAAAACGGTGGCTCTTCAGCTGATCCGGCTGAACGGATGCTTTGCCCGGATTAACGCAGCCGCTGAGGACAAGGCTGATAACACTTAACGCGATGAGCTTTTTCATTTTTCTTCTCAAATAATAAATTCTGTGAATCTTTTACCAGTGTAACAATACTCTGCGGTGCGTTAATGGGGTTTATCTGAAAGTGCGGGGTGGTGCCGGGCAGCGCAGGGCTGCCCGGAATGAAGTTTAATGCGATTTAAACCCGGCAGCCGTCATCAGCATGCGAAAGAGCATGCTGACTGCTGCCAGCGCAAGAACGCTGCCGCCCCAGATAATGGCCAGCCACAGCAATCTTTTCCAGACAGGTTGTTGCATCAGTGATAACCCTCCCCAGGCTGAACTTTGCCGCGAAATACGTAGTAGCTCCAGAAGGTGTAGACCAGAATAACAGGAATGATCAACAGCGCGCCCACCAGCATAAAGCCCTGGCTTTGCGTCGGCGCGGCGGCCTGCCACAGGGTGATCGACGGCGGTATGATATGCGGCCAGATGCTGATCCCAAGCCCGCTAAAGCCGAGAAATATTAGCCCAAGCGTCAGAATAAACGGCCGAGCATGGCTGTCAGGATTACTCAGGCAGCGCCACTGGTAGAAGCTAAACATGATGACCAGGGCAGGGACTGGCAGCAGATAAAACAGATTCGGCAGCGTAAACCAGCGCGCCGCGATGGCCGGGTGCGCCAGCGGCGTCCAGAGGCTGATCGCTGCGATAAACGCCAGAAGCACGATTAACAGCGTTTTCGATACCTCACGCATCCGCTGCTGCAGCGCATTTTCGCTTTTCATCACCAGCCAGGTTGAGCCTAACAGCGCGTAGGCCACCACCAGACCCGCGCCGCAGAACAGGTTAAACGCGGTAAACCAGTCAAACGGTCCACCGGTATACGTTCTGCCAGTGACGCTAAAGCCGTTAATGACGGCACCTACCGTCACGCCCTGGGTAAAGGTCGCCAGAACGGAACCGCCAATAAACGCCTTATCCCAGAAAGGACGGTGGGCCGGGGTGGCTTTAAAGCGAAATTCAAACGCCACGCCGCGGAATATAAGTCCGATCAGCATTAACGTCAGCGGAATGGTCAGAGCATCAATAATCACCGCATAGGCCAGTGGGAATGCACCGAACAGGGCGGCACCACCCAGCACCAACCAGGTCTCATTGCCGTCCCAGACCGGTGCGACGCTGTTGACCATCACGTCGCGATCGTCGGCGTTTTGTGTTGCCGGGAACAGAATACCGATCCCCAGATCAAACCCGTCCATGACGATATACATCAGCGTGGCAAAGACGATGATGACAAACCAGATAATGGAAAGATCGATACCCATTATGGCTGCTCCTTATGTTCAGCTGTGACGGCAGATAGTGGGCGTGCCGGGCGTCCATCGGACTCGGTGGCGAACGATTCATGCGGCTGCGGGCCTTTTCGGATGAGGCGCACCATATAGCTGTAGCCCACGCCGAATACCGAGGTATAGACGACGAAGAAGGCCAGCAGGCTCACGCTCATATGAAGGTCACCATGGGCTGAAACCGCATCCTTCGTTCGCTGGAGTCCGTAGACCACCCACGGCTGGCGGCCGACTTCGGTGGTGACCCATCCGGCCAGAATGGCAATCAGCCCGGATGGCCCCATCAGCAGGGCAAACCACAGGAACGGACGCGAAGAATAAACCCGCTTTTTATAACGCAGCCAAAGCGCCACTACTCCAAGCAGCAGCATTAGCATCCCTAAACCCGCCATAATGCGGAACGACCAGAAGACGATGGTGGAATTAGGACGGTCTTCCTTTGGAAACTCTTTTAGCGCAGGGACCTGTTTATCCAGGCTGTGCGTCAGGATGAGGCTACCCAGCGCCGGGATCGCCAGTCCAAAGCGGGTGCGTTCCTGCTCCATGTCAGGCCAGCCAAACAGCAACAGTGGGGTAGGCTCGCCCGGCGGATTTTCCCAATGGCCTTCAATAGCGGCAATCTTGGCGGGCTGATGCTTTAAGGTGTTCAACCCGTGCATATCGCCAACCAGGGCCTGGATGGGGGCAACAATCAGCGTCATCCACAGCGCCATCGAAAACATCGCCCGAATAGCAGGGGTATTATTCCCGCGCAGCAGATGCCATGCCGCGGATGCACCGACAAACAGGGCGCTACTCAGGAATGCCGCAATCGACATATGCAGCAGGCGGTAGGGGAAGGAGGGGTTAAATACCACGGCGAACCAGTCCACCGGTACCACCTGTCCGTTGACGATCTCGTAGCCTTGCGGGGTCTGCATCCAGCTGTTCGAGGAGAGGATCCAGAAGGTTGAGATAATGGTGCCCAGCGCCACCATGCAGGTGGAGAAGAAGTGCAGCCCTGGCCCCACTTTATTCCAGCCGAACAGCATCACGCCGAGGAACCCGGCTTCAAGGAAGAAGGCGGTAAGCACTTCATAGGTCAGCAGCGGGCCGGTAATGCTGCCTGCAAACTGCGAAAAGCCGCTCCAGTTGGTGCCAAACTGGTAGGCCATCACCAGCCCGGAGACCACGCCCATGCCAAAATTGACGGCGAAAATCTTCGACCAGAAATGGTACAGCGAGCGCCAGACCGGATTTTTTGTTTTCAGCCACAGCCCTTCGAGCACGGCAAGATAGCTGGCCAGGCCGATGGTGATGGCCGGGAAAATAATGTGAAAGGATACGGTAAAGGCAAACTGTATCCGCGCAAGGTGAAAAGCATCTAAACCAAACATGCACAGCCTCAATGTCAAACGGTGTACTGTTATGCTATAGGGGCAACGTTCGGACTTTCAGACGCAGAAAAGTGATTTTTAACCATAACAGTTGGCATAAAACGTATGCTTTAGCTATCAGATATACCTCGCCAGCGAGGAATAAAAACATTCTTTTTATGAATTTTCCGCATTAAACCGCTTGCTTTGTCGTCATCGCCGTGCGTTAATGGTCTTCTGGTTTTGAGTCCAAAAAAATATCTGACGTAGTTTCATAAAGCAGTTCTCATCACGTTGTGCCTCTCCGCAGCCTCTCTTGGGTCTTTATCTACATTCCGATTAGTTTTGTTTAAAACCATTATTGCCTGATCGGCTCATGAGTAATTTACGTTTTTACGTTCACAGGAGAATCCTATGACTTCTTATATCCATTTCCGCTGCCCATGCTGTCATGGCTCGCAGTACCGTACCTCAGTCTTTGATGTATCTGAGAAAAACCCGCTCGGTGCGAAATGCATCTTTTGCAAATCGTCAATGATTACGCTCGATCACCTGGCCGCTGCGCGTCAGGCGCAAAGCCACGTTACCGAGTACCGTAAGTAATTTTTTCTTAAACTATAACAGTTAGCAAAATCTTCTCTTTTTCTCCTGCTGATATACACTGTCGGCAATAAGGAGAATCTGATGAAAAAATACCAGCGTCTGGCGCAACAAATTATCTCGCAGATTGAGCTTGGCGTTTGGCTGCCGGGCGATAAGCTGCCTTCCCTGCGAGAGCAGGTGGCAAGCAGCGGCATGAGCTTTATGACCGTTGGCCACGCGTATCAGATGCTGGAAAGTCAGGGGCGCATTGTCGCCAGGCCGCAGTCGGGCTATTACGTTGCCTCGCGCCCGACCGCACAACAGCCTGCGCCGCCTGCCCAGGTGATGCGTGATGAAGCGGTAGATATCAACACCTATATCTTCGAGGTCTTACAGGCCAGCCGCGATCCGTCCGTTGTTCCTTTCGCCTCCGCGTTTCCCGACCCCCGGCTTTTTCCGCTTCAGCAGCTCAACCGCTCGCTGGCAAACGTCAGTAAAACCGCTACCGCAATGAGCGTGATTGAGAACCTGCCGCCCGGTAACGCTGAACTCCGTCACGCCATTGCGCGCCGTTATGCGCAGCAGGGGATGAACATCTCGCCGGACGAGATCGTCATTACCGCAGGCGCCCTTGAGGCCCTCAACCTGAGTTTGCAGGCGGTGACGGAGCCAGGAGACTGGGTGATTGTTGAAAACCCGTGTTTTTACGGCGCGCTGCAGGCGCTGGAGCGTCTGAAGCTAAAAGCGCTGTCGGTCGCCACAGACGTCCGGGAGGGTATCGATCTGAATGCGCTGGAGCAGGCGCTGAACGACTACCCCGTAAAAGCCTGCTGGCTCATGACCAACGGCCAAAACCCGCTTGGCTTTACGCTGAGTGCGGAAAAAAAAGCGCGTCTGGTCGCGCTCCTGACGGAGCACAACGTCACTTTGATCGAGGACGATGTCTACAGCGAGCTCTATTTTGGTCGCGAAAAACCGCTTCCGGCCAAAGCCTGGGACCGGGTAGATATGACGCTTCACTGCTCCTCCTTTTCAAAATGCCTGGTGGCGGGGTTTCGCATCGGCTGGGTGGCGGCAGGAAAACACGCGCGCCGCATTCAGCAGCTGCAGCTGATGAGCACGCTTTCAACGAGTTCCCCCATGCAGCTGGCGCTGGTGGACTACCTGGCGACAAAACGCTACGACGCCCATCTGCGCCGCCTGCGACGAACTCTCGCCGAGCGAAAACAACAGGCGTGGCAGTCGCTTCTGCGCCATATGCCCGCCGGCGTCAAAATCCACCACAACGACAGCGGCTACTTTTTATGGCTGGAGCTACCTGCGCGGCTGGACGCGGGGCTGCTGAGCGAAAAGGCCTTAACGCACCACATCAGCATTGCGCCCGGAAAGATGTTTTCCACCTCTGACGCGTGGACGCCGTTCTTCCGGTTTAATACGTCCTGGGCGTGGGGCGAGCGGGAAGAGCAGGCGGTCATTCAGTTAGGTAAATTAATTAGCACAATGATGGAATAACTTTTCCCCTTTATTTAAATAATCATTTCTTATCCTGACGACGGCACGGCAAATATTTTGCGGTGCCGTATCATATGAAATCTGCATACCGGCTTTCGCGGCTAACTCCTTGTCTATAATCCAGTTAACGGGGAATGCGTCCTCGGTCACACCTTGATGAAAATTCCTTAAGCCGAACTGTGCGGCGCATTTGCGCGGTCTACGTTTAATAAGGGAGATATTTTTACGGCACGGCTGCCGCTAAATTTCATTGCGACAGGAGTAACTCTTATGAGCAAAAAATTTGCCCGCAGCAGCCTGTGCGCGCTCGGCATGACTATCATGACCGCGCAAGCCGCAGAACCACCAAAGGCCATTGGCGACGGTGAAGGCCGACTGGATATTATCGCCTGGCCGGGGTACATCGAACGCGGACAGACGGATAAAAATTATGACTGGGTTACCCAGTTTGAAAAAGAGACCGGCTGCGCGGTCAACGTTAAAACGGCGGCCACGTCCGATGAAATGGTCAGCCTGATGGCGAAGGGAGGTTACGACCTTGTCACCGCGTCAGGTGATGCCTCGCTCCGCCTGATTATGGGAAAACGCGTTCAGCCGATTAACCCGGAACTGATCCCCAACTGGAAAACTCTTGACCCGCGCATTGTGAAGGGCGAGTGGTTTAACGTGGGCGGCAAGGTCTACGGCACGCCGTATCAGTGGGGGCCCAATCTGTTGATGTACAACACCAAAACCTTCCCGACGCCGCCGGACAGCTGGAGCGTGGTCTTTACGAAGCAGGATCTGCCGGACGGCAAAACCAATCAGGGACGCGTGCAGGCATACGACGGCCCGATTTATATCGCCGATGCGGCGCTGTTCGTCAAAGCCACGCAGCCGCAGCTGGGTATTAGCGACCCGTATCAGCTCACTGAAGAACAGTATGCCGCCGTGCTCAAGGTACTTCGCGACCAGCATGCCCTGATCCACCGCTACTGGCATGATACCACCGTCCAGATGAGCGACTTCAAAAATGAAGGCGTCGTGGCCTCCAGCGCCTGGCCGTATCAGGCGAATGCCCTGAAGGGCGAGAACCAGCCCGTTGCCACCGTCTTCCCGAAAGAGGGGGTGACCGGCTGGGCGGATACCACCATGCTGCATGCACAGGCAAAACACCCGATGTGCGCCTACAAGTGGATGAACTGGTCGCTCACGCCGAAAGTGCAGGGCGATCTGGCGGCATGGTTTGGCTCGCTGCCCGTCGTGCCTGAAGGGTGTAAGGCCAGCACGCTGCTGGGTGACAAGGGCTGTGAAACCAACGGTTATAACTATTTTGACAAAATCATGTTCTGGAAAACCCCCATCGCAGAAGGCGAAAAATATGTGCCTTACAGCCGCTGGACGCAGGATTACATCGCCATCATGGGTGGCCGTTAATCATCCGGGAGCAGAACATGACGTACGCGGTAGAGTTTAATGATGTTTCCCGTCTGTACGGTGACGTGCGGGCGGTGGATGGGGTCACCATTGCCGTTCGTGACGGAGAATTCTTCTCCATGCTGGGGCCTTCGGGCTCCGGCAAAACCACCTGCCTGCGTCTGATTGCCGGCTTTGAGCAGCTGTCAGGCGGCACGATATCTATCTTTGGCAAAGAGGCGAGCGCGCTGCCGCCGTGGGAGCGGGACGTGAACACCGTCTTTCAGGATTACGCGCTGTTCCCGCATATGTCGATCCTCGATAACGTCGCCTACGGGCTGATGGTGAAAGGCGTCGACAAGAAAAAACGCCATGCGCAGGCTCGCGACGCGCTGGAAAAAGTGGGCCTGAGCTTTGCCGTTGCCCGCAAACCTTCGCAACTTTCCGGTGGCCAGCGGCAGCGTGTCGCCATCGCGCGGGCGCTGGTGAATGAACCGCGCGTCCTGCTGCTCGACGAGCCGTTAGGCGCGCTCGATCTCAAGCTGCGGGAACAGATGCAGTTCGAGCTGAAGAAACTTCAGCAGGAACTCGGCATCACCTTTATTTTCGTCACCCACGATCAGGGTGAAGCCCTCTCCATGTCGGACCGGGTGGCGGTGTTCAATAATGGGCGCATCGAGCAGGTCGATACCCCGCGCGATCTCTACATGCGCCCGCGCACGCCGTTTGTCGCCGGTTTCGTCGGCACCTCGAACGTCTTCGATGCAGGCCTTGCACATAAAATCTGCGGCATGGAGGGCAGCTATTCCCTGCGTCCGGAACATATCCGCCTGAATGAGGGGGGTGAGGTTCAGGTGCAGGGCGTCGTCCAGGCCGTTCAGTATCAGGGGGCTGCCACGCGCCTTGAGCTCAGGCTCGCCGACGGTGCCAAACTGCTGGTGAGCCAGGCCAATCTCAGTGATTTCTCGCCGCTAAGCGGCATTGCGCCGGGGCAGGCCGTCACGGCGTCGTGGTCGCGCGAGGCGATGATTCGCCTGCAGGAGGAGAGGTGAAATGGCTATGAGTGTCGCGCACCCTCCCGCCCCGCGCGGCCGCATAAGCCGCATGACCGCACTGTTCTGGCGTAAACCGTCGCTCGGACTGTTCCTGCTTCTGCTTGCACCGCTGATGTGGTTTGGCATTGTCTATTTAGGATCGCTGCTGACCCTTTTGTGGCAGGGTTTTTACACCTTTGACGATTTCACCATGGCGGTCACGCCGGATCTGACCCTGGCGAACATACTGGCGCTCTTCAATCCGGCAAACTACGACATCATCCTGCGCACGTTAACGATGGCGATTGCGGTGACGATTGCCAGCGCAATTCTGGCGTTCCCGATGGCCTGGTACATGGCGCGATACACCCGCGGCAAGTGGAAAGCGTTTTTCTATATCGCCGTGATGCTGCCAATGTGGGCGAGCTACATCGTCAAAGCCTACGCCTGGACGCTGCTGCTGGCGAAGGACGGCGTGGCTCAATGGTTCCTCAACCACCTGGGGCTGGAGCCGCTCCTGACCTCGATCCTTACGCTACCCGCGGTAGGCGGCAACACCTTATCCACCTCCGGGCTGGGGCGGTTTCTGGTCTTCGTCTATATCTGGCTGCCGTTTATGATCCTGCCCGTTCAGGCGGCGCTGGAACGTCTGCCGGCTTCGCTGCTGCAGGCCTCAGCCGATCTCGGCGCGCGCCCGCGCCAGACCTTCCGCTATGTCGTTCTGCCGCTGGCTATCCCGGGCATTGCCGCGGGCTCAATCTTCACCTTTTCCCTGACGCTGGGGGATTTCATCGTACCGCAGCTGGTCGGGCCGCCGGGGTTTTTCATCGGTAACATGGTCTACTCCCAGCAGGGGGCGATCGGCAATATGCCCATGGCCGCCGCGTTCACGCTGGTTCCCATCGTGCTGATTTCACTCTATCTGGCGTTCGTGAAGCGTCTGGGAGCATTCGATGCACTCTGAACGCGCACCGCTGTTCCTGAAAGTGGCAGCGTGGGGAGGCGTCATCTTCCTGCACTTCCCGCTGCTGATTATCGCAGTCTATGCCTTTAATACCGAAGATGCTGCCTACAGCTTTCCGCCTCAGGGGCTGACGCTGAAGTGGTTTACGGCGGCGGCGGGGCGCGGCGATATCATCGAATCGGTGACGTTGTCACTTCAGGTTGCCGCGCTATCCACCGCGATAGCCCTGGTGCTTGGCACGCTTGCTGCAGCGGCGCTCTGGCGAAGCGAGTTTTTTGGCAAAAACGCGATCTCGCTATTGCTGCTGCTGCCGATTGCGTTGCCGGGGATCATCACCGGTCTGGCGCTGCTGACAGCGTTCAAAACAATCAACCTTGAGCCGGGGTTTTTCACCATCGTGGTTGGGCATGCCACGTTCTGCGTGGTGGTGGTCTTCAATAACGTGATTGCCCGGTTCAGACGCACCTCCTGGAGTCTGGTGGAAGCGTCGATGGATCTCGGGGCCGACGGATGGCAAACCTTCCGCTATGTGGTGCTGCCCAACCTGGGCTCCGCGCTGCTGGCCGGGGGAATGCTGGCGTTTGCCCTGTCGTTTGACGAAATTATCGTCACAACCTTTACGGCGGGACACGAACGCACGTTACCGCTGTGGTTGCTCAATCAGCTAGGCCGTCCGCGCGACGTGCCGGTCACCAACGTCGTTGCACTGCTGGTGATGCTGGTAACAACCATCCCCATTCTGGGAGCCTGGTGGCTAACCCGCGACGGCGAGAACATCGCCGGCGGCGGGAAATAACATTGATTTGAACAGGACAATGCTATGCAAACACATCTGCTGATAAAGGGTGAACTGGTTGCCGGAGAGGGAGAGAAACAGCCTGTCTATAACCCGGCCACCGGAGAGGTGCTGCTGGAGATTGCTGAAGCGTCAGCGGCACAGGTCGACGCGGCGGTTCAGGCCGCCGACCGTGCTTTTGCTGAGTGGGGACAAACGACACCGAAAACGCGCGCCGAGTGCCTGCTGAAGCTCGCGGATGCGATTGAAGCGCATGGCGAAGAGTTTGCCCGGCTCGAATCCCTCAACTGCGGCAAGCCGCTGCACTGTGCGCTGGGCGATGAAATTCCGGCAGTGGTCGACGTTTTCCGTTTCTTCGCCGGGGCGGCCCGCTGCCTGAACGGGCTGGCCGCGGGTGAGTATCTTGACGGCCACACGTCGATGATCCGCCGCGACCCGGTGGGCGTGGTTGCCTCTATCGCACCGTGGAACTACCCGCTGATGATGGCGGCATGGAAGCTGGCGCCTGCGCTGGCGGCCGGTAACTGTGTGGTCATCAAGCCGTCTGAAATCACGCCGCTAACGGCGTTAAAGCTGGCGGAGCTGGCGAAAGATATCTTCCCGGCTGGCGTTCTCAACGTGCTGTTTGGCCGCGGGAAAACGGTGGGCGACCCGCTCACCGGACATGAAAAAGTGCGCATGGTGTCGCTGACCGGTTCGATTGCCACCGGGGAGCATATCATCGGCCACACGGCGTCCTCCATTAAGCGCACCCACATGGAGCTGGGCGGTAAAGCACCGGTTATCGTGTTCGATGACGCCGACCTGGATGCGGTTGTAGAAGGCGTGCGGACGTTTGGTTTCTACAATGCCGGGCAGGACTGTACGGCGGCCTGCCGTATCTATGCCCAGAAGGGGATCTATGCCCGGCTGGTGGAAAAGCTCGGTGCCGCGGTCGCCAGTCTCAAAATGGGTCCCCCGGAGAATGAATCTACTGAACTCGGTCCGCTCAGCTCGGCTGCCCATCTTTCACGCGTCTGTCAGGCGGTTGACGAGGCGAAAGCCCTTGGCCATATCCGCGTGGTGACGGGCGGGAGCAAAAAAGAGGGGGCGGGCTACTACTTCCAGCCAACGTTGCTGGCCGGGGCGAAACAGGAGGATGCCATCGTTCAGCGCGAAGTGTTTGGACCGGTGGTGAGCGTCACCGAATTCGACGATGAAGCGCAGGTCCTGGCCTGGGCGAACGATTCGCAGTACGGCCTGGCGTCGTCGGTCTGGACGAAAGACGTGGGACGCGCCCATCGCCTGAGCGCGCGCCTGCAGTACGGCTGCACCTGGGTCAATACCCACTTTATGCTGGTGAGCGAAATGCCGCACGGCGGCATGAAATTGTCTGGCTATGGAAAGGATATGTCGGTGTACGGGCTTGAGGATTATACGGTTGTCCGGCATGTGATGATAAAACACTAGGAAATCATGCCCGGCGGTCTGCATCGCCGGGCGTTTGCTTTACCAGCCACACACCTCGTGCTCATTTTCCGTGTCGTAAGCGCGGACGGTATTCACCAGATCTTTTACCACGTCTGCGGCGACGTCGGGGATGAGCAACTCCATGGGGGCCTCTGTTTCATAATCCACCGAGACGCCGTTGCTGTTGTTGGTCACGGTCACTGTGTACGTTGCTTTACCCACGCGGTTACTCCTTATGTGTATTGACCACTTTGCCGATGCCCGCGCCCTGAAGCGTAACGTCAGGATCGGCAAAAAAGTCGATATTGAAATAGGTATCGTCGGTCAATAGCTCGATGCGGTGCCATTTCTCCGGCGGCGAGATGCCAAACGATCCGGCTTCAATCACCAGTTCCAGATCCGGTTCGGTCGCGTCAGCGTTCGGGAAACCAAAATAGCGCACCGCACCCTGCATCACCGACAAACGGCCATATACGCTGGCTTTCGTATTATGGTGGGTGAAAAGGGCTTTTGGCGCGGTGTCTTTGTTCCAGAATGGCGTGGAGCGGGTATGAACAAAATTCTCAGGGATACGTAGCATAAGGGTTACCTCGTAAATAAAAGCCGCTTAAAGCGACTTCAACACCTCTGGTTCGACGAAAAATTCAATATTGAACAGCGTGTCGTCGCTCATCACCTCGATGTGATGCCATTTCTCAGGGGGAAAAACACCGAAGTGGCCGGCCCTGATAATCAGTGTGCTGTCAGGCTCAGGGACATGTTCATCAGCATAACCCAGGTAACGGACGGCACCCTGCATAACGGACAGGCGGGGATAAACGCCCGGACGGGTACCCGTATCGAGATGACGCTGAAAGATCCCGGCGGGGGCGGTTTCTTTATTCCAGAAAGGGGTAGAGCGGGTATGAATACAGATTTGCGGAATGCGTAGCATATTGCCTCCCATGTATGTCTGCCTTTATTAGACGCCTTTGCGGAAGAGAGAATTTATCAAAAAGTGCATTTAACTTGCATGTTATCAATAAAGATAATGGGTGGCTCCCCCTGTTTGTAATACAAAATACTCAGTTGTTATTAGCCTTAATATTTAAGTGGTTATTATGTAATGAAAAAACTTGATCTGTATCAACATATGACGCATATTGCCTGCGGTTATTTTTTCGGCTCTGGTATACAGAATGACGTTGTATCAAAAGATGTTGGTTTTTTACGCAGTGATGGCTTCCATCTGTGCATTAATTACCTGGTTCCTTTCTAAAGACCGCAAGCGTATCCGCCTGCTTAGCGCGTTTCTGGTCGGGTCGACCTGGCCGATGAGTTTCCCCGTTGCGCTGCTGATTTCTCTTTTCTGAAGCATCCTTCCAAGTTCGAAAGATGAACATAGCATTCCAGTTACGATAGCTGTATAAATACACAGTGCATCGTAAAAGGAGTGCTTATGAACAGTTTTTACTCGCAGCATGCGGGTTGCACCGTGCGCTGGCATGATTTGCCCGGCTCTGGCGATCCCGTAGTCTTTATCCACGGATTGGGCTGCGCCTCTTCCTATGAATATCCTCGCGTCGTCCGAGACCCTCAGTTTGGCGGGCGCAGAGCTATTCTCATCGATTTACCCGGCAGCGGTTACAGCGATAAGCCTGAACATTACAGCTATAAAACGACTGAACAGGCGCGCGTCGTGGCGGAGTTGATTGACCATCTTCAGCTGGATGCCTTCTGGTTATACGGTCACAGCATGGGCGGCAGCATTGCTATAGAAACGGCGGGGCTGCTGGCACCGCGCGTGAAGGGACTGATGGTGTCGGAGCCCAATTTTCACGCCGGTGGGGGGATGTTTAGCCGCTCTATTGCGGCGCAAACCGAACACCAGTTTGTGGCGCAGGGCTATAATGCCATGCTCCGTAAAGAGACCACCGCCTGGGCCGGGTGCCTGCAAAGCAATGCACCCTATGCCGTCTGGCGCGGCGCATCAAGCCTGGTCGCCGGTGTTGAGCCGGACTGGGAAGCGCAATTTCTGTCGCTGCCTTGCCCGGTGACGTTGATTTTTGGTGAGCTCTCACTGCCGGATGACGATGTGGATAATCTGAAGCTGAAGGGCGTTGAGGTCAAAATCATCCCTGCGGCGGGGCACTCCATGTCGTGGGAAAACCCGTCGGCACTGGCGCAGGCGTTAGCGGAGTGTATGGCGGCGTGATTATCGTCGCGGAATACAGGCCGGGTAAGCGCAGCGCTACCCGGCAAGATAGGCCGCTACAGGATTAAAGCCCGCAGTGCCCGACGTGCGTCAGGCTGAACATCATGCGGATGCTGATAATCAATGTTTTCGATTGCCCGGCTATAGAGGGCAACCAGCCAGTCGTAAACGTACGCGGTGGCCGCATGAACAGGCTGCTCCCCCAGACGCGTCAGGCGCGGTGCGGCACTGCTGACGACGGGCGTAACAAAGATTGCCTGACCTTTGCGAATGCGGCTTGCGGGGCGTTCTGCTGACGGGGTCTGGTCGTAACCCAGCCAGCCAACGAAATTCCCTATCACCGCATGCAGCTGCGCCGCGCTGCTTTTATCCGCGTCGACAATGCGCTGAAGCTGTTGCGGCAGATTAAGCCGGTAGCTGGTTACCACCAGCACATCCGCGATTTGCTGCAGCACCGCGGGCTCCAGACCAAGACGGGCGGCGGTAGCTTCATTGCGGCTCCACTGGCGCAGATGATTTATCCATACTCTGTGCGCCAGGCGCGCTTTGTCTTTTGTCTGGAATCGTCCTGCGCTTTCCTGGGCGTTATCGGCGAACAGATCGATGGTGTCCGTGAACAGCCCGTTCACCTGCTCCTCGCGCGGCTGCTGAACGGCGAGCAGCGTTTCAAAGGCTTTCAGCGGCGGCAGCAGGCCCTCAAGCAGCTCGCCGTGACGGGCGGCACTGCTTTGCAGCGTGCGCACCATGTTTTCGGCCTGAGCACGTCGCGTACCCGGTTCCTCAACCAGCGGCGCCAGATAGCTTTGCATCAGCGACGCGATCTCCTGCCGCAGCAGGTTTTTCAGCGTGCCAAGACGCTTCTGCCGCTGTGCCGGGAGCGTCGCCTGAGACAACCACTCAATGACGCGCTGCATGCTGTGGCTGTCCAGCGCCTGCAGAGTTCCCCAGCGCAGGCCTGGCTTGCCCAGCAGATGCTGTACGGCTTCATCGAGATTCTGTCGGGTAGTGAAACGAGCGTCATGCGGGGTGATCGCCCACACCAGCCCCGGCAGGGCAGACTCCTCGGCAGGCTGGGTCTCTTTAATCCAGTTAATTAACACTTTTGCTTTTTTGGCCGTCTGCTCGTGCCGCGCTGTCGCGTTGCAGATAACCAGCACATCCGGCTGGAGCTGCTGGCGGTAATGTTCAAGCAGCCACTGACATTTAGCCTGTACTAAAGGATCGGCACTGCCGTCTTCATAGACCGGAATATCAATGATATCAACGTTATCCAGCGCGCCATTCTCAACCGGCAAGACCAGCTCGCGGGTAAGGAAAGCAAGCACGTCGACCGGGATGCTGATGGCGTTGAGCATTTCACCGTTGTTCAGCGGATGAAGCAGCGTCTCCTGAGTTTCCTGCTGGGTTAAGGTACCGTGCGTCAGGAACCCTTCACCAGGCAGACCAAAGCTGTCCACCAGCAGGCTCAGCGGCGCAGCCAGCTCGCTCGCATGGCTGGTCTGATGCAGCACGTGGGCAAGCTTCAGCCACTGCTGGGTTAACTCCTGTTGCTCGCCCCACAGCAGCGACCAGACGCTGGCGCGGGTGCTGAGATCGAGCGATGGCACCAGCTGGGCAAACTCATGCCACAGGGCGTCATCAATTTGCTGTCTCGCGGCGGGTACCGTGCTTTGCCAGAAACGCGAAATCGCACCCACATCCTGCGCCGTGATGCCGGGCACGCTCTGCGGCTGGCGAAGGCCGCGCCATTTCTCCAGACGCGTCTCAATGACCGCCTTATCCACCGCGCGCATCTGCGGGTGCAGCGTCGTGCGGGCAATAAACAGCTGTACCAGTTCGGCCTCGGTGACCAGGCTCAGACGCAGCGGAAACGCCTCATCCGCTACCTCCGGGGTGTCTCGTGTGAAGCGCACGGCCATGTTGGTCAGGGCATGCCCTGGGTTAATATGCGAAAAATAGTCAAAGGTGCGCTGGCCCGGCATCACGTTCAGGCGCCCGTTACCGCTGCCGCACAGCGACAGCAGCAGGTGCGCTTTGGCGCTCTGAGAATGGCCGTAAAGCCCAATGCTGCTCCGGCGGGTCAGGGCGTGTTCAATGGCCTGCTCCCGCGCCTGCGCCGCGTTGATGCGAGCAAGCAGGGCATCAGCATCGTTATCCAGCACAGGGGCGGTCAGGCGCGTCTCATTAATCCACCCGATTAAGGCCTGAGTGGTGGTCGTGGTCGCTGTCATTTCAGGTATACGCTCCCGCTGTCGATCCAGTAGTGGCTACCGCTGTGTCGGCGATCGGCCAGGGTATTCAGTTTGAAGGTTAACGCGTCAGGCGCAACCGGCGTGCCGTCCTGAAGCCAGGCATCGCTGAGCTCGAAGGACTCAGGGCCCTCTAATTTGCTGCCGCCGCAGAGCTTAAGCCGCACGTTCAGCACGCCGTCGCCGGCAATCGCTTTTGCCAGTTCAGCCGAGTTGATGCTGAGCGTATAAAGCGGCGTGGCGGGCCAGCGCGCGTTCGCCAGCTGGCGGAAGCCGAGGGTAACGTTACCGCGCAGCGGGAAGTGCAGACGGGCGTCAAGCTTCGCGCCGGGTTTATCGAGATCGATATCCTGATACCAGACGTTCTCCTCGCGCAGGGTATTGACGGTGTTATCCAGCACGCCCAGATAGCGCACGGTGGAATAGGCGCCAATGTCAGCGGCCTTAAAGTTAAAGCGCGGCAGACGCAGATCGAGCGCCAGGCTGCAGAGCATGGCCCCCACCGCGGCGGTCGATTTCGGATTGCCTATGCGCCCCTGCTGGCTGAAGGGATACCACTCGTGAACTTGATATTTATCCAGCCAGACGATGCGGTTGACCGGCACCGGCTGCAGATGCCGAATCAGCGCCTGAACGCCCGGCAGGCAGCCCGGGCGCCCGGTGATGAGCAGAATATCGCAGCTGTAATGGGAAATCGCTTCACACACCGCGTGAAGCGGCGAGGTCAGCGTAAACTGACCGGCCAGCATTGCATCCTGCATTTCGCGGAAGTTCACGTGCAGCGGCACGGCGAACAGGTCGAACGCCTCTGAGCCCGCCGGCAGGGCATGATCGATTGCCTGCTGAAGATAGTTCATCACGTTGCGGGTTGGTTTCTGCGCAAGGAGCTCGCCAAAGGTGGCATGCAGGCCCGCCAGCGGATCGTCAATATCGCTGGCTTCCCACGCGGAAAGAATGGTGTGGCCAATCGGCATAAAGAGCTGAAGCGCCGTTTGCTGGCGCAGTACCGCCTGGGTATCAATACGCCCGGAGTCGCCGAACAGCGACGCCATCAGCAGCGAGGCGTCCGCAATGCCGGATTTCTGCAGCTGCGTTTGCAGGGCGGGCAGGACATAGCGCTGAATCACGTCCAGCAGGGTATCGTCGCCCGCCACCTTGAACCCTTCGCGGAACAGCAGCTGCGGGGTGATTTTGACGTTATTACCGGAGCCGTCATCAAGCTGGTAGTGGGTTATTGCCATATCCGTGGTGCCACCGCCGATGTCGATAGACGCGACGCGTAATGCGCGGCCCGGCTGCACGCCCGGCTCAGGTTCACGATCCGTGCGGGCGAGGGAGGCGAAAAAGGCTTCCGTCTGGCCGCCAAAACGGGAAATCGCTTCGTTATACAGCCAGACCAGCTGACCGCAGCTGGCTTCATCCCACTCCATCTGGATCTCAGGGACCGGCACCACGCTTTTTTCCTGCTGCTTGCGGGTGGCAAAATCTTCATCCTGTGGGTGCCAGCCCATCGCTTTCCAGACGATGGCAATGGCTTCAAACATGCGGCGACGGAAAATCTCGCGCTCCTGCTTCGGCATGGCCGAGGGCAGGGTCAGGATCAGGGTGCGCAGCTGGCGCGGCGAGGCCGGGAAGCCCAGGCGCAGGCGGGTGGCGACGCTGTTGATCTGGCCCAGCGCCTGCGCCAGCAGCTCGCACAGCATGTGCGTCATCAGCGTGCTGCGGCTGTACTGCGGCGAAAAGACCGGCAGCCGCTCGTCCTGCGGCAGCGTAAACAGCGGCTCACCGTCATCGTTCATCAGGTTCATCAGCGGAAACGCCGTGGCGAGCGGTTCACGCTGGGTTTTGCCGTTCATCTGGCTGAAGCGCCAGTCCTGCACGACAGGCGTTTCATCCCACAGGTAGCGGCGCGGGCTGGAGATGCCGCTGTTACCTTCGGTTCCCAGGCGCTGCATCGCCAGCTTGCGGGCTTCATCGCCCACGCGAACAATCGACGGCCAGACAAACGCATCTTCGCGACCGCTTTCCACCGAGAAGTGCTGTTTGCCAAAACGCGCTTCGGAGAATTCAAGACGGCTGGTAAAGAGAGGCTCGTTCAGGAACTGCGGCTCGCTTAACGAACGAACCTGCAGCTCGGCGGTCTGCCGAAGCCCGTCGTTTGCATCGCCGTGGTCTTCGATAATGACGCCGCAGGTGTGGGTGTTGCCCACGTCGAGGATCAGGTCGACCGGAATGGCAGGCGTGCTGAGCGTATGGGTGACAAATTTCACTTCCGGAATGGTGATCTGTTCACCGAGCATGGTCAGCAGGTTGAGCCAGTGGGCCTGGTATTCGAAGCTGCGCATCGCCTGATGCAGGTCGCGTTCAGAGCGGTTTTCAACGCCGTCGGCATACTGAGTAAATGCCTCGCGCAGCCAGCCGTCAATCCAGGTCTGGTCGAGGAAGCTTTCTACCTCACTATCGCGCCACGCCAGCGCAAAGCGGGTTCCGTTCAGAATATCGTTTTCAACCGGCGACAGGGCGGAGGTGGCATGCTCCGCGATCTGGCTGTCGAGCGCGAGAGTGACGCGGTGCGAGTTGCCTGCCGTGTCGGGCTTCTCGAGCTTGCGTACCTGAACGCGCGCCCAGTTATCCGGTCCTTCCACAAAGGTTCGCGGTGGATTGAAGCGCAGGAAGGGCACGGGAAGCCAGACGCCGTCCAGCACGGCAAGGGACTGATGCAGCGGAATGGTGGTTTCCGGTTTAACCACTTCAGGCTGACCGCCGTTCGTCCCCGGCAGGGTATAGCGCCCGTTCACCAGGTCGAAATCGAGTCGCAAAAGGGGGCCGTTCGCGGTTTTACGTACGAAGCGCCCATTGCTCGCGGTGTCCTGCGGCGTCAGGCCGAAATCCAGGAACTGCACGCCGCTGTTGGCAATAAGCGTGACGCTTTGTTTATAGTCGCAAAGATTTACCAGCATAGGATCAGGCACCTGCTTTCTTGAACGTCAGTGGGACGACGGTGTTGGCGTCATAGCGAGCGCGACATTCTGCGATATCGCTGGCCCCGGCTTTACAGGCGACTTCCGGCATCGGATAGCGGGAACCGTCGGTGCAGCGAGCATTGCCGCGACTTTTAATCATCAGTTCGCCATTGCTTTGCAGCCCGGAGAAAATCTCCGCGCGGCAGACAATGTTGTCGCCGTGCACGACGCGGGCGAAACCTTTATTGTTCTGGATTTGATAGCGCATTGACGGCGGCTTGCCGGTGACCGGATCTTTCACGTCGAGAACCGCGCGCCAGGTACCGTTCAGGAAGCGCGTCGACCCGGCTTTCACCTGACTGGCTTCCATCACCATGGCATCTTTCGGGATCGGAACAATTACCACCGGTGCGGCTTCAGGTGCAGGAGCGGGTTCTTTTTCTTTACTGGCGACGACCTCAGCCTGATGCAGGGGGAGATTCATAGCCAGCGGCTCTACTGCTTTGATCGGCTGCGGTGCAATAGCCACGGGCTCAGGAGCCGGTGCCGGAGCGGGCTCTGCCGAAGGGGCCTGTTTTGGCCACAGCAGCGGCGCGGCAACGGCTGCCACAATCACGGCGGCAACCGGCAGGGTCCACAGGGGAACGCGACGTTTTTTCGTGACGGCAACAGGCGCAGGTTCCTGAGCGGGTTGCGCAACAACCGGCGCGGGCTCCGGCTCATACAGTTCTTCCGGCGTAATACGCACGGCGGCGACGGGCGCAATCAGCGGCTCGTCTGCTTTTTCAAAGGTGATGGACGGTTCGGGCGCGGGTTCTGGCTCGGGCTCTTCAATCACAACGGGGGCAGGCTCGGGGATCAACGCTTCACGCAGGCAGTCGAGGACATCGTCGCGCGCATTTTCGTTCAGGTTTACAAAACCCCAGAAGCAAATAATCGGCTTTCCTGCGACCAGGAAAACAAAATTCTCGCCGGGAAACTGAAACGCTTTCGACAGCAGCGAGCCGAAAAGCTGCTGCGCGGTTTTGGGCGACTGGAGGCATTTCTTGCTTAACGACTCAACGCTGGCAAGCGTGTTTTCCAGATAGCGCAGGGCACGATAGCGGTCGTCTTCACTGGCCGCCTTCCAGCTGGTGACGCTTCCCTCAACGGGGGAATACCAGTCCACGCGGTCGCCGCTGTCGTTGACCTGAGGAATAGCCAGACAGTCCACTATGGCCTGCTGTTTGCGCAATCGAAGCGCTTCCCGGATTTGTAACGCTGATTCAAAAACGGCCTGTCCGCCGCCGCCAACGGCCTGAAAATCATCCAGATTACCGCTGCGTAAAAGAGTTTTTGCCACGATATGATCCCATATACTTCTTCACACCGTTACTTTAACGAAACGAGGAAGCAAACAAACGGAGGAAGAGACGCTAAAAGCGCCGATTTCTTGCGGCATAGATCGTGACGGTTGTGCTTGACGAATAACGTCACTTAAGGCAAATCACCTTTTTTTGCACTGGCGGCAAAACCGGCAAAAAACGCGGCTTTAGAATAACCTGATAGTGTTTCGTTATTTGCCAGGTGATAAGGGCTGTGCTGTTATTACTGACCTATATAATAAAACTGTCAGGGTTATAACTATGTCTACAGGGAAAACGCTGCTCACCCTTGCGCTGAGCGCTCTTTTACCAGCCGGTGCCGCATGGGCGGCAAACAACGACACCCTTATTTACTGCTCCGAGGCATCGCCAGAGTCGTTCAACCCGCAAATCGCCAGCTCCGGCCCGTCGTTCGTGGCCAGCTCTCAGGTTCTGTACAACCGCCTGATCAATTTCGACCCGGTGAAAAATACCCCGGTACCGTCACTGGCGGAATCCTGGACGATTTCACCGGACGGCAAGACCTATACCTTTACCCTGCGCAAAGGGGTGAAGTTCAACAGCAACAAATACTTCAAGCCGACGCGCGACTTTAACGCCGATGACGTTATTTTCTCGGTGATGCGTCAGAAAGACCCTAAACACCCGTACCATAATGTGTCCCAGGGCAACTACGAATACTTCAACGATGTCGGGCTCGATAAGCTGATTCAGGACGTTAAAAAGGTCGACGACTACCACGTTCAGTTCACCCTGAGTGAACCCAACGCCGCGTTCCTGGCCGACTGGGGAATGGATTTCGCATCGATCCTCTCCGCCGAATACGCCGATGTGATGCTGAAAAAAGGCACGCCTGAGAACGTAGATACCTGGCCGATCGGTACCGGGCCCTATGTGCTCCAGCAGTACAAGGTGGACTCGCTGATCCGCTACGTCGCTAATCCGAACTACTGGGATGGCGAGGTGCCGACCAAACATCTTATCTTCTCCATCACGCCAAACGTGGAAACCCGCCTGGCGAAATTGCAGACCAACGAGTGTCAGATTATTCCTGCGCCGTCTCCGGTTCAGTTTGACGTGATTAAAAAGAACAAAGACCTGACGCTGCACTCTGTCGATGCGCTGAACGTCGGCTATCTGGCGTTTAACACCGAGAAAAAGCCGTTCGATAACGTGCTGGTGCGTCAGGCCCTGAACTACGCGACCGACAAGAAGGCTATCGTTAATGCGGTCTTTATGGGCTCCGGTACGGTGGCAAAATCGCCGATCCCGCCAAATATGCTGGGCTTTAATAAAGATCTGCAGGACTACAGCTACGATCCTGATAAAGCAAAAGCGCTGCTGAAGCAGGCCGGGCTGGAGAAGGGCGCAGAGGTCACGCTGTGGTCAATGCCGGTTCAGCGTCCGTATAACCCTAACTCGCGTCGTATCGCGGAGATGATCCAGAGCGACTGGGCGAAAGTCGGCGTGAAGGCCAAAATTGTCTCCTATGAGTGGGGCGAATACCTCTCCGGGATGCGCAAAGGCGAGCACGACTCCGCGCTGTTCGGCTGGATGTCCGATAACGGTGACCCGGACAACTTTGCCGATGTGCTGCTGGGCTGCAACAGCATTAAAACCGGGTCAAACGCCGCGCGCTGGTGCGATAAGGGTTATGATGCCCTGGTGCAAAAAGCGAAGCTGACCAGCGATCCGGCCGAGCGTGCGAAACTGTACGCCCAGGCGCAGGAGATTTTCTACCAGCAGGCACCGTGGATCGCGCTGGCAAACGGCAAAACGTTCTTTGCAACCCGCAGCAACGTGACCGGATACAGCGTGAGCCTGATGGGCAGCGATTTCTCTAAAGCGAAGCTGAACTAAGCATTTATTGCCGGGTGAGGCGTAAGCCACCACCCGGCAAAAACAAGGAGTGACAATGTCACATTTAAACGAAGTTACCGCCCGCGTGGATGCCGCCATCGAAGAGAGTGTCATCGCCCACATGAACGAACTGCTGATTGCATTGAGCGATGATGCCGATCTCAGCCGTGAAGACCGTTACGCCCAACAGCAGCGTCTGCGTACCGCGATTTCGCACCACGGTAAGCTGCACAAAGAGGAGATGGACGCGCGCCAGGAACAGCTGACCAAGGGCGGCACCATACTGTAATCAAAACTGGCGTCGCGCTACCAGCCAGGCCCCGACGACCAGCATCACCGCGCCGCATACCGGGCCGATCAGCGCGCGCAGGGGAATGCCATGGCTTCTCAGCACGTCAAGGACCAGCCCGCCAATCAACTGGCTTGCGACCAGCACCGCGATGGTCGTTGCCGCGCCCACGTTCTGGTAGCCGCTGATGCTGGCAAACACAAAAAACGACCCCAGCAGCCCCGGGATCAGCGTCCACCAGCGCACCGTTGCGGCCAGCTCACTGAACCCGGCGAAGCCCTGCTTCAGCAGCAGAATGCTGACAAACAGCACAATGCCGACCAGGGAGTTCAGCAGCATTGCGATAAGAATGGTGGAGGAGGACTGGGTGATACGCACCATTAAGGTGTTTTGCACCACCAGACCGATCCCCGCCGCCACCAGGAACGCCAGCGTCAGCGACTGATTCATGGGATTGCGTCCGGGTCGCTGCGCTCGTCCAGCTGCAGCTGCATAAAGGTTAAGTCCAGCCAGCGGCCAAACTTGGTTCCCACCTGAGGCATCTGCCCCGTGGTCACAAAACCGAGCGTTTCGTGGAGGTGAATCGAGGCCTTATTTTGCGCTTCAATGCCGGCCACCATCACGTGTTTGCCGATGGCGCGGGCCTCGTTGATCAGCGCTTTCATTAACGTGCGGCCAATGCCTTTACCCTGATGCTCCGGATGGACATATACCGAATGCTCAACCGTGTGACGAAAGCCGTCGAAGGCGCGCCAGTCGCCGAAAGAGGCGTACCCGGTAACCACACCATTTTCCTCAGCCACCAGAACCGGGTAACCCGCGAGCGTGCGGGCCTCGAACCAGGCGATTCGGTTATCGGTATCAACGGTTTTATCGTTCCAGATCGCGGCAGTATGCAGCACCGCATGGTTATAGATCTCTCCTATCGCAGCGCAGTCTTCTTTACAGGCGTGACGAACGATCATGATTAAACCTCTGTATGTTGTTTACTATAGTATTACGCTATAGATATGATATTACACAACTGTATCGTCAGAGCGCTACGTGAGAATGATTATGAGCCCCATTGAAACGGCGTTCATACGCTTTAGTATGACGTTATGAACACAATAACAGACACAATGAATCAGCGTATTAGCGCCAGAATTCGCCTCGAACGTGAATCACGCGGCTGGTCTCTTAGCGAGCTGGCCGAGCGGGCAGGCGTATCTCGCGCCATGATCCACAAGATAGAGCGCGGCGACAGCAGCCCGACGGCAACCTTGCTTGCCCGCCTGTCAGGCGCGTTTGGGATCAGCATGTCGACCCTGATTGCCAGAGCCGAGATGCAGGAGGGAAAACTCCTGCGCCTGGCGAACCAGCCCGTCTGGCGCGATCCGCAAACCCACTACCTTCGTCGCCACGTTTCTCCCCGTACCGATCTGCCTATCGACCTCGTTCAGATTGAGTTACCCGCGGGGAGCGACGTCCCGATGCCGGCGTCCTCCTACGCGCTCGCGCGGCAGCTGATCTGGCTGCAGTCCGGCGAGCTGGTATTTCAGGAGGGCGATACTCGCCACGAGATGAAGGCCGGAGACTGTCTGGAGCTGGGGCCGCCAAACGACTGCCGTTTTATCAACGAAACGAACGAAACCTGCATCTATCTTGTGGTCCGGCTTAACCAGTCTGCCTCGTAATGTTAAGGCGATAATGCCGATCGTGAGCCAGGCTGTAATGACATTTGTACCAGAAGGAGAATCCGATGAATCAATCTGTTTCGCAAAACCGCCGCTGGGTGCTGGCCTCTCGCCCACAGGGCGCGCCGGTGGCGGAGAATTTTCGTCTGGAAGAGCAGCCCGTTCCTGCACCTCAGGCGGGGCAACTGCTGCTTCGCACCGTATGGCTGTCGCTGGACCCTTACATGCGGGGCCGCATGAGCGATGCGCCATCCTATTCTCCGCCGGTTGAGATTGGTGCGGTGATGGTAGGGGGAACAGTTAGCCGCGTTGAGCAGTCAAACCACCCCGACTTTAAAGCGGGTGAATGGGTGCTGAGCTACAGCGGCTGGCAGGAGTACGCGCTTTCGGACGGCAGCGGCCTGGTCAAGCTGGGCGATAATCCCACCCATCCCTCCTGGGCGCTGGGCATTCTTGGGATGCCGGGCTTTACCGCCTATATGGGGTTGCTGGATATCGGACAACCGAAAGCGGGTGAAACGCTGGTGGTCGCCGCCGCGACGGGCCCGGTTGGGGCGACAGTCGGGCAGATCGGTAAAATCAAAGGCTGCCGCGTGGTCGGGGTAGCCGGTGGGGCAGAAAAATGCCGCCACGCTGTTGAGGTTCTTGGGTTTGACGTGTGTCTCGATCACCACGCGGCGGATTTCGCTGAGCAGCTGAAACGCGCCTGCCCGAAAGGCATTGATGTCTACTATGAAAACGTCGGCGGGAAAGTGTTTGACGCCGTGCTGCCGCTGCTGAATACCTCCGCGCGCGTGCCGGTGTGTGGCCTGGTGAGCGGCTACAATGCAACGGGGCTGCCTGAGGGGCCAGACCGTTTGCCGCTTCTGATGGGGACCATTCTGAAGAAACGCATCCGGATGCAGGGCTTTATCATTGCCCAGGACTACGGCCACCGCATTCATGAGTTTCAGGAAGAGATGGGGCGCTGGGTGCTGGAGGGCAAAATTCACTATCGTGAACAGGTGACGGACGGGCTGGAAAACGCGCCTGAAGCGCTGATTGGCCTGCTGGAAGGAAAAAACTTCGGTAAAGTCGTGATTCGCGTCGCGGGTGACAATAAATAAAAGGCACTATGGCGGGGTTTCCCGCCATATTTATTTGTGAAGATACGATATATTGTCTTTAATTAACGGACATGGCTTTTCGCGCCATCATCCCGGATGAGCCCGAAACCGATAAAAAAAACACATTTTGCATTTTTTGCTGTTTTACGTACTTCCCACCACCAGGCATGACGATACAGGATATATCGGACCAGCGTCGTTTTATTAAAACTGGCGTTTAAAAATAGCATTAAGTTTTAGCTACAGGAATTGAACATGCTTGATTTGGATCACTTAGAAAAAGCCCAAAGGATCAGTCTTACCATGCAAGTTGAACTCAGTTTGAAAGGAGCGTTAATTACAGGCTCCCTTAAACCGGGTGCACGACTGATTACGAAAGAGATCGCCGACAAATTAGGAACCAGCATTACCCCAGTGCGCGAGGCGCTGCTGCGTCTGGTGTCAGCAGGGGCATTACATGCCACGCCGGCACAGGCATTTCTGGTGCCGGAGGTGACGCTGGACCGTTATAACGAAATCAACGCTATTCGCAAGCAGCTTGAACCCATGGCGGTTGCCGCAGCCTGTCAGAATATGTCTGACCAAAAGATCGAGACGTTGCGCAAATTGTCGGAAGCGTTTCATGAGGCCATGCGCAACGGGAACGTTCAGCAGGCATTGCAGGCAAATCGCATTTTCCGCTTTACGCTTTATCAGTACGCGGAAATGCCCACGCTAAATGCTTTAATTGAACAGCTTTGGGTGCGCATCGGGCCTTGCATTAACTATCTGCACCAGGAGCTTAATGACATTAAGGAAGCGACGTATCACTATGACGAACTGCTTTCAGCCCTGGAACGCCGGGATGTCGACGCCAGCCAGAAGGCGATTGAAAAATCGATTGATGAAGCGAATACGCTTTTACAGCGACAATATTTTAACTGAGAGATAATTTAACAGAGCGACTATATACCGCGTCTATTTATTTATCTGGTGAATAACTCCTGATGGCATTTTGCCATCAGGATCGTTATTTTCAGTATAAAATAAACTTTACTTATTTGTTACTCGAACCGATAAGACACCGACAGACCCACACCGTAGTTACGGCCAGCCGCTGGCTCGTAATAACGCCCGTTGGATTCGTTGACAATAACCGAGCCAACGTACTCTTTGTCGAACAGGTTATCTACGCGGCCAAAGACGTCCATGCCCCAGTTGCCGTAGTTGAATTTATACCCGGTATTCAGCCCGACCACCGTGTACGACGGCGCTTTCGCGGTGTTTTCATCGTCGGCCATGATATCGCTCATGTAGCGCACGTCCGTGCCCGCGTACCAGCCTTCCTCCGGCTGCCAGCCAAACGAGGCGAAGCCCATATTGCGCGCAATACCCGGCATACGGTTACCGTTACAGTCTGCGTCGCTGCAGACGTTAGTCCGGTAGGTGGCATCCAGGTAGGTCCACGCCATTTTCAGCTTCCAGTTTTCAGCGAACTGCTGATCGAGAGACACTTCGACTCCCTGACGGCGGGTCTTTCCGGCATTTTTATAGCTTGTGCGGCCACCAGAGCTGGCATCCACCACGATCTCGTCATCCGTATCGGTGCGGAACAGCGCTGCCGTCAGCAGGCCATTGCCAATGCGGGTTTTGCTGCCCACCTCATACGTGTTGTTCGTGGAAGGCTGCAGGCCGATATTCAGGCCGCCCTGGTTATCGGCGCGATACGAAAGCTCGTTGATGGTTGGCGTTTCGAACCCACGCCCTGCGGCAGCGTAGAGGTTCCACGCGTCCGTCACCGCATACTTCACGGAGCCCGCCGGGAGCCACTTGTGATAGCTCGCGTCACCGCTGTCGTCGCCGTTGCCCGGCGTAACGTAATGGTCGTTAGAATCAAACCAGACCGAGCTATAACGCACGCCCGCATCCACGGACAGTTTCTGCGTCAGCTGCCAGCTGGTCTGCAGGTAAGGGTCGACGTTCCACATCAGGTTACGTTCGTTCCGGCGTTTATCACCCTTCACGCCGTAATCCGGCACGCCGTTGTTCATCACGAAGTTCTCGTACCCGCGACGATCTTCACTCATATTTTCATAGTTCAGACCGGTGGTGAAGGTGACCGGCACCAGCAGCTCGCCGCGGTGCGTCCAGCGGGTATCAACCCCCTGATAATGACGCTGCATATCGATCACGCCGCCGGAGTGAGAAGGCCTCAGCTGCGGCTGGTAGGGAATCGACTGGTACTGGGTCATTTCACGCTCGCCGGCGTACATCATCACGCTGAGATCGTCCTGAGCGCTAAGCTGGCGGTCGTAGCGCAGCCCCGCCTGAGTCTGCTTGATGGTCTTGCGCGTGTTGTACTGATCGCCGCGCGGGGACTGACGCGGGTTATCCTGCCACTCCTGATAGCTCAGCCCGCCCGGATCGTTTGCTTTCATGTCCACGCTGTTAAAAACCAGCGTTAACTTGCTGGCATCGTCAATGCGTACGCCCAGTTTGGCATTAGCGAGATTCTTCCGCGCGCCGCTGTGGTCGCGGTAGCCTTTAGTGGTGAAGCGGGTGGTGGATACGGTGTAATCCACGTCCCCGGCATGGGTGCCATCGCCCATTGCGCCGGTGGCTTTCATGCCGTAGCGCCATGTCCCGTAACTGCCGTAATAACTACTTGCCTCGATGGTCGGCGGCTGCTGCCCGGTTTGCGTATTGATGTTAATTACGCCGCCAGAGGCGTTGCCATACAGGGCGGAGAAGGGACCGCGCAGCACCTCAACGCTGTCAATGCTGGAGAGATCGATGTTGGAGGTCTGGCCCTGTCCGTCCGGCATGGTGGCTGGAATACCGTCGACGTACATGCGAATGCCGCGCACGCCAAACGTTGAGCGGGCACCAAACCCGCGCATCGAAAGCTGGAGATCCTGAGCATAGTTCTGACGGTTCTGAATCTGTAGTCCCGGAACGCTGCCAAGCGATTCGGAGAGATTAATGCGCGGCGCGGCGTGGCGCATATCCTCGCCATTCACGACGCTGACCGCCGCCGGAGTATCAAGCTCTGATACGGTTTGCGGCGTGGCGCTGACGATCATGGTCTGTTCCTCTGCGCTCATCGCGCTAAGAGGCGCAAAAACAACGGGAACCAGCAGCAGCGGGAGAGATGCCTTACGGGCAGATATGATTTTCATGAGTAAAACCGGTTGTGATGTATAAACGAACCAAATGGAACATGTCCATACATGTTAAAGGTTTTGTAAATGTTTTGAAAACTATAACCGCACATTGCGTTAATGAAAGGCAATAGGGAAAAGAAAAACTCCACTTTTAACTTATTAATGATTACTATTCTCATTATCAAAACGGCAATGCCATGACGTTGCCAGCCGGAAGCGATGTCAGCAGTACCCCCAATTTTCAAAAAAGGAATTGTTATGTCTTTACGCCATCTGTGCTCGCCACGCCTGAGTACGTCTTTGCTGTCTGCCGCTTTACTGTTTGCCGGAACCTTCCAGGCGCATGCCGCCGAAGAGATGCTGCGTAAAGCGGTGGGTAAAGGTGCTTATGAAATGGCGGTCAGCCAGCAGGAGAACGCCCTGTGGGTTGCGACGTCGCAAAGCCGTAAACTCGACAAGGGTGGCGTTATCTATCGCCTCGATCCTGCTACGCTGGAGGTGACGCAGGCCATTCATAGCGATCTCAAACCGTTTGGCGCCACCCTCGACGGCGCGACGCAAACCCTGTGGCTGGGTAATACGATCAACGGCGCAGTGACGGCCATTGATGCGAAAACGGGCGACGTGAAAGGGCGACTGGTGCTTGATAGCCGCCAGCGCAGTGAAACCGTCAAGCCGCTGCAGCCGCGCCAGCTGGTGGCGGATGACGCGAGCAACACGATTTACATCACCGGAGTCGGCAAAGAGAGCGTGATTTGGGTCGTGGATGGCGCAACGCTGAAGCTGAAAGAGACCATTGCCAACACCGGCACATACAGTACCGGTCTGGCGCTGGATGCAAAGGCGAAACGCCTGTACACCACCAATGCAGACGGTGAATTGGTCACCATTGATACCGCCACCAACAAAATCCTGAGCCGCAAAAAAGTGCAGGACGACGGAAAAGAGCACTTCTATCTGAACCTGAGCCTGGACACCGCCGGTCAGCGCGCGTTCCTGACCGATTCAAAACAGCCGGAAGTGCTGGCGGTTAGCCTGAAAGACGGCAGCGTGATCGAGAAAATCGCCGCGCCTGAATCCCTGGCCGTTCTGTTTAACCCGGCTCGCAATGAAGCTTACGTGACGCACCGTGAGGCCGGCAAGGTGAGCGTGATTGACGCGAAGACCTACAAAGTGACGAAAACGTTCGATACGCCGGTCTACCCGAACAGCCTGGCGCTCTCTGCGGATGGCAAAACGCTTTACGTGACGGTGAAGCAAAAATCTACCCGCCAGCAGGAAGCGACCCAGCCTGACGATGTGATTCGTATCGCGCTGTAATATAAAAAAAGGGAAGGCATATGCCTTCCCTTTTTAATGCCTGTGTGATGCTTAACGCGAGGTCTCTTCCACCAGCGGCGCGTCGTGTTTTTCATCGTCTGGATGAACCGGCGCGGTGCTGTGAATTTCGTGAACGCGCTTACGCACGCCGAACCAGCCAGCGATCAGCAGCACGGCCAGCAGCGGGATGGTGGCGATGGTATAGGTGCCGTTCGGGTAGTCGAACGCCATCAGCACCAGCACGCTGAACAGGAAGAGCAGGGTGAGCCAGGAGGTCACCGGCGCGCCCGGCAGCTTGAAGCTGATATCTGCGGCTTTGCCTTCTTTAATGGCTTTACGCAGACGCATCTGGCAGACCACGATAAAGGCCCAGGAAGCGATAATGCCGAGTGCGGCCACGTTCAGAACGATCTCAAAGACCTGAGACGGCACCAGATAGTTCAGGAATACGCCGAAGACGTACACCACCAGCGTGGCCAGAATGCCCGCGTAAGGCACGTGCTGCTTGCTCATCTTCGACATGAACTTCGGCGCTGAACCGCCCATCGACATGGAGCGCAGGATACGCCCGGTAGAGTAAAGTCCGGAGTTCAGGCTGGAGAGCGCCGCCGTCAGCACCACGATGTTCATGATACTGCCCACGTAAGGCACGCCGAGCTTCGAGAAGAAGGTGACGAACGGGCTCTGGCCGGCCTGATAGGCGTTCCACGGCAGCAGCAGAACCAGCAGCACCACGGAGCCGACGTAGAACAGACCGATACGCCAGATCACGCTGTTAATGGCTTTTGGCACCATCGTTTGTGGGTCTTTACATTCGCCCGCAGCGGTACCGACCAGCTCAATAGAGGCAAAGGCAAAGACCACGCCCTGCACCAGAACCAGCGCAGGCAGCAGACCGTGCGGGAAGAAACCGCCGTTATCGGTTATCAGGTGGAAGCCGGTAGCATTGCCATCCAGCGGCTTGCCGCTGCCGAGGAAGACGGTACCGACCACCAGGAAAATCACAATGGCGAGCACTTTGACCAGCGCAAACCAGAACTCCATCTCGGCGAACCACTTCACGCCGATCATGTTCATGGTACCGACGATCGCCAGCGCGCCAAGGGCAAAGACCCACTGCGGCACATCACCGAACGCGCCCCAGTAGTGCATATAAAGCGCAACGGCGGTGATATCGACGATACCGGTCATCGCCCAGTTGACGAAGTACATCCAGCCTGCCACGTAGGCGGCTTTTTCACCGAGGAATTCTCGGGCGTAAGAGACAAAGCTTCCGCTGGAAGGGCGATGCAGTACCAGTTCACCCAGCGCGCGAAGAATGAAGAAAGAGAAGATCCCGCACACCAGATAGACCAGGGCGAGAGCCGGGCCTGCCATCTGCAGACGCGCGCCAGCACCTAAAAACAGACCCGTTCCGATAGCGCCGCCGATGGCGATCATTTGAACCTGACGGTTGCCCATCGCTTTGTGGTAGCCCTCTTCGTGGGAGTTCAACCAGCGACGTTTCGCAGCGTGATGATCGGCTGCGCTTTTATTGCTTGTTTTCATTGAGTTACCTGTTTGCCTGTCTGAACCATTATCGTGATAGTCCTGCCTGGCAGAGCGCAATACAAACGATTGCTTCTGCGCAAACACATGCCGCCTTCCCAGTCATTCTGCGTATGGATAAGGCGAAACATGGCGAGGCATCCTACCTGCAATTCATAAGCGACGCAAAATATAACCGTGCCGAAAGTGATGCACGTCGAAGGAAATCGTGTGGTCAGAGCAGAGGGGGATCACAACACGCTGAATCGTGATGAGTTTTTAGTCAAAACAATCGCGACGTTGTTTATTTAATCATCAGATTCCCTTAATTATTACCAGATGGTATAAATTTTTACTGCCGCAGGGCATCGAGAAGCAACCTGAACGCGGTTGTGTGCTGTCGACGGCTTGGATAATACAGGTGATATCCTTCAAACGTGGGGCACCAGGACTCAAGGACCCTGACGAGCCGTCCGTACTGAAGGGCGTCCAGGACCGAGGACTCGGGCACGTAGGCTAATCCGAGGCCACTCTCCGCCGCGTCGATGCGCTGCGACAGATTACTCAGTGTAAGCTGTCCTTCAACCCGCACCCGAAGCTCGCGCCCGTCGCGCTCAAACTCCCAGTCATACACTGCCCCTCGGGTGGGCAGGCGGAGATTGATACAGCGGTGTTCACCCAGCTGCTCCGGCACGAGCGGCACGCCAAAACGAGCCAGGTAATCCGGGGAGCCGACGACCGCCATGCGCATGTCCGGCGCTATCCGCACCGCAATCATATCTTTTGCCACCTGTTCACCCAGGCGTACCCCCGCGTCGAAGCGGCCATCGACGATATCTGTCAGGCCGTTGTCGACCGTCACTTCGACGTTGATTTCAGGATACTGCAGCATAAAAGCCTTCAGTGCCGGCCAGAGCACGGCGTCCATCGCGTGCTCGCCGGCGACGATGCGGATAGCGCCTGCGGGTTTGTCGCGGGTGCTGCAAAGCGCCGTGAGTTCCTGTTCGATCTCCTGCAGATGCGGGCTGAGGCGCGAAAAGAGCTGCTCACCCGCGGGTGTCGGAACCACGCTGCGGGTTGTGCGGGTTAACAGGCGAACGTCTAATCGCGCTTCAAGCTTGCGCATCGCATGACTCAGTGCCGATTGCGAGACGCCCAGCTGCGCCGCTGCGCGCGTAAAGCTGCGCTCTCGGGCCACTACCATAAAGGAGAGCAGGTCGTTGAAATTATCTTTTAGCATTGCGGTTCTATTTATGAATTTCAGTCATGTGTTCTATCTCATTATGTACCCTAATGCTCCAGAATGCTTTGCGCTACTGTTAACGCAACAGTCAACAAGGAGCAAAAGATGAAAATTATCCGCAGCGGTTCATTACCTTCAGCAACAGGCCCGGAGGCCTGGTTTACCGGCGCTGTTCGCATTGACGCGCCCTTTCAGGCGAGCGAACCTGCCAGCGTCGGCGGGGCAACCGTGACCTTTGAGCCGGGGGCGCGCACGGCTTGGCATACGCATCCCCTGGGACAAACGCTGATTGTGACGCAGGGGCGCGGCTGGTTACAGGCGTGGGGCGAAGAGGCGGAAATCCTGAATCAGGGCGATATCGCCTGGATCCCACCCGGCGTGAAGCACTGGCACGGCGCAAGTGCGCAAACGGCGATGACGCATATCGCCATCGCCGAAGCGGTAAACGGCAGCCCGGTAACGTGGCTGGAAAAAGTGACCGACGAACAGTACCCGAACGGCTAACCGCCAAAAACGGCAATCGCCTGCTGCAGGCGCGGTTGATCAAACAGCAGCACCAGACTGGCCAGCTGCAGACGTTTCTCAGGGAATAAATAGACTGCCAGACAGGAGAGTAACACCGCCGCGGTAATACCAGGAAGCATTTCGTTAACAGAATGAAAACGTTATGATTCGGTCTCATTTTCGTAAATACAGGGAGGCTGAGGTGAAAATTAACGTGATCGGAACCAGCGGAAGTGGAAAAAGCACGCTGGCGAAGCAGATTGCGACCGAACTGGCTATTCCCTATATCGAGATGGACAGACTCTACTGGCGACCCGAATGGCAGGGAACGCCGGACGATGAGTTTCAGGAAAAGCTTGAGCAGGTGCTACAGGCGTCGCCAGACTGGGTACTCGACGGCAACTATAACCGCACGCGGCCCGTTAAATGGCGTAATGTAGACGTTGTCGTGTGGGTGGATTATGGGTTTGTCCGCACCCTCTGGCAGGCCGTCAACAGGGCAATCAAACGGGCCTGGCATAAACACGAGCTTTGGCCCGGAACCGGGAACAAAGAGAGTTTCCGGCGCGCGTTCTTCAGTAAAGAGTCGATTCTCATCTGGACGATGAAAACGTGGCGTAACAACCGCACGCGTTATGAAGCCGATCTGCAAAACCCGCAATATGGGCATATCCGCTTCGTCCATATTACCCGCCGCGGGCAGGCGGAAACGCTGATTGCCGCCTTAAAATCTTATTCTTAGTCGGGTTTTATATATCTGATTTCCGGCAAACCAAATGTAAATTAATTGTTTCTCAGTGGTGAAATACGCCTTTAATAATGTCGACATGTTAAGTCAAACGAGAACGCAACATGTCATGGCGAATCAGCATTCTGGATAAAAGCCCCATCGCTGAAAATGAAACGGCTGCCGATGCGCTGGCGCGGACGTTAGCGCTGGCGCAACAGGCGGAAAATCTGGGCTATCACCGCTTCTGGATTGCCGAACACCACAATACCCCGCAACTCGCCAGCCCCTCGCCGGAACTGCTGATTGCCTGGATCCTCGGGCAAACAAAGCGCATCCGCGTGGGCTCTGGCGGCGTCATGCTTCAACACTACAGCCCCTATAAAGTCGCTGAAAACTTTAACGTTCTGGCCGCGCTGGCGCCGGGTCGCGTGGATCTGGGCGTCGGGAAAGCCCCCGGCGGTTTGCCGCTCTCAACCCGCGCGCTTCAGCAGGGCCTGAATCAGCAGGAAAAGGGCAGCTTTGCCGAACAGCTGGCCCAGCTCGACCGCTGGATCCGTCCTGAGCATCTCTCTGCTGAGGAGGCCGTCCGCGCCACGCCGCTGCCGCCGCTGCCCGCTGAGGGTTTCCTGCTGGGCGCGAGCATCGAAAGCGCGCTGCTGGCCGCCAGGCTCAACTGGCACTTTGTGTTTGCCGCACACCTGAACGGCGATCCGGAGCTGCTGCGCGAGGTGGTATCGACCTGGCGTGAGAACAGCGCGCGGGACGTGATAGTGGCTGTGCAGGCGGTTGTCGCGCCGACCCAGGCCGAAGCGGACGCGCTGGCGCAGAAGGTCGAAGTGTGGGGCGTTGAGCTGGCAAACGGCCAGCGCGTAACCGTCGCCAGTGAGGAGCAGGCCTACGCCTTTGCCCGTCAGGCGGGGAGCGAGCCGGTGCGTATTGCCCGTCGGGCCCAGTCGCTGTTGGCGGGCACGGCTGAGTCGGTACTGGAACAGCTTAACGCGCTGCACGAACAGTGGGGCATTGACGAATTTATCATCGACACGCCGGTCGCGGAGGGGGCAACGCGCGTCGCGTCTCTGCGTCTGCTGGCCGAGGCGCGTCTTAACAGGGAGGTTACCGTATGAGCTTCGGCGAACAACTGATTGCCTGGCGTCGTGAGCTGCACCGGAACCCGGAGCTGTCCGGCCAGGAAGTGGAGACCACCGCTCGCCTGCGCCAGTGGCTGACGAATGCCGGTATTCCCCCGCAGCCTTACGATCTGCCGACCGGGCTGGTGGCGGAAATTGGAACCGGTAGCAAGCTGATTGCGCTGCGGGCAGACATTGATGCCCTGCCAATTGAAGAGCGCAGCGGCGTGCCGTTTAGCTCGCAGCATGCAGGCGTGATGCACGCCTGCGGACACGATATCCACACCAGCGTGATCCTCGGCGCCGCGTTAAAGCTCAAAGAGCGGGAAGCCTCACTTAACGGCCGGGTGCGTATCCTGTTTCAACCTGCCGAAGAGAACTTTGGCGGTGCGAAGAGCATGGTGCGTGCCGGTGCCCTGCGTGACGTCAGCGCCATCTTCGGCATGCATAACGAGCCGGGCCTGCCGGTCGGTGAGTTCGCCACCCGCGGCGGACCGTTTTATGCCAACGTCGATCGCTTCGTGATCCGCATCACCGGCAAGGGCGCACATGCGGCCCGCCCACACGAAGGCAACGACGCCATTGTGCTGTCGAGCCAGCTGGTGACGGCGCTGCAAAGCGTCGCCAGCCGCAACGTCAACACGCTGGATTCGGTGGTGCTGAGCGTCACCCGCATCGCAGGCGGCAACACCTGGAACGTGCTGCCGGAAAGCGTCGAGCTGGAAGGCACGCTGCGTACCCATCGCACGGAAGTGCAGCAGAATGTGAAAGCCCGCGTGGGTGAAATTGCTGCCGGGTTTGCCAGCGCCTTCAGCGCGCAGATTGACATCACCTGGTATGCCGGGCCTACCGCGCTGGTGAATGACGAACGCTGGGCCGACTTCGCCACCTCGGTCGCGCGTGAGGCCGGTTATGAAACCCGGCACGCGGAACTGCATATGGGCGGGGAAGATTTTGCGGTCTATTTGCAGTCTGTTCCCGGCGCGTTTGTCAGCATTGGCAGCAACAGCCCGTTTGGTTTACATCACCCGGCCTTTAATCCGGATGAAGCACTGATTGAGCCCGCTGCCCGCTATTTTGCACAGCTTGCGGAAAAAGCCCTGCAACACGTTTAATTCAGGAGAGGTAAAGATGTCTGCAACCCGACAACTGCGGCTGGGCACCATTCTGCATGGTGCATCCGGGAATATGTCCGCCTGGCGCCATCCTGCGGCGATCGCCGACGCCAGTATTAACTTTGACTTTGTGAAAGCGACGGCGTTAAAGGCCGAAGAAGGGAAGCTCGATTTTCTCTTCGTGGCCGATGGTCTCTATATCAACGAGAAATCGATTCCCCATTTTCTGAATCGCTTTGAACCGTTAACCGTGCTTTCCGCTCTGGCCAGCATCACCTCGCGCCTGGGGCTGGTGGGAACCTTGTCCACCTCCTACAGCGAGCCCTTTACGACGGCGCGCCAGTTCGCCAGCCTCGATCACCTGAGCAACGGCCGCGCGGGCTGGAACGTGGTGACCTCACCGCTGGAGGGGTCGGCGAAAAACTTCTCCCGCGAAAAACACCCCGAGCATGCGCTGCGCTACCGGATTGCCGATGAGTATCTCGACGTGGTGAAAGGGCTGTGGGATTCCTGGGAAGGCGACGCGTTTATCCGCAACAAAGAGAGCGGCCAGTTTTTTGACCCGGCCAAACTGCATACGCTCGACCATCACGGTGATTTCTTCCAGGTCGCCGGTCCGTTGAATATTGGCCGCACGCCGCAGGGGCGACCGATTGTCTTCCAGGCCGGGGCCTCTGACGACGGGAAAAAACTGGCGGCGAAACATGCCGACGCCATTTTCACCCACCACGAGACCCTTGACGAGGCTAAAGCCTTTTATCAGGACGTAAAACAGCAGCTGGAAACAAACGGTCGCCGCGCGTCGGATCTCCATATTTTCCAGGGCGTCAGCGTGATTGTGGGTAAAGATGCCGATGACGTGGAAAACCAGTATCAAACCACGGCGGCGCTGGTGTCGATTAACGACGCCCTCAATTACCTCGGGCGTTATTTTGAACATCACGATTTCAGCCAGTATCCGCTCGACGAGCCGTTCCCGGATATCGGTGACTTAGGCAAAAACAGCTTCCGCAGCACCACCGATGAAATTAAGCGAAATGCCCGCGAGCGCAACTTAACCCTGCGCCAGGTGGCGCTTGAGGCCGCATCGCCGCGCCCGCGCTTTTCCGGCACGCCGGAGGAGGTCGCCGACGGTCTGCAGGCCTGGTTTGAAGGCTATGCCGCAGACGGCTTCATCATCCAGGGCGGTACGCCGGATACCTTTCCGCGCTTTGTTGACCAGGTGGTGCCCGTTTTACAGGCCCGCGGCCTGTTCCGCACCGACTACCCGGGAACCACGCTGCGCGAAAGCCTGGGCTTAGACCAACCGAAAAACCAGTTCACACAACAATAAAAGAGAACTCCGCTATGCAAAAAACATTGCTTATTCTGGCGCTCGCGCTGGCCTTTACCCCTGCCGTCTGGGCAGAGAATGTGAATATTAACGGCACCGGCGTAAGCATCGAGGCCAATAAAACGCCGATTAACACCGCCAAAAACAGCGATGCAGTGGCGCAGCTGCCGAAAGACTATCGCTTTGCCGTGCCGGGGAAATTTACCGTGGCGGTGGCGGGCCTCAATCAACCGCCGCTGACGGTATTTTCCGACGACAACAAAACGCTGCTCGGGAGTGAAGTTGACGTCGCCCGTCTGGTGGCTGACAGCCTCGGGCTTGAATTGAACGTGGTGCCAACGTCGTGGGAAGACTGGCCGCTGGGCGTGGCGTCCGGGAAATACGATGCCGCCATCAGCAACATTACCGTTACCAAAGCGCGCAAAGAGAAGTTCGATTTCGCCACCTACCGTAAGGACTCCCTCGGTTTCTACGTGAAATCGACCAGCCCGATCGAATCGCTTCAGAAGGCTGAGGACATCGCCGGGCTGCGGATTATCGTTGGTTCCGGGACCAATCAGGAGGCCATCCTGCTGGCATGGAATGCTGAAAACCTGAAGAAGGGGCTGAAACCGTTTACCCCGATCTACACCAAAGACGATGCGGCGCAAACGCTGGCGCTCCAGTCCGGGCGCGCGGATGCCTACTTTGGCCCGAACGTGATTGGCGCATGGAAGGCGGCGCTGAACGGGAAAACTAAACTGGTCGGCAGCGTCGACGGCGGCTGGCCGAAGGCGGCGCACATTGCGGTGACGCTGAAGAAAGGCAGCGGGCTGGTTGAGCCGGTGCAAACCGCGCTGAACGGCGTCATCAAAAACGGCGATTACGACAAAGTGCTGAACCGCTGGGGGGAAGGCGTTGAGCGTATTCCGCAGTCAGAAGTGAATCCTGATGGCCTGGGTGATTAAGGAGGTGCTATGCGTGAACAATTTCGTGACGTTTCACCGGAAGATGCCGAACTTCAGCCCATTATCGAGGGGCTGTTCGGTGAATATGCCGCTCGCTACGGTGACTACTTCTCTAAAGACGCGGAAGTGGAACTCACCGAGTGGTATTTAGCGCCGCAGGGGCTGTTTATCGTTCTGGAGCGTGACGGAAAAATCATCGCCACCGGTGCGTACAAACCCTTCGACGAACGCACCGCGGAAATCAAGCGCATCTGGACGGACAAAACCCTGCGTCAGCAGGGGCTTGCCGGACGCGTAGTGCAGGAGCTGGAGCGCAGGGCGGTGCTGGCAGGTTACAGCCAGATCTACCTGACAACCGGTTTTCGCCAGCCGGAAGCGGTCAGGCTCTATCTCAGCCAGGGCTACCAGCCACAGTTTGATCTGAACCGGGATCCGGAAGAGTACAGCCAGCCGCCGTTTGACGGTCGGCTGCGCTTCACTAAAACGCTGGTACGCGAAGCGTTCAGTAAAACCGCATGAGGAACGACGATGAGCAACGTTGAAACCATTAAGGTGGTCCCGGCGCGTTATCCGCTGCGGACCGTCGGCGCCGCGGTGGCGCTGTTTGTGCTGGCGGTCGTGATCCAGTCCGTCGCTTTCAACCCGCGCTGGGAGTGGGCGGTGTTTGCCCGCTGGTTCTTCGACCCGGTTATTCTCGAAGGCGTAGGGCAGACTCTGCTGCTTACCCTGATCGGTACCGCGCTGAGCGTGGTGTTGGGCGGCATGCTGGCGCTGGCGAGACTCTCCTCGTCATGGCTGCTGAGCAGCCTGGCGTGGGGCTATATCTGGCTGTTTCGCTCGCTGCCGCTGATCGTGGTGCTGATCATTCTCTACAACTTTTCCTATCTCTACGACACGCTCTCCCTCGGCGTGCCGTTCACCGGCATCACCTGGGGCAGCTTTGAAACCATCAACGTGCTCGGGCAGTTCTCCACCGCCGTGGTGGGGCTGACGCTGGTGCAGAGCGCCTACACCGCAGAGATTATTCGCGGGGGTTTCCTCGGGGTGGATCACGGCCAGTATGAAGCGGCCGCCGCGCTTGGCCTGCCGGCCTGGCGACGTACGGTGCGGATAATCCTGCCTCAGGCGCTGCGCACTATTCTGCCGTCCGGGTTCAATGAAATTATCAGCCTCGCCAAGGGGACGGCGATGGTCTATGTCCTGGCAATGCCGGAGCTGTTCTATACCATCCAGATGATCTACAACCGCACGCAGGAGGTGATCCCGTTGCTGATGGTCGGTGCCGCCTGGTATCTGGTGATTACCACCGTCTTGTCCGCTATCCAGTACGGTGTTGAACGCGCACTCGCCCGCAGCGAACGCCGCTCTGCGGTTAATCAGAACCGTGCCGCCCGTCGCACCCGTTCCGTCACCACCACGCCAGCACAGGAGCCTATCCATGCAAGCCTCTCCTGAAGGACATATCTCGATTACCGGTGTCAGCAAGTTTTTTGGTCGCCATAAGGCGCTCGACAACGTTTCGCTTGAGATCCCGCCCGGTTCCGTGACGGTCATTCTCGGGCCCTCAGGCTCGGGCAAATCGACGCTGCTGCGCACCATTAACCATCTGGAGCGCGTCGACGAAGGCTTTATTCAGATCGACGGGGACTACATTGGCTACCGTCGTCAGGGCGACAAGCTCTATGAGCTGAAGGAGAAAGAGATCCTCAAGCAGCGCGTCAACGTGGGCTATGTCTTTCAGAACTTCAATCTCTTTCCTCACCTCACGGTGCTGGAAAACCTGATTGAGGCGCCCATCGCGCATAAGAAGCTCAGCAAAAAAGAGGCGGTGGAAAGGGCATACAGCCTGCTGGATGTGGTCGGGCTGCGGGATAAAGCCGATGCCTGGTCTCGCCATCTCTCCGGCGGGCAGCAGCAGCGCATTGCGATTGCCCGCGCGCTGGCGCTACGCCCCCGCGTGATGCTGTTTGATGAACCTACCTCGGCGCTGGATCCGGAGCTGGTGGGAGAGGTGCTGGACGTGATCAAAAAACTGGCCCGGTCCGGCACTACGCTGGTGGTGGTCACCCACGAGATCGGCTTTGCCCGCGAGGTGGCGGATCAGGTGGTGTTTATGGTCGACGGGAAAATCGTGGAGCAGGGCAGCAGCGACGCGGTATTGAACCGTCCGTTGCATGCGCGAACGCGCCAGTTCCTGTCAAAAGTGCTGTAAGGAGCGCAGATGAAATACGGACTTCTGGCGGGGCTGGTCTTCACAACGGCAAGCCACGCCAGCATCGATCTGAAAGCCAACGAGCAGCCGCTGCCGGTGACGGTGGATCGGCAGGCCGTGGCGAAGATCCCCGCCGGTTATAAATTCGTTGAGCCGGGTACGCTGACGGTCGCCGTCTCGATGCTGAACTCCCCGCCGCTGGCGCTGCTGGCCAGCGATAACCGCACGCGGATTGGCAGCGACCCGGATATCGCCCGCCTGCTGGCGGGCAGCCTGGGGCTGAAGCTAAAGCTGGTGCCAACGGCGTGGGAAGACTGGCCGCTGGGCATCGCTTCCGGGCGCTACGACGTGGCGCTGGTGAACATTGCGGTGACCGAACAGCGTAAAGAGAAGTTTGATTTTGCGACCTACCGCGTCGATTCGTTGGCGTTTTCGGTGAAGTCCACCAGCGAGATTCAATCAATCAAAAGCGCGGAAGATCTGGCCGGAAAAAAGGTGATTGTCGGCTCGGGCACCAATCAGGAGCGCATCCTGCTGGGCTGGAACGAAGAGAATAAAAAGGCGGGGCGAGCGCCTGCGCTGCCGGTCTATCTCCACGACGATGCCTCGGGCAATCTCTATATCCAGTCCGGTAGGGCGGACGTGTTCTTTGGCCCTCAGTCGGTTTCAGCTTACAAAGCGGCGCTCACCGGCAAAACCCGCGTGGTCGGTTTAGGTCCGAAAAAAGCTTATGTCGCCACCACGACCAAAAAAGGCAATGGGCTGGTGTACGCGCTGCAGGCCGCGCTGAACGGGGCGATTGAGCGCGGAGAGTACCAGAAGGTGCTGGCGCGCTGGGGCGAACAGGGCGAAACGATGGCGCAATCGGAGGTCAACCCGCCTGGGATAACCTACTAATGGTGCTCTACACTTAGGATTTTCACTCCTGAGGGGGCAACATGATGAAACTCTATGGCGTACCCGGCTGGGGCTCGGCAATCAGTGAAGTGATGCTGACCCTGGCTGATATTTCTTATCAATTTGTGAACGTTGACGGGTTTGACCAGCCCGGCCCGCAGCGTGAACTGCTGCAAAAACTCAACCCGCTGTGCCAGGTGCCCACGCTGGAGCTGGAAAATGGCGCCATCATGACCGAAACGGCGGCGATTGCCCTGATGGTTCTCGACAGATGTCCCGATCTCGCTCCACCCGTGGGGCAGGCCGAGCGTCAGCAGTTTCAGCGTCTGCTTATCTGGTTCGTGGCGAACGTCTATCCCACCTTTACCTATGCCGATTATCCCGAACGCTGGGTGCCTGATGCGCCGGAACAGCTGCAGAAAAACTGCATTGAATACCGGAAATCGCTCTATCTGTGGTTTGAAAATCAGCTTAAGGCCGCGCCGTTTGCGCTGGGTGAACGGCTGACGCTGCTGGATGTGTATATTGCGGTGGCGCGCACCTGGGGGCCTCGCCATGAGTGGTTTGCGACAAATACGCCGAAGCTTACGGCGATTGCGGATACCGTGTGTCAGCTGCCGGAACTGCACAAGGTGTTAAAGGCAAACAACATTATCTGATAACGTGGAATGCTCACACATAACAGGAAGCCTGCATATGCCACACGTAGATATCAAATGTTTTCCCCGCGATCTTAACGACGAGCAAAAAACCGCGCTGGCGGCAGATATCGCCGAGGTGATAATTCGCCATTTCAACAGCAAAGACGGTTCAGTATCGGTGGCGTTGAACCAGGTAAACCCGGAAGACTGGAAAGCACAGGTCTGGGATACCGAAATCGGGCCGAAGCTGGACGAGTTGATTAAAAAGCCCGGGTATTCAATGTAATCTTTCGCCGGGTGAGGTCATCGTCTTACCCGGTTTCTCCTGCCGCTTACGCCTTCTTTTCGCAAAAAACGATAAAACTAAGTTTTATCTGATCCGTTACACTTAACGTTCACGACCGACATTTAATCAATCCTTAGGAAAGATCGACAACAGAATCAATTAAGGACAGTCACATTAAAGGATAATTTTCTCATGACAAAATTACCCCGGTTTTCACCTGCTTTTTTCCACCCGCGATACTGGCTAAGCTGGACAGGCATCGCCGCCCTGTGGCTTATCATGCTGCTGCCTTACCCGCTGTTGTTCAGACTCGGACACGCTCTGGGCCGGTTGGCCATGCGCCTTCTACCGCGCCGTGTCGAGATTGCCCGCCGTAATCTGGAACTGTGCTTCCCGCAGATGGAAGCAGAAGCGCGTGAATCTTTGCTGCAGCGAAATTTTGAATCCGTGGGAATGGGGGTTATCGAAACCGGCATGGCGTGGTTCTGGCCTGAATGGCGGGTGCGTAAATGCTTTACCGTGCGCGGTTACGAACATATGGAGCAGGCCAGGGCGCAGGGAAAGGGCGTGGTGCTGGTTGGCATGCATTTTCTGACGCTTGAGCTGGGCGCGCGGATATTTGGCATGCTTAACCCCGGTATTGGGGTTTATCGTCCCAACAATAATGCGCTCCTGGACTGGCTACAAACGCGCGGTCGTCTGCGTTCGAATAAAACCATGCTGGATCGTCATGATTTAAAAGGCATGATCCGTGCCCTGAAGCAGAATGAAATTCTCTGGTACGCGCCGGATCATGACTATGGCAAAGCCAACAGCGTGTTTGCGCCATTCTTCGCCGTCCCGGATGCCGCCACGACGGCGGGCAGCTATATGCTGGTCAAAAGCGCTAAGCCTGCCGTTATTCCGTTTGTGCCGCGCCGCAGAGAGGACGGTACAGGGTACGAGCTGATTATTCTTGAAGATATCAGCGCGTCATTGCAGGGTGCGGATAAAGAGTCTGTCGCAACCCAGATGAACCGGGCGATCGAGCGCGCGGTGCTGATGGCGCCGGAGCAGTATATGTGGCTGCACCGTCGCTTCAAGACGCGTCCTGAGGGCGTGCCGGACAGATATGCCCGTAAAAAAATCTCCGCGCCCCCTCGGGCTGGCTTAACCGACGATGAATTCTCGCAGCAGTCGGGCATGCAGCACTAAAACGCCACGCAAAAGGCTGCTGGAGCTAGTTTCCGGCAGCGCTTTTGGCCTTTAGCAGTATTTCCATCAGCCCGGGAAAACGGGCATCCAGATCCTCCCGACGCAGTGAAATCATATTTTCTCGTCCCTGCGGACGCTGCCAGATGACCCCACTGTCGCGCAACACGCGCCAGTGGTGGGTCATCGTGGACTTCACCACATCTTCCGGGCGCAGCGCGTTACAGCTGAGTTCGCTGCCGTCGGCGAGCCGGCGAATAATCGATAGCCGGAGCGGGTTGCCGAGGGCAAACAGCACATTTTCCAGCAGTATTTGTTCAGTTTCAGGGTGGTTAGGGATCATCGTTTTCCTGCGCGTGATGTCAGATTGAGCTATATCAACAATAGGTCAATCCTTAAAAAATAGTTCGATAATACTCGTACAATAGAACTATTATAGCAAACGAACCAATGCACGACCATCCCGGTCGTCACAAACACGTCATAGTGACTAAGGAAATATCATGCCCCGACCCATTCCTCTCGAACGTTATCGCAACATCGGTATCTCCGCGCATATCGATGCCGGTAAAACCACCACCACTGAGCGCATCCTGTTTTATACCGGGATGAGCCACAAGCTGGGTGAAGTACACGATGGCGCGGCAACCACCGACTGGATGGCGCAGGAGCAAGAGCGCGGGATCACCATTACGTCCGCGGCGGTCAGCTGCTTCTGGCCAGGCATGGACAGAGGCTTTGAGCCGCACCGGATCAACATCATCGACACCCCGGGGCACGTGGACTTCACCATTGAGGTGGAGCGTTCCATGCGCGTGCTCGACGGCGCGGTGATGGTGTATGACTCCGTGGGTGGCGTGCAGCCGCAGTCGGAAACCGTCTGGCGTCAGGCCAATAAATATCACGTACCGCGTCTGGCCTTCGTCAACAAAATGGACCGTCCGGGTGCCGATTTCTTCCGCGTCGTGCGGATGATGCAGGAGCGCCTGAAGGCCAATCCGGTGCCGATTGTCATCCCGGTGGGTGCCGAAGATCATTTCACCGGCGTGGTCGATCTTATCAAGATGCGCACCATTCTGTGGGACGATGCGACGCAGGGTATGGTGTTTACCTATGCCCCCGTGCCGGACGATTTAGTCAGTACCGCCCAGGAGTGGCGGGAAAAAATGGTCTCCGCGGCGGCGGAAGCCAGCGATGAGCTGATGGACAAGTACCTGGAAACGGGCGACCTGACGGAGGCGGAAATTGTCCAGGGGCTGCGCATTCGCACTATCTCGGGCGAAATCCAGCCGATGCTGTGCGGCAGCGCCTTTAAAAACAAAGGTGTGCAGCGCATGCTGGATGCGGTGATTGAGCTGATGCCGTCCCCGCTGGACGTGCCGGCCATTGATGGCGTGGATGAAAAAGGACAGCACGCGGAGCGTCATCCGAGTGATGATGAGCCGTTCTCGGCGCTGGCGTTCAAGCTGATGAGCGATCCGTACGTCGGGCAGTTGACCTTTATCCGGGTCTACTCTGGCGTGCTGCGCAAAGGCGACGCGGTCTATAACCCGGTGAAAGAGAAGAAAGAGCGCATCGGGCGCATCGTGCTGATGCATGCCAACGATCGCCATGAGGTGGATGAACTGCGCGCCGGGGATATCGCTGCCTGTGTCGGGTTAAAAGACGTGACCACCGGTGACACGCTCACCGATCCGAACGCCGTCATTACGCTTGAGCGCATGGAGTTCCCGGATCCGGTGATCTCGCTGGCGATTGAGCCGAAAACCAAAGGCGATCAGGAGAAAATGGGCATTGCGCTGCAGCGTCTGGCGGCGGAAGACCCGTCTTTCCGCCTGCACACTGACGAGGAGTCCGGTCAGACCATTATCTCCGGGATGGGTGAGTTACACCTGGAGATAATCGTCGACCGCATGAAGCGTGAGTTTAGCGTCGAGGCGAACATTGGTCGTCCGCAGGTAACCTACCGGGAAACCCTGCGCAAGGCGGTGAGGGATATTGAAGGGAAATTTGTCCGACAGTCCGGCGGGAAAGGGCAGTACGGTCATGTGGTCCTGAGCCTGGAGCCGCTGGAGCCCGGAAGTGGTTTTGTATTTGAAGATGCCACCAAGGGCGGCGTGGTGCCGCGTGAGTATATCCCGTCCGTGGAGAAAGGGCTGCGGGAAGCGATGAACAGCGGCGTGCTGGCGGGCTATCCGGTCGTAGATGTTAAGGCGACGCTGACGTTTGGCTCGTATCACGACGTCGACTCCTCGGAGATGGCGTTCCGCATGGCGGCGATCCTCGGCTTCAAGGAGGGCGCTCGCAGGGCGGATCCGGTGATCCTTGAGCCGATCATGCACGTGGAGGTGGAAACGCCGGAAGAGTACGCCGGGAACATCATGGGCGATCTCTCTTCCCGACGCGGCATGGTGCAGGGAATGGCGGAGCAGTACGGAAGCCAGATTATCCGCGCCGATGTGCCGCTGGCCGAGATGTTTGGCTACGCCACGACGCTGCGCTCGATGTCCCAGGGACGCGCGACGTACACGATGGAATTCCACCATTTTGCAGAGGCTCCGCGGAATGTTGCGGATGAGATTATTGCGCGGCGTGCGAAGTAGTTAATTAATTGCACATGGTAGTCGGTGGGCTACCATGTGCTTTTTTTTACGACACGGAGATAACCCATGTTATTTAATTAGCGTTGCCGAGCGGACTTTCCATTTCCCTTGTTCTTCAATAAGACAATCTGCAACAACGTGATCTTGCTTCTTACCAAACGCGATATAAACGTTTGTGCAAACGGCGTCAAAATCAGAGTGCAGGATGGTTATCTGATTCCAGTCCTCATCCCAATCCTGTGATTTGATGAACATATCCGCATCGGGCATATCTTTTTCGTTACTGTCACCTGAATACAACTCTTTTATTGCTGCAATTGTCCCCGAGGCAACGTAATAATTCATAATATCTGGGTTAAGTACGGGCGGTTTGTGCTGATCTAACTGCGCGATATACCATTGATTGAATTTAAGCGCCGCCTGACCCGGTGCATAAACGTTTTCTGCGGCCGCGAGCGGAGAAAGGGCAAAAAGAAAAAACCAAAGTGTTTTCATTAGTCATGCCTGAACAGTTCGTAATGTGGTTGTATATTTCGTAATGTGGTTGTATATTGCGGTAAGCCTGCCCTGGGTACAGGGTGCGTTGAACAAAATCGCTGATCCACTGCTGACCATCGTATATGCAAACGTGCCCGCTATCATGACCAACAATATTTTGAATAACTGCGACGTCGCCTGCATGGGGTTGATCGTATACAAGGCGGAATCCAGCGTTAACCAATGTCCGCCCCATGTCTTTTGCCAGACGCGTATTGGGGATTTTTAATCTTCCACCCGTTCTGATCGCTTCGGTGACGTAGTGAGCACAATACCCAGTACTCTTCGGTTGGGCGCGTGATTTGGCATACGCGATTGCGCCATCTTTATTCCATGTCATTGATATTTCCTTAACGCGAGAGTGCTAATGCAGCAACTCTGGAAATATCCTCCGTTTTACAACGCAATAGTAAACATAAAATGCCATAGAAATTCACTATAATTCAGTAGGATATAATTTAGGAAATCAATCCAGCGCCTTCACCATCCTCCCGCTTGCCACAAATGTCCCCGCGCCGAGATGATGCAGGGTATTCAACTTATCCCCGTCAAACTGCCAGCGCCCGGCGACAAACGCGCGCTCATCGGCTGCCGCTGAAACCACTTCTCCAAACAGCGTGTCGTATTTCTCTGCCGCGGATGTGGCGGGTAATAACCGGCACTCCATCCACGCCAGACATTTTTCTTCAATCACCGGCAGCCCGAGCTCAGGGCCGTTCACGACCGGGATCCCGTAGCAGTTGAATTTGTCCTCGTCGCGCCCGCTGACGCTGCCGACAGCGTATGTCCAGTTAGCTGCCGCCACGCCGGGGATGACGATGCCAAACTTCCCGCTGTGCTCAATCAGCTCACGTGACCAGGTACTTTTATCCACCACAATCGCGATGCGCGGCGGTTCAAACTCAACGGGCATTGACCATGCGGCGGCCATAACGTTACGTCTGTCCAGGGTTTCATCGCGGCTGGTGATCAGCACGGTAGGGCCGTGATTTAGCAGACGGCTGGCATGACGTAATTCAACAGGGCGAAAGTGGCTCATAGGATCTCCTCATCTGTAACGATGAGTATGACGAAAAAGCACGTAAATCAAAGTGAGTGCGTAAAATTAGTTTATAAACAGAACATCACAATCAAAGGAAAATGATGTATGTCCCCCTTTCTGACTGACTATTTTGCCCGCATTGGGTGGGCGCAACCGACACGGGTTGATATAGACACCCTGCGCGCGCTGCATTTACACCACAACTGTGCGATCCCGTTCGAAAATATTGATGTCGTCCTGCCGCGCGAAATCCATCTTGACGATCAATGTCTGGTCGACAAGCTGGTGACGGCGCGACGCGGAGGATATTGCTTTGAGCAAAACGGCCTTTTCGAGCGCGTGTTGCGTGAAGTCGGGTTTAACGTGCGCAGCGTGCTGGGGCGGGTCGTACTGGCAAATCCGTCGCAGATGCCGCCGCGCACGCACCGCCTGCTGCTGGTTGAGCTGAACGGCGAGCGCTGGATTGCCGACGTGGGGTTTGGTGGACAGACGCTGACGGCGCCGATTCGCCTGCTCGCCAACGAGGAGCAGGGGACGCCGCACGGTATGTATCGACTGCTGAGCGAAGGCAACGACTGGGTGCTGCAGTTCCGTCACCACGAGCACTGGCAGTCGATGTACCACTTTGACCTGACGACGCAGTATTTCAGCGATTACGTGATGGGGAACTTCTGGTCGGCGCACTGGCCGCAGTCCCATTTTCGTCATCATCTGCTGATGTGTCGCCACCTGCCGGACGGCGGCAAGCTGACGCTGACTAACTTCAACTTTACCCACTGGCAGAACGGTCACGTGGAGGAGCAGATCCATTTGCCGGATGCGGAGGCGCTGTATAAGCTGATGCAGGAGCGGTTTGGCCTTGGCGTTGATGATCCGAAACACGGCTTTACACTGGCCGAGCTGACGGCAGTGATGGCGGGGTTTGATACGCATCCGCAGGCAGGGAAATAGCCCGGTGGCGGCTACGCCTTACCGGGCCTACGGGAGTGTGAACGTAGGTCGGGTAAGGCGTAGCCGCACCCGACAGAATCAACGGCGCGATCTCACCACCTGATACCGACGGGTAAAATACTCAAACGGTGCGCTCCACACGTGCACCAGACGGGTGAATGGGAAGATGAGGAAGATCGTCATCCCCAGCACCAGATGGACGCGGAAGATCGGCGCGACGCCGCTCAACATCTCCGACGAGCCCCCCTTAAACGTTACGATCCCCTGCGCCCAGCCGACCAGTTTCATCATCTCGCTTCCGTCAGGATATTGCGCGGAGAAAGGAATGGTCGACAGCCCCAGGATGCACTGAAGCAGCAGGATACTCATGATGATAATATCCGGCGTGGTGGACGTGGCGCGTACCCGCTGGTTGAAGAGGCGGCGGATCAGCAACATTGACCCACCAATCAGCGTCAGTACGCCGCAAATGCCTCCCGCAATCATGGCCAGCTGCTGTTTAACCGCGACGGGTAAAAACCAGGCGTACATCCAGTGCGGGGTTAACATGCCGAACAGGTGCCCGAAGAAGATCCCCAGAATCCCGATATGAAACAGGTTAGAGGCCCAGTTCATCCCGCGCTTGCTGAGCATCTGGCTCGATGAGGCCCGCCAGGTGTATTGCCCGTAGTCGTAGCGCAGCCAGCTGCCGAGGAAAAAAACGGTAGCACAGATATACGGGTAAATATCATAGAAAAACACGTTCAGGTAATGCGTCATTTTGGGCCTCCGGCGCTGACGTCCACGTACTGCGGCGCGACGTCCTGGCTAAAGCGTCGTTGATATTGCTGCATCGGCGAACTGTCGCACGATGTGGCGTTGTCTTCGATAAACTTCACCTGTTCCTCTTCCCACACGGCGTCCAGTGCCTGACGGGTATCATCCCGTTTTTCACCGGACACCTGCTTCGCCACGCTGTCGCTGGAAAGTCGCGTACCGGCCATCGTCAGCAGGGCGTCAAACAGCTGGTAATGCGCCTCGCCGCGCTGCTTGAGGCGACCACCAATCAGCGCCAGGATCGGCGCGACATTTTGCAATCCTTCACGCGCCTCGTCGTCGGTGACGAGGCTGAGGTATTCCAGGTAGAGCGGCAGATAGTCGGGCAGCTCGCGACAGTCCAGCTCCAGCCCGGCTTTCTCATACTGGCTCATCAGGTCGACCATCGCCTGACCGCGATCGCGGGACTCGGCGTGAACGTGCTCGAACAGCAGCAGGGACGTTGCGCGCCCGCGTTCAAACACTTCGCACCATTCGGCCTGCTTATCCAGCAGCGGGGCGCTCAGGTGCTGCTGCGCAAACGGCAGCAGCATGGGCGCGTCCTGCTCAACAAGGGAAAGCGCCTCATCGCGGTTTTCCCACAGCAGCTCATCGGGATACTCAATCAGCAGCGCGATGATTTTAAGGATCTGCATTATTCTCCCTCCCCGTGTTCGCGCACCTCGGTGATGTTAATCGCGTCGATGCGGCTGCTGTTGAAGAGGTTGAATTTGGTGTCGGAGCCGTGGCAGCCGTCGCCAAAGGTGAAGCCGCAGCCGTTTTTCTCCGGGAAGGCGTCGCGCGCCATTTCGCGGTGGCTGGTCGGGATCACGAAGCGGTCTTCGTAGTTAGCGATGGCGAGATAGCGGTACATCTCCTCAACCTGCGCTTCGGTCAGGCCCACTTCCTCAATGGCGCGGGTATCGGTCACGCCTTCCACGGTCTGGGAGCGTTTATAGTGACGCATCGCCATCATGCGCTTCAGTGCACGCAGCACCGGGCCGGTATCGCCCGCGCTGAGCATGTTTGCCAGGTACTGCACCGGAATGCGCAGGCTTTCCACGGCAGGCAGGACGCCGTCACTCTGCGGCAGACCGCCCGCATCCGCGTAGGACTGAATCGGCGACAGCGGCGGCACGTACCAGACCATCGGCAGGGTGCGGTATTCAGGATGCAGCGGCAGGGCCAGCTTCCAGTCCATCGCCATCTTGTAGACTGGCGAACGCTGGGCGGCATCAATCACGTTCTGCGGAATGCCTTGCTTCAGCGCTTCCTCAATCACCGCCGGATCGTTCGGGTTAAGGAACACGTCGCACTGGCGCTCGTACAGATCGGTTTCATGCTCGGTGCTGGCGGCCTCTTCAATACGGTCCGCGTCGTACAGCAGCACGCCGAGATAACGGATGCGTCCGACGCAGGTTTCCGAGCAGACAGTCGGCTGGCCGGACTCAATGCGCGGGTAGCAGAAGATGCATTTTTCTGACTTGCCGCTTTTCCAGTTGAAGTAAATTTTCTTGTACGGGCAGCCGCTGATGCACAGGCGCCAGCCGCGACATTTATCCTGGTCGATTAGCACAATGCCGTCCTCTTCGCGCTTGTAGATCGCGCCGCTCGGGCAGGTGGCCACGCAGCTCGGGTTGAGGCAGTGCTCGCACAGGCGCGGCAGATACATCATGAAGGTGTTTTCAAACTGGCCGTACATCTCCTTCTGGATCTTCTGGAAGTTGCGGTCGCGGGCGCGCTTTTCGAACTCGCCGCCCAGCAGTTCCTCCCAGTTTGGCCCCCAGACGATTTTGTCCATCCGCTTGCCGTCGATCAGCGAGCGGGGGCGGGCGGTTGGGAGATGATCCCCCTCCGGCGCGCGGTGCAGATCCTGATAGTCAAAGGTGAAGGGTTCGTAATAATCGTCAATCTGCGGCAGGACGGGGTTGGCGAAAATCTTCGACAGAACGCCCATTTTGCCGCCGAGGCGCGGGGTCAGCTTGCCGTGAATGCCGCGGAGCCATCCGCCTTGCCACTCATCCTGATCCTCCCAGTTTTTCGGGTAGCCAATACCCGGCTTGGTCTCCACGTTGTTGAACCACGCATATTCCATCCCTTCGCGCCCGGTCCAGACGTTCTTGCAGGTCACCGAGCAGGTGTGGCAGCCGATGCATTTATCGAGATTCAGAACCATGCCAACCTGTGAGCGTATTTTCATTTTTTCGCCTCCTGTACCTGATCCCGACCTTCGCCGTCCAGCCAGTTAATGTTTTTCATTTTGCGGATCATGATGAACTCGTCGCGGTTGGAGCCGACGGTGCCGTAATAGTTGAAGCTGTACGCCAGCTGGGCATAGCCGCCGATCATGTGCGTCGGTTTCGGGCAGACGCGGGTGACCGAGTTGTGGATCCCGCCGCGCCGACCGGTCACCTCGGAACCCGGAATGTTCAGGATGCGCTCCTGGGCGTGGTACATCATGGTCATACCCGGCGGCACGCGCTGGCTGACCACCGCGCGGGCGGTGAGGGCGCCGTTGGCGTTGAAGGCTTCGATCCAGTCGTTGTCCTCTATGCCCAGTTCGCGCGCGTCGGTTTCGCTGATCCAGACGATGGGCCCCCCGCGCGACAGGGTCTGCATCAGCAGGTTTTCGCTGTAGGTGGAGTGGATGCCCCATTTCTGGTGCGGCGTCAGGAAGTTCAGCGCTTTTTCCGGGAAGCCGTTCGGCGGGATCTCGCGCATGTGGGTCACGCTGCGGGTATCAATCGGTGGGCGATAGGCCACCAAGCTCTCCCCGAAGGCGCGCATCCAGGGATGATCCTGATACAGCTGCTGGCGGCCCGAAAGGGTGCGCCATGGGATCAGCTCGTGGACGTTGGTGTAGCCCGCGTTATAGGAGACGTGCTCGCTCTCAAGGCCGGACCACGTCGGGCTGGAGATGATTTTGCGCGGCTGCGCCTGAATGTCGCGGAAGCGGATTTTCTCGTCTTCCTTGTTCAGCGCCAGATGGGTGTGGTCGCGCCCGGTCAGTTCCCCGAGCGCTTCCCAGGCCTTCACCGCCACCTGTCCGTTAGTTTCCGGGGCGAGGGCGAGGATCACCTCCGAGGCGTCAATGGCGGTTTCAATGCGCGGGCGGCCTTTCGCCGGGCCGTCGAGCTTGACGTAGTTGAGCTTGCCGAGGAAATCGACCTCGTTCTGCGTGTTCCACGAAATGCCTTTCCCGCCGTTGCCGAGCTTGTCCATCAGCGGGCCGAGGGCGGTGAAGCGTTCGTAAGTTTCCGGGTAGTTACGCTCGACCACCGCGATGTTCGGTGCCGTTTTACCGGGGATCAGGTCACATTCCCCTTTGCGCCAGTCCTGAATATCAAACGGCTGCGACAGCTCCGCCGGAGAGTCATGCTGCAGCGGCTGGAGCACCACGTCGGTTTCTGTGCCCAGATGGCCAACGCACACCTCGGAGAAGACTTTGGCGATGCCTTTGTAGATCTCCCAGTCGCTGCGCGATTCCCACGCCGGGTCAACGGCGGCGGAAAGCGGATGAATAAACGGGTGCATGTCCGAGGTATTCATGTCGTCCTTTTCATACCAGGTGGCGGTCGGCAGGACGATATCGGAGAACAGGCAAGTGCTGGACATGCGGAAATCAAGCGTCACCAGCAGGTCGAGTTTGCCCTCGATGGCGGCGGTTTGCCACTCCACCTCTTCAGGCTTCACGTCGTCCGTTGAGCCTAAATCTTCCCCCTGAATGCCGCTCTCGGTGCCGAGCAGGTATTTCAGCATGTACTCGTGGCCTTTCCCGGACGAGCCGAGCAGGTTAGAGCGCCAGACGAACAGGTTGCGCGGGTGGTTCTTGCCGTTGTCCGGCTGTTCGCAGGCGAAGCGGATATCGCCCGATTTCAACGCCTGAACGGTGTACTCCTGCGGCGTCATGCCCGCCGCGTCCGCACGCGCCTTGACATGCAGCGGGTTGAGGTTGAGCTGCGGGGCCGACGGCAGCCAGCCCATGCGCTCGGCGCGAACGTTAAAGTCGATCAGATGTCCGGTGAACTTCGACGCGTCCGCCAGCGGGGAGAGCAGCTCCTGCGCGGTGAGCTTCTCGTAGCGCCACTGGCTGGCGTGGTTGTAGAAGAACGAGGTGCTGTTCATCTGGCGCGGCGGGCGGTTCCAGTCCAGCGCGAAGGCCAGCGGCAGCCAGCCGGTTTGCGGGCGCAGCTTCTCCTGGCCGACATAGTGGGACCAGCCGCCGCCGCTCTGCCCGACGCAGCCGCAGAAGACCAGCATATTGATCATCCCACGGTAGTTCATGTCCATGTGGTACCAGTGGTTTACCCCGGCACCCAGAATGATCATCGAGCGACCGTGCGTTTTGTGCGCCGTGTCGGCGAACTCGCGGGCAATTTTTTCGATCAGGTACGCGGGCACGCCAGTGATCTGCTCGCCCCAGGCGGGCGTGTAGGCTTTGATCTGGTCATAGCTGTCTGCGGCGTTACTGTCTTCCAGGCCGCGATCGAGACCGTAGTTCGCCAGCACCAGATCGTAAACGCTGACCACGCGTTTCTGGCTGCCGTCGGCGAGCGTCAGGGTTTTGCTCGGCACGCGGCGCGTCAGCACCGGCTCCTGCTTCACGCTGCGAAAATGCGGGTTTTCGTTGCCGCCAAAGTAGGGGAAGGCGACGTCCGCCACGCTGTCGTGGGTAATCAGCAGTGAGAGTGTGAGTTCTGTTTCATGGCCCGCAGCCTGAGGCTCCAGGTTCCATTTGCCTTTTTCCCCCCAGCGGAAGCCGATCGAGCCGTTTGGCACCACCAGGTTACCGGCAATATCGAAGGCGACGGTCTTCCACTCTGGGTTATTGGCTTCCCCCAGCCAGTCGACAAGGTCCGAGGCGCGCAGCATACGCCCAGGCACCACGCGACCGTCAACCTGCTCGTCCAGCAGTACGAGCATCGGCATGTCGGTGTAGCGGCGGCAGTAGTTAAGGAAGTAATCGCTCGGGTTCTCGAGGTGGAACTCTTTGAGGATGACGTGGCCCATCGCCATGGCGAGGGCGCTGTCGGTGCCCTGTTTGGGGGCCAGCCACTGGTCGCTGAGCTTGGCGACCTCCGAGAAGTCCGGCGTAATCGCAACGGTCTTGGTGCCTTTGTAGCGCACCTCGGTAAAGAAGTGGGCGTCCGGAGTACGCGTCTGCGGCACGTTCGAGCCCCAGGCAATGATATAGCTGGAGTTGTACCAGTCGGCGGACTCCGGCACGTCGGTCTGCTCGCCCCAGGTCATCGGCGACGCCGGCGGCAGGTCGCAGTACCAGTCGTAGAAGCTCAGGCAGGTGCCGCCCAGCAGGGAGAGATAGCGCGTTCCGGCGGCGTAGGAAACCATCGACATCGCCGGAATAGGCGAAAAACCGGCCACGCGGTCCGGGCCGTAGTTTTTGATGGTCCAGACGTTAGCGGCGGCGATCAGCTGGTTCAGCTCTTTCCAGTTTGAGCGGATAAACCCGCCTTTACCCCGCGCCTTCCTGTAGCTTTGCGCCTTTTGCGGATCGTTCTGGATGGCATCCCAGGCCAGCACCGGATCGGTATGCTGCGCCAGCGCCTCGCGCCAGAGTTCAATCAGCCTGCGGCGCACCAGCGGGTACTTAAGGCGGTTGGCGCTGTAGAGGTACCAGGAGTAGCTTGCGCCTCGCGGGCAGCCGCGCGGCTCGTGATTGGGCAGGTCAGGGCGGGTGCGGGGGTAGTCGGTCTGCTGGGTTTCCCAGGTCACCAGGCCGTTTTTGACATAAATCTTCCAGCTACAGGAGCCGGTACAGTTTACCCCGTGGGTGGATCGCACAATCTTGTCGAACTGCCAGCGCTGGCGGTAGCTGTCCTCCCAGTCGCGGTTGGTGTGATACACCTGCCCGTGCCCATCGGCGAAACTGTCGCCTTTTGTTTTGAAGTAACGGAAGCGGTCCAGCAGTTTGCTCATGACATTTCTCCTGCTTCGATAGCATGGCCGGAGTGCGATGCATCACGCTCCGGCGAAGATGTAGTTTTTATTTTTTTGAGGATTTGCGGCCATACACCAGCCAGGTAACGAGCACGCAGACGATGTAAAACACGAGGAACACCTTCATGGCGCCGACCGGCGATCCGGTCATCGCCAGCGAGGTGCCAAAAGCTTTGGGGATAAAGAACCCGCCAACGGCACCGATGGCGGAGATAAAGCCCAGCGCGGCGGCGGTCTCCGTCACCGCTTCATGCTGCGCCTGCTCGTCCGTGCCGCCCTGCTTCTTGACGCGGTCGAGGGTGATTTGGCGAAAGATAATCGCGATCATCTGGAAGGTCGAACCGCTGCCCAGCCCGGCGGTGAGGAACAGGCCCATAAAGACCAGGTAGAAGGCGATAAAGCTGCCGGAGCCAGAGCCGGGGAGCGTCAGGAAGATCAGGGCGCTGAAGATAGCCATAAAGACGAAGTTAATCAGCGTGACGCGCACGCCGCCCAGCCTGTCAGAGACCATCCCGCCCGCCGAACGCGCCAGCGCGCCGATCAGGGGGCCAAAGAAAGCGAGGTGCAGGATGTTCACGTCCGGGAACTGGGTTTTCGACAGCATGGCAAAGCCCGCCGAGAAGCCGATAAACGAGCCGAAGGTAGCAAGATAAAGCAGGCTCAGCAGCCAGAGGTGAAAGCGCTTCAGTACCGGCAGCTGGCTGGCGATAGAGGCTTTAGAGCTGGCGATATCGTTCATGCCAAAAAACGCCGCAAGGGTTGCCAGCAGCAGCAGCGGCGCCCAGACCCAGGCCGCATTGGCCAGCCACATCGTTGAGCCGTCCTCCTGCGGTACGCCGTGCACGCCAAGGAAGGTAAACATTGGCAGGAAAATCACCAGCGGAGCAAACAGCTGCATCACGCTGACGCCCAGATTTCCCAGCCCGCCGTTGATGCCCAGCGCGCTGCCCTGTCTGGCCTTCGGGAAGAAGAAGCTGATGTTACCCATGCTGGAGGCAAAGTTGGCCCCGGCAAAACCGCAGAGCAGGGCAATCACGATAAAGACCCAGTAAGGTGTCGCGGTGTCCTGAATGGCTATCCCCAGCCAGACGCAGGGGATAATCAGGATAACGGTGCTCAATACCGTCCAGTAGCGTCCGCCAAATATTGGCACCATAAACGAGTAGGGGACGCGCAATATCGCGCCAGAGAGTGAAGGTAATGCCGTTAGCATAAAAAGCTGATCGGTGGTGAAATTAAATCCGACTTTATTCAGATTGACCGCAACGGCGCTAAATAACATCCACACGCAAAACGCTAATAGCAGGCAAGCTACAGAAATCCATAGGTTTCTTCGTGCGATATGTTTTCCTTTATTCTCCCAAAATTGCGCGTTTTCAGGTTTCCAGTTACTCAACAGATGGGGATTACTTTTATCACTTTGTTGCGACATATCGCCCTCTTGCTTACCATGTTTGAGAGAAAAATGAAGTAAAAACAAAAAGATAATTAAAGAAGTGTTATTGGTTATTTGGGATGTTTTGGGATACATCTGAAAGGATAGATAAAAAAGCGAACCCCCGAGATTAGAATGAAAATAAGGGCTCGCTTAATGTGTTACTAATTGTAACGTTTTGCGTAATTTATACTCCGGAAGGAGTATTAAAACAATTCCAGTGTGATAAGTTTGTCGAGATGTTTATTAAATGCCGCATCGTCCATTTCAGGCATATTTAATACGGTGATCCCATCCAGGCCACAAACCAGCCCTATTAAACGCCAGGCGATATTTTCCGCCCGATCGGTAAGCGTGAACGCGTTGGCATCAGCCCCGGCGCGGATAATCGCCACGGTTTCCTGATGCCACATCTCCATGGTCAGGACATAAGCCGCTTTGATCTCGGGATCACGGCTGGCGAGAATTTGTGCTTCCCGCCAAAGGCGAATGTAAGGTTCAAGCCCACCGTCGTCACTGCCGAGCATGCTGTGCAACCGTTCCCGCCAGCCGGCGTTTTCACCCACCACGTCGGCATCCAGCAGCTCGCGGATCACGCGCACAAACGCCAGCGATTTTAACTCGCCGCCGGAGGCAAAGTGGTGGTGGACCTGCCCGGTCGCGACGCCCGCTTCTGCGGCAATGCGCCGTACCGTCATGGCTGCCAGCCCCTCGGCCAGCGCCACGCGCATCGCGGCCTGTAAGATCGCTTCCCGCCGCTCTTCCTTGCTCAAATAGCGCATTTTTTCTCTACTCTCAATAAGACCGAAACGAGTGTAACAAAAAGCTGGACAGTCGTTCAACTTTACGTAGGATCGCATTCTGGACATGTGTCCATGTTTAAAATGAAAAGGAAATTTATGTTTCGTCAGTGGTTAGCGTTAGTGATTATCGTGCTGGTGTACATCCCGGTGGCGATTGACGCGACGGTGCTGCACGTGGCGGCGCCGACATTGAGCATGACGCTGGGTGCCAGCGGAAACGAATTGTTGTGGATCATTGATATTTACTCGCTGGTGATGGCGGGGATGGTGCTGCCGATGGGTGCCCTGGGTGACCGCATTGGCTTTAAACGCTTGCTGATGATCGGCAGCACGCTGTTTGGCCTGTCGTCCCTGGCGGCCGCGTTTGCACCGTCGGCAGGGTGGCTGATAGCGGCGCGCGCCTCGCTGGCGATCGGTGCGGCAATGATCATTCCGGCTACGCTTGCGGGGATCCGCACGCTGTTTACCGACGCGAAAGATCGCAACATCGCGCTCGGCGTCTGGGCGGCAGTGGGTTCCGGCGGGGCGGCCTTTGGCCCGCTGATTGGTGGGATGCTGCTTGAGCATTTTTACTGGGGATCGGTGTTTTTAATCAACGTGCCGATTGTGCTGGTAGTGGTGTCGCTGGCCGCGCGTTTTGTGCCCCGTCAGCAGGGCCGACCGGAGCAGCCGCTGAATATCAGTCATGCCATCATGCTGATTGTGGCGATTTTGCTGCTGGTCTACAGTGCCAAAACCGCGCTCAAAGGCGTCCTGTCGCCGTGGCTGGTTGCCTCCGCGCTGGTGACCGGCTCGGTGCTGCTGTTTATCTTCGTGCGTATTCAGCTTCGCGCCCGCGTGCCGATGATCGATATGCGCCTGTTCTGCCATCGCATCATTCTGAGCGGCGTGGTAATGGCGATGACCGCCATGATTGCCCTGGTCGGGTTTGAGCTGCTGATGGCGCAGGAGCTACAGTTTGTCCACGGCTTTACGCCGTTTGAAGCGGGTATGTTTATGCTCCCGGTGATGGTGGCAAGCGGATTCAGCGGGCCGATTGCCGGTGTGCTGGTGGGCCGCCTGGGGCTGCGCATCGTCGCGGCGGGCGGCATGGGGCTCAGCGCGGTCAGCTTTATCGGCCTGTCGATGCTTGATTTCAGTACGCAGCAGTGGCAGGCGTGGGGGCTGATGGTGCTGCTCGGCTTCAGTGCCGCCAGCGCGCTGCTGGCCTCGACCTCCGCCATTATGGCTGCCGCGCCGAAGGAGAAAGCCGCTGCCGCAGGGGCGATTGAAACCATGTCCTATGAACTGGGTGCCGGGCTGGGGATCGCTATTTTTGGTCTGCTGTTGACCCGCAGCTTCTCGGCGTCCATTGATCTGCCGCAGGGGCTGAATGCCTCGCTCGTCGATAAAGCCTCGTCATCCATTGGTGAAGCGATGAAGGTGGCGCAGGAGCTGACGCCGTCCCTCGCGGAGCCGGTGATTGAGGCGGCGAAAAGTGCGTTTATTACCTCCCACAGCGTGGCGCTGGGGAGTGCGGGCGGAATGCTGCTGTTGCTGGCAGTTGGGATCTGGTTTAGCCTGGCGAAGGTGCCGAAGCCGTAAAACACGCCCGGTGGCGCTGCGCTTACCGGGCCTACGGGCGCGGTTGTCCGAGCCGCGCCACCCGGTTTATTTTTCCTGGGCCGCGGACAGGACGCTATGCAACAGCACGTTCGCCCCTTTCTCCGACCACTCTGGCAGGATCCTTTCCGCTTCGTTATGGCTGATGCCCTTCACGCAGGGGATAAAAATCATGCTGGCAGGGGCAATCTTGCTGACATAGCAGGCGTCATGTCCCGCCCCCGAGACCATCGGTTTCGCCGAGTAGCCCAGTTCCGCCACGGCCTTCTCCGTGCGGGCCAGACATTCGGCATCAAACGCGATGGGCGCGTAGTCAAAGATGCGCTCAACGACAGCCGCCACCCCGCGCAGGCTCAGGCTTTCAGCCACCTTATGCAGCGCCGCCTCCATGGCTTCCAGTGCCGTCAGCGCCGGATGGCGAAACTCCACGCTGCAGACCACCCGAGACGCCACGACGTTGCGCGAGTTTGGCGTAACCTGCGCCATACCGATGGTCGCACGTCCGTCCGGCGCGTGCCGATAGCCAATCTCCTCCACCTTCAGCGCCAGCTCCGAGAACGCGGTCAGCGCGTCGCGTCGGCTGTGCATCGGCGTGGTGCCCGCGTGGGCGGCAAACCCGTCCAGCGTCAGGGTAAACCAGCGCTGGCCCATTGCCGCGCGGACTAACCCGATATCCAGAGCTTCGTCTTCCAGAATCGGGCCCTGTTCGATGTGCAGCTCGTAGCAGGCGTGAACCGGAAACGCACGGGCAGGGGCTTCACCCCGGTAGCCGATGCTTTCCAGCGCTTCACCCACGCTGATACCGTCGCTATCCGCGCGGGCATGGGCGTACGCTTCGCTAAATTGCCCCGTCCAGACCCCTGAAGCGAGCATGGCTGGCGCAAAGCGCGCGCCTTCTTCGTTGGTCCAGTTGACCAGCACGATGTCACGCTCCGTCTCAAGGTGATGGTCATTGAGGGTGCGCAGCAGCTCCAGCCCGGCCAGCACGCCGTAAACCCCGTCGTAGTTCCCTCCCAGCGGCTGGGTATCCACGTGCGAACCGGTCAGGACCGGCGCAAGCTGCGGGTTTTTCCCCGCGCGGCGGATGAACATATTGCCCATGCTGTCGACGTCGCAGGTAAAACCGGCGTCCAGCGCCCAGTCGCGCAGCAGGTTACGCGCAATACGATCTTCCTCGCTCAGTGCCAGACGGGTGACGCCACCGGCGGGCGTGCCGCCGATCTGCGCCATCATCTCAAGCGTTGACCACAGCCGTTCGGCGTTGACGCGGATCATGGCTTGTCCTTACCGCTGCGGTAGCGGAAATCACAGCACGCACCGCCCTGCATAATGGTCGTGGTGCGGGTTAGCTCTACGTCCGGCGCATAGCCAACGATGAATTTTTCATCGCGCGCGCAGGAGAGCAGATGACCGATCTCGCCCAGCCCCATCTCGTGGTACATCTCCGCGTAGCGACAGCGGGTCACGTTGTAGTTGTACTGCTGGTCGTCAGCGTCGATCACCTTGATGTCCAGGGCGTTATCTTTCTCCCACAGATACTGCAGGGCGATAAAGCTCTTGATGTTCGCGCCGTTGGGTTCTTTGCTGGCAAACCCTTTACCAGCATCAATCGCGGCCTGCTCAATGGCCTCGCCAATCACCGCCTGGGCGCGGGCTTTCCCTATCTCGCGCACCAGGATTTCATAAATTGGCTTAATAATTTCAGCTTCAATTTTGCGGCGGGCGAGAATGCCCAGCTCATTATTATCACTCATCACATTGCCTCGCTGCGTTACTTCGCTTTTGCGCCGCCCAGCACGGTCTGCGGCTGCCATTTGCCGTCGACAACCTTATAGACCGTGAACGACGGCGATTTCAGGTTGCCCTCTTTATCAAACGCGATCTGTCCGGTAACGCCGGAATAGCTGATGGCGCGCAGGGCGGGCAGATAGTCTGATGGCTCAACGGAGTCTGCTTTTTCCATCGCCGCAACCAGCACGCGGGTGGCGTCATAGGCGAACGGGGCGTGCAGCTCGATATGGGTGTGGTAGCGGGCCTGGTAGGCCTGTTCGAATGCCTTTCCACCCGGCATCTGGTCAACGGGCAGGCCCGGCTCCAGCGCCACAACGCCTTCGCCTTCTTTCTGCGCCAGCTTCAGGAACGTCTGGCTGACGAATCCGCCTGCGCCCATCAGCGTGGCATTCATGCCCAGCTGTTTAATGCGGCGAGCCAGCGGTGCGGCCTGGCTGTCGACGCCGCCGAAGAAGATCAGATCGGCGTTTTTACTGCGGATGGCGGTCAGCACGGCGCTGAAATCGACCGTTTTGTCATCCACGTACTGACGGTCGACAATTTTCACGCCCTGGGCTTCCAGCGATTTAATAAACTGGTCTGCAAGCCCCTGACCGAAGGCGGTACGGTCGTCGATTACCGCAATGCGTTTGGCTTTCAGGGTGTTAACCGCGTACTGACCGGCGAGCTGGCCGCCGTCATCGTCGTGTCCCATCACGCGGAAGCTGGTATCAAAACCTTGTTGCGTATAGGCGTGACCGGTCGCGACCGGTGCTACCTGGGCGATGCCCGCATCGTGATAAACGCGGGCCGCTGGAATGCTGGTGCCGGTGTTCCAGTGGCCGACCACGCCCGCCACATCGCTGTCCACCAGACGCTGCGCGACGGCTACGGCAGTGCGCGGGTCAGACTGATCGTCTTCGGACTGCAGTTTGAAGGTGACCGCTTTGCCGCCGATGGTCGGATGCTGCTTGTTAATGTCGTCAATGGCCAGCTGCGCGCCGTTCTCCAGATCTTTCCCGATACGTGCTGACGGGCCGGTGAGCGGGCCTGCCAGACCGATAACCACGGTTTCGCCGTCGGCGGCCCCCGAGGACGTTGAGGCAAGACCGCCGAGCAGAATAGCGGCGCTGAGCGCACTGATTTTTACTGTTTTCATTGCATTTACCTGATGTTGGCTGGTGTGGTTAAACGGGCATTTCGCCCAAATAAATGTGTGCAATCTGGTCGTCGTTAAGCAGCGCTGTCGATTTGCCATGATGAACAATGCTGCCGCTGTCCATCACCCACGCGCTGTCGGTCACTTCCAGCGCGAGCCGGGCGTTTTGTTCGATCAGCAGCAGGGCGACGCCGCGCTCGCGCAGCCCGGCAATAACGGCAAATATGTTCTCGACCATCTTCGGGGCAAGGCCCATCGACGGCTCGTCGAGGATCAGCAGGCGCGGGCGGCTGAGGAGGGCGCGGTTAAGGGCCAGCAGCTGTTGCTCGCCGCCGGACAGCAGCCCGGCAAGCTGGTGCTGGCGCTCGCCCAGACGCGGGAAGCGTTCGAAAATCTCGTTCATCTCGCGCTTAATAGTGACGGTGTCACGTCTTAGCCAGGCGCCCATCTGCAGGTTTTCCAGTACCGTCATGCGGGAGAAGATCCCGCGGCCCTCCGGGACCATGACCAGCCCGTCGCGAAGCAGGGTCTCCGGGCTCTGTTTACGGACCGGCTTACCGCTGAATTCAATACTGCCGCTAAAGCTTTCCAGCCCGGTAATGGCGCGCACGGTGGAGCTTTTCCCCGCGCCGTTAGCGCCGATCAGCGTAGCCTGTTCGCCCTCGTGCAGGGTAAAGGAGACATCGCGTACGGCCTGAATGCCGCCGTAATGCACGTCCAGACGTTCTACCTTCAGCAATTCAGACATGGGCGTTACCTCCAAGCCAGGCGGCGATCACTGCCGGGTCGCGCCGCACGCTTTCCGGCGTACCGCTGGCGAGCGTTTTACCGTAATCAAGCACCGTTAGGCGATCGCAGATGCCCATCACCAGCTTGACGTCATGTTCAATCATCAGCAGGGTTTTGCCGTCGTCGCGGATGCGGATGAGCAACTCGCCGAGCGCCACTTTTTCCGCCGCGTTCATTCCTGCGGCGGGCTCGTCCAGCGCCAGCAGCAGCGGATCCGTCGCCAGCGCGCGGGCGATTTCAAGGCGACGCTGATGACCATAGGCCAGATCGCAGGCGCGATAGTGGGCGAACTGCGCAATGTCGGTATAGTCCAGCCAGTGCCAGGCCAGCTCGCGGGTCTGCTTCTCTTCGTCGCGGGCGCGTTTATGGCGGCTCAGCGCGGCCCACAGGCCGTTACGGGTGCGCACGTGGCGGCCCACCATCACGTTTTCCAGCACCGACATCTCGTTGAAGAGGCGCACGTTCTGGAAGGTGCGGGCAATCCCGGCGGCGGTGACTTTCTCTATGTGCTTTGGGAAGTAGGGCTTATCGGCAATCGAAAACTCACCGCTGTCCGCCGGATAAAGCCCGGTGATCAGGTTAAAGCAGGTGGTTTTTCCTGCGCCGTTGGGGCCAATCAGCCCGTAGATTTCCCCCCTGTTAACGGTAATCGAAACGTCATCTACGGCAGTCAGCCCGCCGAAGCGTTTTGACATGTTGCGTACGGTTAACAGGCTCATGCCTTCACCTCCTTGTGGCGTACCGGCCAGAGGCCTGACGGGCGCACCAGCATGACCAGCACCAGTGCCAGACCGTAAAACAGCTGGCGCAGCACTTCCGGGTCAATCAGTACCGTACCGAACAGTGCCTGCTGAACCGGCGCTGCCTGGCTGCGCAGCAGTTCCGGCAGGGCAGTAAGCAGTACCGCGCCCAGGATCACGCCCGGTATGTGCCCCATACCGCCCAGCACCACCATCGCCAGTACGGCAATGGACTCCTGCAGCGTGAAGGATTCCGGGGAGACAAAGCCCTGAAACGCGCCGAAAAGCGCACCTGCTATGCCGCCAAAGGAGGCGCCCATCGCAAAGGCGAGCAGCTTATAGTTACGCACGTTGATGCCCATCGCGCGGGCCACGTCTTCATCCTCGCGGATGGCGTGCCAGGCGCGGCCAATACGGGAATGCTGCAGGCGCAGGCAGACAAAAATAATCACTACAATCACCAGCATCAGCAGGTAGTACCACAGCCACAGGGCGGGCACTTTGAAACCAAACCAGTGGTAGACGCCGCTAAACTTCAGGCCGAACAGGTTCAGCGTATCCACCCCGGTAATGCCCTTTGCGCCGTTGGTGATGTTTACCGGACGGTCGAGGTTGCGCATCAGGATGCGGATAATTTCGCCAAAGCCGAGGGTCACTATCGCCAGGTAGTCCCCGCGCAGCTTCAGCGTGGGCGCACCGAGTAAAATCCCGCAGACTGCCGCCACGAGGGCGGCCAGCGGAATAATGAGCAGATACGAGGTGTGCAGCCCATCCGGGAACCAGACGCCGAGGATCGGAAACACCTCCAGCAGGTGTGGGGAGGCCATCAGTGCCGCGAGGTAGGCGCCGACGGCGTAAAAGGCGATAAAGCCCATGTCCAGCAGGCCGGTATAGCCGACCACAATGTTAAGCCCGAGCGCCAGCATGATGTAGAGCAGGGCGAAGTCGATAACGCGCACCCAGTAGTTGCCGCCGAGCTGCGTGGCCACCACGGGTGCAATCAGCAGCGCGAGGCAGAACAGGCTCATGCCTGACCAGAATTTGCGCGTCGTCGCCGGGGCCTGAATTTGAAGTGTTGTCATGGTATTCCTTACGCCCTGTGCGCTATGCGCTCGCCCAGCAGGCCAGCCGGACGGAAGACCAGCACCAGGATCAGCACCATAAAGGCAAAGACATCCTGATAGTTGCTGCCAAACACACCGTGGGTCAGTTCACCCAGGTAGCCTGCGCCCAGCGCTTCGATAATGCCGAGCAGGATGCCGCCAATCATGGCGCCCCGAATGTTGCCAATGCCCCCCAGCACGGCGGCGGTAAAGGCTTTTATCCCGGGCAAAAAGCCCATCGAGAAGCTGGCGTTACCGTAGTTGCTCGCCATCATCACGCCTGCCAGCGCGGCAAACGCCCCGCCAATCGCAAACGTCAGGGTGATAATGGCGTTTGGGTTAACCCCCATCAGCGTGGCCACGCGCGGGTTTTCCGCCACGGCGCGCATGCCGCGCCCCAGGCGGGTGTATTCCACCAGCAGCCAGAGCCCGATCATCACCGCCAGCGCCAGCGCCACGGTGACAATACCGGTAACGGTCACGATGGCGGGAGGGTGCATTTCACTTCCTGACATCACGGTAATCGGATCCATGGGCAGGATCTGCGGAAACATCAGCGGGTTGCGCGTCCAGATAATCATCGCCACGGTTTGCAGCAGGACGGAGACGCCGATACCCGAGATCAGCGGCGCCAGGCGCGGAGCGTTGCGCAGTCGACGGTAGGCAAAGCGCTCCACGGCCATGGCCAGCAGGGCGCAAACGGCCATGGCAATCATCAGGGCAACGCCGAGCTGCAACAGCAGCGGCATATGCGGGAAGGTGCTATTCAGGGCGTTAATGGCGGAGAGCGTGGTGAGCGCGCCGACCATCAGAATATCGCCGTGGGCAAAGTTAATAATGCGCAAAATGCCATACACCATGGTATAGCCCAGCGCGATCAGCGCGTAGATGCTTCCCAGCATCACACCGTTGATCAGTTGTTGTATGAGTGTATCCAACGTCTGTACCCGCAAAGTGCTCGTTCTGCGGCTATCATCCAATAAATGAATTAAATTGTAAAATACGCATCTATTATTTCTTATGATAAATAAATATTGTTTTATGTTTATGATTTAAATGAAAATAGTTAATGCCTGCTTATGGGTGAAAAGCCTAAAGAAATCAACATATGAATAAAACAGAACAAATGGCGAGCCTGACGGCGTTTGCAGAGAGCCGCCTGGCAAACGATCCGCCGCTTCGGGCCGTACGTGCATTCGAGGCCATCGCCAGGCTGGGGAGCGTCACGCTGGCCGCTCAGGAGCTGGATATCTCTCCGTCGGCCGTCAGCCATCAGCTCAAGGTGCTCGAAGGATATCTGCAAATGCCGCTCACGGAACGTCAGGGACGCAGGCTGGTGCTGAGCCAGCACGGGCGGGAATATTACCGCTCGATCCGAGCGGCCTTTAACGTGTTGCGCCAGGCGACGGAGCACCTGGCGGAGCAGGCGCAAACGCGTCAGGTCACCATCAGCCTGATTCCGCTTTTTGGTATGGGGTGGTTTATCCCGCGCTTGCCTGCGTTCATGCGCGCCAATCCCCAAACCGAGATCAACGTGGTGTATGCCAACCACCGTAACTATCTGAGCGACGCGTCGGATATGTCGATTCGTTTTGGTAACGGGCAGTGGGCGGGGTATCAGAGTGAAAAGCTGATTTCCGGCCAGATGGTGCCGGTGTGCAGCCGCGCGTTTTTGCGCGTTCATGGACATATCGACACGCCTGAACAGCTGCTGCAAATGCCGCTGCTGCACGATGAAGAGCGTACGAGCTGGACGCAGTGGTTTTTGTTGCAGGGGGTAAAACGTCCACTCCGGCGCAGCGGCCCGCTGTTTGAAGACGGGCTGTTGACGCTGGCGGGCGTTCAGGCAGGGCTGGGATGTGCGCTCATGCGGGAGCCGCTGATTGCGCCATATCTTGAGAGCGGCGAGCTGGTCAAGATATTTGACTTACCGATTGATGACGGGCGCGATTATTACCTCTGCGTGCGCTCAGATTCAGATATGACCGAAGACGGCAAGCTGCTGCAAACCTGGCTGCGTCGGGCGGCAGGCGGGGAGTTGTCTGTCGGGTAAAAGCGGAAGATAAAAAAAGCCAGCGTGTTACGCTGGCTTTTTGACAAACAAGATTTTAGAACTGGTAGGTCAGACCCAGCGCCACGATGTTGTCGGTACCGATACCTGCCTGGCGAGTGAACTGGTTGTCGTCCAGCAGGTTGATTTTGTAATCCACGTAGGTGGACATGTTTTTGTTAAAATAGTAGGTGGTGCCGACATCAATGTATTTAACCAGATCCTGGTCGCCGAAGTTCTCGATGTCTTTACCTTTAGACTGCAGGTAAGCGATGGATGGACGCAGGCCAAAGTCGAACTGATACTGAGCCACAACTTCGAAGTTTTGCGCCTTGTTTGCAAAGCCGTAGATGTCGCTGCGGTTACCGTTAGAGGTGCCGAAACGGGTTGCGTTATAGGTCTGAGAGTATTGCGCCGCGAGGTAAACGTTGTTCGCGTCGTACTTCACGCCGCCGCTGTAAACTTCAGCGCGGTCGCCTTCACCGTATACGCCAGCCGCATTCTGGTCAGCGGTACGGCGAGAGGAAGACATTGCACCACCGACGCTGAAGCCTTCACCCAGATCGTAAGTCAGAGACGCGCCGTAGCCGTCGCCGTTCTGGTTCAGCAGGCTGCGACCGTTGGTGTTTTCACCGCTTACGCTGCCGTTTTTACCCTGGTACTGCAGGGCAAAGTTCAGGCCGTCAACCAGACCGAAGAAGTCCTGGTTACGGTAAGTTGCCACGCCGTTAGCACGAGACTGCAGGAAGTTGTCGGCACCATAGGTGTCACCGCCGAATTCTGGCAGAACGTCGGTCCAGGAGGTCACGTCGTAAATCACGCCGTAGTTACGACCGTAATCGAATGAACCGGCTTCAGCGAACTTCAGACCTGCGAAGGCCACACGGGTCCAGGACTGGTTGTCGCCTTCGTCCTTGTTACCCTGAATCTGGTATTCCCACTGGCCATAACCGGACAGCTGGTCGTTAACCTGGGTTTCACCCTTGAAGCCGATACGCATGTAGGTTTTATCACCGTCTGCGCCTGCGTCATCAGAGAAATAGTGCAGACCTGTCACTTTACCGTACAGATCCAGCTTGTTACCGTCTTTGTTATAAATCTCAGCTGCGTTTACAACGCCTGCTGCCAACATGGAAGTGACTGCCACTGCAACTAATTTAAGTTTCATCTTAAATATTCCTTATAATTTTTTTCAGTATTTCCTGAACCATCGCGAACGATTTCTAAACGAGGCTGCTCGTCAACGGCGTGCTATTTTTAAAAATCTTGTAGTTGTCTTTCAATAATAAGTTTCAAAATATGAGTAATAATTTCATTTAGTGTGATCGAGATCGGGTTAATGACGGCTGAATAAAATATTGTGGCGATTATTTAATCAGAATGAGTTTATTTTTTTGGCAACCATGATAGCGAATATTATTGCATTTCGTGTTATTAATAGCGGTAATATTCGCAGGGAAGTAGTTACGCAGCGGTGTCAGGTTATGTCAAGTTGATGTCGGGGGAATTGACGAAGGAAGCTAATATAAACAGAACATCAACAAATGCACTAATGTTCTGATTAATATATTACGATGTGATCACATATTAAATTTATGTTAATTTTTCTGCCGGATTTAATCGAACCCGGCATAAATCTGAACCCTATTTTCGTGTAGCGTACCAGCAGAGCAATGACCCGGCGCAGACCATCAGCGCGCCCTGCCAGAACGAAAAAGAGAGGGGTGAGCTTAGCAGCACGGCTGCAAGCGCGGCAGAGAGCACGGGAGTAAAATAGGATACGGCAGCCAGCACCGTGACGTTACCGTGCAGAATGCCAATATTCCATGCCGCATAGCCAAACCCAAGCGCAATGCCGCACATAACGAGCTTCACGATAACCGGAAAGCTGAACACCATTTCTGGCTGATCGCTAATAGTATATTTCACCCACAGGCTCAGCGCAGTGAGCAAAACAAAGAGGGTAATACCGTTTTGCCCTTTGGCAAATTTGGCGGTTACGGTGCAGTAGGCGGCCCAGATAAATGCTCCGGCAAAGGCAAGCGTATAGCTAAGGGGATTAGAGACGACATTGCGGATTATTTCATCAATGTGTAATCCTTGCTCACCTCCTAATACCCAACACACGCCGAGCAGAGCGATAGCTAAACCGGGGACGACCCACAGCGTTGATTTCTGTCCGTTGAATAAAATAGCAAAGACGATCGTCAGGCTCGGCCAGAGATAATTAACCATACCGACTTCTATGGCCTGCGCTCGCGTGGCGGCATAGCCTAACGACAGCGCCAGACAAATTTCGTAACTGACAAACAGTACGCTGCCTGCAATAAGATACCCGGGTGAAAAACGTTTAATATCAGGAAATCCTACCGTTACCAGGCACAATAACCCACTGAGGGTGTAAATCATCGCCGCGCCGCCGACGGGCCCCAGCCCCTCGCTTACGCTGCGAATCAGACCCACCATTGTGCTCCATAGCAGTATCGCCGCCAGCCCCGTGAGCGTTGCTCTCTTTCTGTCCATTACGTTTTCATCGCTAATAAAATCAAAGGGAAAATGTATAGCATTAATTCTGACCCTGTCGCGAATTATTCTCTTACGTGTTTAACCCTTAAGGGGTATTCAAACGCGGCAGCGGTGACTATTAAGGGGGCGACGTCAGGCGACCTTGATTTGACGCAAAAAAAACAGGGGCTTTAATGTTAGTTTGCGGCGCGAAGTCTTATCAGATAACGAGGACAACAATGGACGTCAGCCGCAGACAATTTTTCAAAATCTGCGCGGGCGGTATGGCCGGAACCACAGCCGCAATGCTGGGATTTGCTCCCAAAATGGCGCTGGCTCAGGCACGCAACTATAAGCTGCTGCGTGCGAAAGAGATCCGTAACACCTGCACATACTGCTCCGTGGGTTGTGGGCTATTGATGTATAGCCTGGGCGATGGCGCGAAGAACGCCAGAGAAGCGATTTACCATATTGAAGGGGATCCGGATCATCCGGTGAGCCGTGGGGCGCTGTGCCCGAAAGGGGCGGGACTGCTGGACTATGTCCACAGCGAAAACCGCCTCCGCTACCCGGAATACCGCGCGCCGGGCTCCGACAAATGGCAGCGCATCTCCTGGGATGAGGCGTTCTCCCGTATTGCAAAACTGATGAAAGCCGACCGTGACGCCAACTTTATTGAAAAGAACGAGCAGGGCGTAACGGTCAACCGCTGGCTCTCAACCGGGATGCTGTGCGCATCTGCGGCAAGCAATGAAACCGGCATGCTGACGCAAAAATTTGTGCGCTCTCTCGGCATGCTGGCGGTAGACAACCAGGCGCGCGTCTGACACGGACCAACGGTAGCAAGTCTTGCTCCAACATTTGGTCGCGGTGCGATGACCAACCACTGGGTTGATATTAAAAACGCCAACGTCGTGGTGGTGATGGGCGGTAACGCCGCTGAAGCCCATCCGGTGGGATTCCGCTGGGCGATGGAAGCGAAGAACAACAACGATGCGACGCTTATCGTCGTCGATCCGCGCTTTACGCGTACGGCATCGGTGGCGGATATCTATGCACCGATCCGCTCCGGTACGGACATTACGTTCCTCTCCGGCGTGCTGCTGTACCTGATCGAAAACAACAAAATTAACGCGGACTACGTTAAGCATTACACCAATGCGAACCTGCTGGTGCGGGATGATTTTGCCTTCGATGACGGGCTGTTCAGCGGCTATGACGCTGAAAAACGCCAGTACGACAAAACGTCCTGGAACTATCAGTTCGATGAAAACGGCTATGCGATGCGGGATGAAACGCTGACGCATCCGCGCTGCGTGTGGAACCTTCTGAAGCAGCACGTTTCCCGCTATACGCCGGACGTGGTGGAGAACATCTGCGGCACGCCGAAAGCGGACTTCCTGAAGGTGTGCGAGGTGCTGGCCTCTACCAGCGCCGCTGACAGAACCACCACGTTCCTGTATGCGCTGGGCTGGACGCAGCACACCGTGGGCGCGCAGAACATCCGTACCATGGCGATGATCCAGCTGCTGCTCGGCAACATGGGGATGGCCGGTGGCGGCGTGAACGCCCTTCGCGGACACTCTAACATTCAGGGCTTAACCGATCTCGGCCTGCTCTCCACCAGCCTGCCGGGCTACCTGACGCTGCCGTCGGAAAAGCAGGCCAGTCTGCAAGCGTATCTTGAAGCTAATACGCCAAAAGCAACGCTGCCGGACCAGGTGAACTACTGGAGCAACTATCCGAAGTTCTACGTCAGCCTGATGAAATCCTTCTACGGCGACGCGGCGCAGAAGGAGAATGACTGGGGCTTTGAGTGGCTGCCGAAGTGGGATCAGGCTTATGACGTCATTAAGTATTTCAACATGATGGATAAGGGCGACGTCACCGGTTATATCTGCCAGGGCTTTAACCCGGTGGCGTCATTCCCGGATAAAAACAAAGTCGTGCGCAGCCTGAGCAAGCTGAAGTACATGGTGGTTATCGATCCGCTGGTGACCGAGACCTCCACCTTCTGGCAGAACCACGGGGAATCTAACGATGTCGATCCGGCGTCGATTCAGACCGAAGTGTTCCGCCTGCCGTCCACCTGCTTTGCGGAAGAGGACGGCTCTATTGCCAACTCCGGCCGCTGGCTGCAGTGGCACTGGAAAGGGCAGGACGCACCGGGCGAAGCGCGTAACGACGGCGAAATCCTGGCCGGCATTTATCATCGTCTGCGCGAAATGTACCGCACCGAAGGCGGCAAAGGCGCTGAGCCGCTGCTGAAGATGAGCTGGCACTACAAGCAGCCGGATCGTCCTGAGTCTGAGGAAGTCGCGAAAGAGAACAACGGCGTGGCGCTGGCGGATCTCTACGACGCCAACGGCAGCCTGGTGGCGAAGAAAGGCCAGCTGCTGAACAGCTTTGCGCTGCTGCGCGATGACGGGACAACGGCATCGTCCTGCTGGATCTACACCGGCAGCTGGACGGAGCAGGGTAACCAGATGGCCAACCGCGATAACGCTGACCCGTCAGGCCTGGGCAACACCCTGGGCTGGGCATGGGCGTGGCCGCTGAACCGTCGCGTGCTGTACAACCGCGCGTCCGCCGACGTGAACGGCAAGCCGTGGGATCCGAAGCGCATGCTGATCCAGTGGAACGGGGCGAAGTGGACGGGGAACGACATTCCGGACTACAGCACCGCCGCGCCGGGCAGCAACACCGGGCCGTTTATCATGCAGCCGGAAGGGCTGGGGCGCCTGTTCGCCCTCAACAAGCTGGCAGAAGGGCCGTTCCCGGAACACTACGAGCCGATGGAAACGCCGCTGGGGACCAACCCGCTGCACCCGAACGTGGTCTCAAGCCCGGTGGTGCGCATCTACGAAGAGGACGTGCTGCGCTTAGGCAAAAAGGACAAATTCCCGTACGTGGGGACGACCTACCGCCTGACCGAGCATTTCCACACCTGGACCAAGCACGCGCGGCTTAACGCCATCGCGCAGCCGGAACAGTTTGTGGAGATAAGCGAAACGCTGGCGAAGGCGAAAGGCATTGCCAACGGCGATCGCGTCAAGGTGAGCAGCAAGCGCGGCTTTATTCGCGCCGTGGCGGTGGTGACCCGTCGCTTGCAAAGTCTGAACGTGCACGGCCAGCAGGTGGAAACCGTCGGTATTCCGCTGCACTGGGGCTTTGAAGGGGTGGCGCAGAAAGGCTATATCACCAACACCCTGACGCCAAACGTCGGCGATTCCAACTCGCAAACGCCGGAGTACAAAGCGTTTCTGGTCAACATCGAGAAAGCGTAAGGAGCGATTAAATGGCGATGGAAACACAAGACATTATTAAACGCTCCGCGACCAACCCGATCACCCCCGCGCCTCGCGCGCGGGACTATAAGGCAGAGGTCGCCAAGCTTATCGACGTCTCCTCCTGCGTGGGCTGTAAGGCCTGCCAGGTGGCCTGCTCAGAGTGGAACGACATCCGCGACGAGGTGGGACACTGCGTTGGGTTCTACGATAATCCGGCGGATCTGAGCGCCAAATCCTGGACGGTGATGCGTTTTAGCGAAACCGACCAGAACGGCAGGCTGGAGTGGCTGATCCGCAAGGACGGCTGTATGCACTGTGAAGATCCGGGCTGCCTGAAGGCGTGTCCGTCTGCCGGTGCGATAATTCAGTACGCCAACGGGATCGTCGACTTCCAGCAGGATAACTGCATCGGCTGCGGCTACTGCATCGCGGGCTGTCCGTTTAATATCCCGCGCCTCAATAAAGAGGATAACCGGGTATACAAATGCACCCTGTGCGTGGACCGCGTCAGCGTCGGGCAGGAGCCTGCCTGCGTGAAGACCTGTCCGACCGGGGCGATCCACTTCGGCACCAAAAAAGAGATGCTCGACGTGGCGCAAGAGCGCGTGGATAAGCTGAAAGCGCGCGGCTACGACAAGGCAGGCATTTACAACCCGCAGGGCGTAGGCGGCACGCACGTGATGTACGTGCTGCATCACAACGACCAGCCGGAGCTGTATCACAACCTGCCGAAAGATCCGGCGATCGATACCTCCATCAACCTGTGGAAAGGGGCGCTTAAACCGCTCTCCGCGGCGGGCTTTATCGCGACCTTTGCGGGGCTGATTTATCACTACATCGGTATCGGCCCGAATAAAGAGGTGGATGACGACGAGGAGGAGCATCATGAGTAAGTCGAAAATGATAGTGCGCACCAAATTTGTCGATCGCGCCTGTCACTGGACGGTGGTCATTTGCTTCTTCCTGGTGGCGGTATCCGGCATTTCGTTCTTCTTCCCGACGCTGCAGTGGCTAACGGAAACCTTCGGTACGCCGCAGATGGGGCGCATTCTGCACCCGTTCTTCGGCGTGCTGATTTTCGTGGTGCTGATGTTTATGTTCGTGCGCTTCGTCCATCACAATATTCCGGACAAGCAGGACATCCCGTGGGTGAAAGGGATTGTCGAAGTTCTGAAGGGTAACGAGCATAAAGTCGCGAAGGTGGGGAAATACAATGCCGGACAGAAGATGATGTTCTGGACCATCATGAGCATGATTTTTGTGCTGCTGGTGACCGGCGTGATGATCTGGCGTCCGTATTTTGCACAGTACTTCCCGATCCAGGTGGTGCGTTACGCGCTGCTAATTCACGCGACGTCTGCCATCATCCTGATTCATGCCATCCTGATCCATATGTATATGGCGTTCTGGGTAAAAGGGTCGATCAAAGGGATGATTGAAGGGAAGGTGAGCCGCCGCTGGGCGCAGAAACATCACCCTCGCTGGTATCGTGATGTGGAACGGCTGGAGGCGAAACAGGAAAGTACGGAAGGGATGAAGTAAGACCTGCGCCGTCGGCTCTGCCCGGCGGCGCTGCGCTTGCGCGGGCCTACGTTATGTATTCGTCACTAGCGCATCTATCGCTGCGATAACAGTACTTCTCGCGCAGCGAAGGTTGCATACAAAATTTTTATTATGTAGTTTCTTTTTCTCCACGTGTGTTATGCCAGCGGTATTAAGAAAATTTCGCTGAAAATCAATATTTATTAACGGTGCCGCGGCGTTGACATGGCCACGTAAATAGTTGTGGTAACTTAATGGAATAATCAGTCTTGTTGATAAATCATCATAATAGTCATGTTGAATTATCATAAAATAAGGCTGGTAGTCCCGTGTTCTCTCTGAAGGGTTACGGTAAACGTCAAACTGAAAGCACATTAAATCCCTCCAAAGAAAGGATCGTCTGATAATAGTCCCGCTTTAGCCGTAAAATCATTCATGGCTCTTATGAACTCTTTATCTTGCTGATGCTGTCGTCTTTGCGCCGCTGGTGTCTGGGCTTTTCGGGAGGCGCCACTCGGCACGCTCTCCCTTCTGCCATAGTCTTTGCTTCGATTTGGTTTCATCACTATCTCCTTTGTTGGTGCGGTCATTATCAACCGCCGCCAACAAAAAACAATACTGTATCCCCTGGTAATCTATATTCTGCGAGCCGCCTTCCAGTTATATCAAAACCGCTCTTCCACATACCGGAACGGGTATTTTGTGGGTTTAACTTTGCCGATTTTGCGCTTCGGTAAATCCACCTTGTCGACGTGAATTTCTTTATACGGGATCTGCGAAAGCAGATGCGAAATAATATTCAGACGCACGCGTTTTTTATCTTCAGAACGGGCGACAAACCACGGTGCCCAGGCTGTATCGGTGGCTTCAAACATGGCGTCGCGCGCGCGGGTGTATTCGTCCCAGAGGTTAAAGGATTTAATATCCATCGGCGACAGCTTCCAGATCTTACGCCCATCGTTAATGCGGTCGCGCAGGCGCCGCTCCTGCTCTTTTGGCGTCACCTCCAGCCAGTACTTCAGCAAGATAATCCCGGCATCGACCATCGCTTTTTCCATGACCGGCGCGCCGTCCAAAAATTTCTCCGCCTGTTCCTCCGTGCAGAACCCCATCACCCGCTCCACGCCCGCGCGGTTATACCAGCTGCGATCGAATATCACGATTTCACCCGCCGAGGGCAGGTGAGGCACATAGCGCTGGAAGTAGAGCTGGCTTTTCTCTTTATCCGTTGGGGCAGGAAGCGCAACAACGCGAAACACGCGTGGGCTGACGCGCTCGGTGATCGCTTTAATGGTGCCGCCTTTGCCGGCGCCGTCGCGTCCCTCAAAAACAATGCACACCTTCAATCCTTTGGCGACGACCCACTGCTGGAGCTTAACCAGTTCGACGTGCAGGCGGCGGAGCTCTTTTTCATACTCTTTGGTCTTAAGGGGGGCATTCGATACGACATCAACAGCGACAGGGGTTTTCTTTTTGCTTCCCATGATTGTCATCCTCAGGTTGTCCGGCGTGGAAAAAGCGAGGCCGCACTATGAAGTGTAATCCACCTGAATTAATGGATTAACGTGTCAGCCAGCTGATTTGAACTGGCTCACCATACAAGATTATTTAATAATGCCCTCGCGAATGATTAACCGGTGGTTGAGGCATGAAAAAGACAATATTTTCGTTGGCGCTTGGCACATTTGGCCTTGGTATGGCTGAATTTGGCATTATGGGGGTGTTAACCGAGCTGGCGCACGACACCGGTATTTCGATTCCCTCCGCCGGGAATATGATCTCGTTTTATGCCTTCGGCGTGGTGATTGGCGCCCCGATTGTGGCGCTGTTCTCCGGCAAGTTCTCGTTAAAAACGACGCTGCTGTTTCTGGTTGCCCTGTGCGCGGTTGGGAACGCCCTGTTTACCTTTTCAACATCGTATTTCTGGCTGGCGACGGGACGCTTGATTTCCGGTTTTCCGCACGGCGCGATTTTCGGCGTCGGGGCGATTATCCTCTCTAAAATTGCGCCACCCGGGAAGGTGACGGTCGCGGTGGCCGGGATGATCGCCGGAATGACCGTAGCCAACCTGGTGGGTGTTCCGCTGGGCACCTGGCTGGGGCACCAGTTCAGCTGGCGTTATACCTTTTTCCTGATTGCTGCGTTCGACGCGCTGGTTATCCTCTCGGTTCTGCTCTGGGTGCCGGACATCCATGACAAATCAGAAATCAAATTGACCGAGCAGTTCCACTTCCTGAAGAAACCGGAACCCTGGCTGATTTTTGCCGCCACCATGTTTGGTAATGCTGGCGTGTTCGCGTGGTTCAGCTTCGTTAAGCCGTTTATGGTCAACGTTTCTGGCTTTTCCGAAGGGATGATGACGGCCATCATGATGCTGATGGGCCTTGGCATGGTGTTGGGCAATCTGCTGAGCGGCAAACTCTCGGGGCGCTTTAGCCCGCTGCGCATTGCGGCCATCACCGATATGGTGATTGTCGCCTCGCTGCTGCTGCTTTTCGCCCTGGGCGAACTGAAAACGGCCTCGCTGGTAATGGGCTTTATCTGCTGTGCCGGGCTGTTTGCGCTCTCTGCACCGCTGCAAATTTTGCTTCTGCAAAATGCGAAGGGCGGTGAGATGCTGGGGGCAGCCGGAGGGCAGATGGCGTTTAATCTCGGCAGCGCGATCGGGGCGTACTTTGGTGGGATGATGATTACCCTCGGCTTTAGCTGGCGCTACGTCACGCTGCCTGCGGCGTTCCTCTCGTTCTCGGCCATGAGCGCGCTGTTGATCTACGGTTACCTGCGGGCCAGACAGGCTCAGGCTAACGCTCGCGCGCTAGCCTGATTGCATTCAGGCAAGCCAGGGCTCACCCAGCGTCAGCATCAGGCGGTTGGCCCAGGCGAAGAACGCAGCGGACTGCACCAGGTCCAGCTGGGCTAAGGTGTCCAGCCCCTCTTTTTCCAGTGCGGCAAGGTGCAGCGGCGTGGCGGCAGGCGGGGTAACCGACAGCGCCGCCGCAAAATTAATTTCCGCCTGCCAGCGCGCAGATTGCCCCTCGCTCAGGGAGCGTCCCGGACGTACGGCCAGCAGGGCCTCTACCGCCGCGTCATCCTTTGACAGCTGGCTGGCTTTGCGCGCATGGACAGAGGCGCAGTAGATGCAGCCGTTAATTTTACTGGTTACCGTTGCGGCCAGCTCGCGCTCGGCGCGCGGCAATCCCCCCGGCGTATAAAAAATTCCTTTATCCGTTAGCGTACGCTGTTCAAGCACCGGCAGGTTGCGCCCCAGCAGGCGGAAGTAGTCGGAATCGGTATGGCCAAATTTCGCCAGAACGGCAACTTCGTCATCACGGAAGTCTGCCAGCGGTTTGGCGTCGATCCACGGCTCCCAGCCCAGCTCCTGCTGGGTGAACGCGACGGGAGCCGTCTTCCCGGAGACCGTGGTTGCGGTTGTATGCCAGATGCCTGCCGCCACCGGCGCATCGCTTTTGGCGACGGGTTTGTCGTTCAGCAGTCGCAGCCCGGTAATCAGTCGGCTCTGGAAGCTGACAAAGGCGATAAGCTGCGCCAGAGTCACGATGCCTTCCTTGCTCCAACCCGCCTGGATCAGCGCCTTTAACGATGTCGGCGTGGCTTCAACGGGTGAGAAGGTCAGCAGACGCGCGAAATTCAGCGCCGGGGTCAGACGGTCTGAGGTCGGGTCGGCCAGGCCAAACCCCGCATAGTGTGCCGCCAGCGCCTCCGCGTTGTGCCACCTGGCGACTTTTGCCGCGACGGCGAAGCGCTCGTTCAGCGCAAAATCACTATCCTGCTGGGTAAATAAGATTTCGTAGCTGCCCTGTGCGTGGCGCGTGGCGGCGTCCCGCGTGGCGCGCGCCTCTGCCAGAGGGGAACCGGGTTTAATTTCTGCCAGCTCGGCGAGAATGTCCTGACTTAATGACATAGGTGTCTCCTCAAAGGATGTGGGGGGCAATATGTTCGGCGATCAGTTCGATGGATCGCAGCGTGTCGCGATGGGTGGGCTCGACCGAATGAACCTGGAACGAGATATCCGTGGCGCGCCTGAGAACGGAGTCCGCATGCAGCGAATGCAGCACCGTCTCTGGCGAGCCGATATGGGCGTCGAACTGGCGACGAAAATCTGTGACAGTGTCACCTTTAACCGTGTGTCCAGCGGCGCGATGCTGCTGGGCCTGCCTGGTAAGACCCGGCGTGGCGACCTTCAGCGCGTAGTCATCGCTGTCGGCGACGAACGCCGTGCGGGAGGCCAGAATACGCGGCGCAATGCCCGCAGGCAGTGCCTCAAGGTAGGCATCCACAATCGGGTTCTGGATCGCGTCGAGCGTCAAATCCAACTGGTCTGCCGGGCGCGGCTGCGTGCGGGAGAGCATCAAACCGTGTCCGGCCCGCGCGGCGCGAACGGCACCGTCGACGGAAAAGGTGGCAATCCAGATCCGTTCAGCCAGCTGTGGCGCTGGCGGATAAAGGTGATTATCCGGATGGGTGAGCGAATCCCCGCGCCAGGCGCTCTGGATCACATGCAAATGGTCAGCAAAGGCCGCGCCGCGCTGCTCAAACGTCAGTCCGAACGGCAGGAAAGAGGTCGGCGTGCCGCCCGAACCAAAACCGACTTCGAGACGACCATCGGCGAGTAAATCCAGCACCGCCGCATCTTCCGCCACGCGCAGCGGGTTTTCCATCGGCAGGGTAATGATGGCCGTCCCCAGGCGGATGGTTTCGGTATGCGCCGCAACGTGGGCCAGAAACAGCAGCGGCGACGGCAGGCCGCCTTCATTTTCATGGAAGTGGTGCTGTGCAATCCAGGCGCTGTCAAAACCGTGGCGTTCGGCGTGGCGGATCTGTTCGGTTGCCAGACGATAGCGCTCCTTCGGCGTGGCGTCGTCAAGCAGGCGGGTGAAAAATCCCAGGCGTTTTCGCGTCATGCGAACTCCTCCGTAGCGGGTGAAAAATGGGGAATGGCGGCAATCAGCTCGCGGGTATAGTCGTTCTGCGGCGACGTGAATAAGGTCTCGACGTCACCGTGTTCGACCACCTGACCGCTGCGCAGCACCGTGACGCTGTGGGCGATCCGGCGGACGGTAGAGAGATCGTGCGTGATAAAGAGGTAGGTCAATCCCAGCTGCTGCTGCAGCTGCTGAAGCAGTGCCAGAATCTGCGCCTGTACGGTGACGTCCAGCGCGGAGGTGGCTTCGTCCAGCACCAGAATAGTCGGCTCCAGAATCAGCGCCCGGGCGATGGCTACGCGCTGGCGCTGCCCGCCTGAAAGCTCCCTTGCGGTGCGGGTCAGGAGTTCGACGGGCAGGGCAACCCGCTGCGCCACGGTCTCTACACGGAGCTTGCGCTCCGCCTTGCTGAGGCGAGCAAAGTTCTTCAGCGGCTCTTCGATGATCTCGAACAGCGTCTGACGCGGGTCGAGAGAGGCGAACGGGTTCTGGTAGACAAACTGGATCTTCTGGCGCAGCTGGCGGCGGGCCTCGCGGCTGAGGTCGGTGGCATCAATATCATCAATAATGACCTGTCCGCTGTCCGCCTGTTCAAAACCCAGCAAAATACGGGCGAGGGTGGTTTTCCCGGAGCCGGATTCACCGACCAGCGCATGCGTGCTGCCGCGCCTGACGTCAAACGTCACCCGATCCAGCGCCTGAAGGTGATGACCTTTGCCCAGCGAGAACCGTTTGCTGATGGCGCGGGCACGAATGGCCGGTGACGCCAGCGGAAGGCCCGCTACCGGGGCGATGGTCAGGCGCTGGCCCTGGAGATCGCTCAGTAGCTGACGGGTATAGGCGTGCTGCGGCGTGCGGACAATGTCGGCGGTGTCGCCGTGCTCCTGAACCTCGCCGTTGCGAAACACCAGCAGCCTGTCCGCGCGCTGCGCGGCCAGTGCCAGATCGTGGGTGACAAACAGAACGGCGGTACCCGATTCCCGGCGCAGGATATCCAGCAGATCGAGAATGCGTTTTTGCACCGTCACGTCCAGCGCGCTGGTGGGCTCATCGGCAACGATCACGTCCGGGCGCAGGGCAATGGCGATGGCAATCAGCACGCGCTGTTTCATCCCGCCGGAGAGCTGATGCGGATACTGCTTCATGCGCTGTTCGGGATGGCTCAGGCCCACCTTTGTCAGCAGGGCGAGCACCTGCTCGTCGCGCTGGAGTGCCGTTACCTTTTGGTGCTGCTGAATAATTTCCCCGACCTGTACGCCGATCGTCTTTACCGGGTTGAGTGAATTACCCGGATCCTGCGGAACCAGGCTGATTCGCGCGCCGCGAAGGTTATCGAGACGCTTCGCTGACCACCGGCTAATCTCCTCGCCGTTGAGCACGATTTTCCCGGCATCGCGTCGGGCGTTATCCGCCAGCAGACCGATGATCGCCTGTGCCGTGGTGGTTTTACCTGAGCCGGATTCGCCGACAAACGCCAGCATTTCCCCCCGCCGGAGGGTGAAGCTGACGTTATGCACCACCTCGCGCCACTGGCGCGCGGTACGGTAGCTGATGGTCAGGTTTTCTACCGAGAGTACGGTCATTTCAGGCCTCCGCTGAACTGCTGGCTGATACGGTTGGTGGCAAGCACGACGGCGATGACGACCACGCCGGGGAAGGTAGTTAACCACCAGGCGGTAGAGAGATAGTTACGGCCTTCGGCAATCAATAAGCCCCATTCCGGCACGGGCGGCGGGGTGCCGTAGCCGAGAAAGCTCAGCGTGGAGAGGGCCAGAATGGCCTGACCAAACTGCAGCGTGGCAAAGGCGAGAACGGCGGTTAAGGCGTTGGGCAGGATGTGTCGCCACAGGACCGCCAGGAACGTCCCGCCGCTGCCAAACGCCGCCTCGACATAATCCGTATGGCGGATGCGCACCACTTCACCGCGCGCGAGGCGGGCGAAGCTGGCGATGGAGGCCACGCCGACGGCAATGGCGGCGTTAACGGTGCCAAACCCGAGCAGAATAATGACCGTCAGCGAGAGCAGCAGAGACGGAATGGACAGCAGCACGTCGACAAAACGCATCAGGAAAGACTCGACGCGTCCGGCGAACGCGCCGGCGATCACCCCCAGACCGGTGCCCACCACCAGCCCCATCGTGACGGCAGCGAGCGCCGCGCTCAGGGAGTGGGACGCACCATACACAATGCGGGTGTAAACATCGCGGCCAAGCTGATCGGTGCCGAGCCAGTGGCCCGCCTGCGGTGCCAGACGTTGCGCTCCGGCGATGCCCTCAATCGGGCTGTAGTGGGTTAACAGGCCGGGGGCTACGGCAGCAAAAATAGCGAGAATAATCACCGCCCACGCCAGCCACAGTCCCGGCTGCCACGCGACGCCCTGCCAGCCGGGAACGCGTTTTCGCGCGGCGGCAGCGTAATCGACCAGGCTCATGATGCACCTCCGGTAACGGTTTGCAGACGGGGATCCAGCAGCGGCATCAGCAGGTCCACCAGCAGATTGATCAGGACAAAGCCGAGAGCGGAAATCATGACCACCGCCTGAAGCACGGCGATGTCCTGGTTGTTCACCGCCTGCTGGGTCAGCTGCCCGAGCCCGCTGCGGCCAAATACGGTTTCGGTGATCAGCGCTCCGGCAATCAGTTCGCCCAGCAGTAGCCCGGCAATATTGAGTACCGGCAGCAGCGCGTTGCCGGTGACGTGGCGCCACAGGACGGCAGTTTCACTCAGCCCTTTGGCGCGGGCGACGGCGACAAACGGCTGCATCGCCACCTGGTCCAGGCTGCGCATCAGAATTTGTGCCAGCGGGGCGGAGATCGGGATCGCGACGGTCACGATCGGCAGGATCAGCCCCTGCAGCGGCGTCGGGTTAATCACCGGGATCAGCCGCAGCTGGAAAGAAAAGAGCTGGATAAGGGCAATCCCCAGCCAGAACGTGGGTAAGGAGATAAACAGGACCGGCAGGGACTGGAGGGTATTACTCAGCCAGCGCAAACCCGGCAGACGCGACGCAAAGGCCAGCGCAAACGCCAGCAGGACCGCGAGTACAAAGGCGGGCAGGGCGAGGCTCAGGGTATCCGGCAGATTGCTGGCAATCAGCTCACTGACCGGCACCCCTGCCTGTAATGAATAGCCGAAATCTCCGCGCAGCATCGCCAGCAGCGTGTGGCCGTATTGCTGCCACAGCGGGCTGTCCGCGCCGTAGGCCACGCGCATCTCCTCGATTTGCGCCGGGCTTAGGCCCAGATCCGGGTTCTGAAATTTAATCAGCACCGCGTCGCCAGGCAGTACCTGGAGCAACACGAACGAGAGGGTAAAGGCGGCCCACAGCACCAGCAGCCCGTGACCAAGACGTTGAAGAAGTGCGTGGCGCATCGTCAGCTCCTCAGTGTTTCTCAATCCAAGCGCCGTAGAACGACGGGCGGCCGACCGCTTCAAAATTGACGCCTTTCAGCCACGGCGCACCGGCAAAGACCTGTGGCTCCTCGAAAATCGGTATGACGTAGGCGTTATCCAGCAGGTAGCGCTGGGCATCGCCGGTCAGCTGCAGGCGTTTTTGCGGATCGACCTCTGAGGAGATATTTACCAGCAGCGCATTCAGCTTGTCGTCGCGGAAGCTTTTGACCTTGTCGCTGGAGCCGCCTTTTTGCAGCAGCGCGTCGCGGTTAGCGGGGTAGAACATGCTTTTTACCACGTCCGGATCGGCGCGGCCCACTTCGGAGACGGTTAACGGGGTTTTCTGTGGATCAAGGTTATCCAGCGTGCGGCTGCCAGCGTCACCGGCTTTTACGTTCAGCACTACGCCCACCTGACGCCACTGCTGGGCAACCAGCTGCAGCACCTCTTTGTTTTGCGGCTGCGGCAGGGATTCATATACCGTCAGCGCCAGCCGCTGGCCGTCTTTGGCGCGGATCCCGTCGCTGCCCGCTTTCCAGCCCGCCTCGTCCAGCAGCTGGTTGGCTTTTGCCGGATCAAAGGTCAATTTGTCGCTGAGATCGACAAAGCCTGCGGCGGAATCGGCAATCACCGACTTCGCCTGCGGATAGTTGGCCGAGAAGAGGGTCTCGACCACCTGCTTTGCATTCGTGGCATGCAGCAGCGCCTGGCGCACGCGAATATCGGAGACCAGCGGGTTATCCGGGCGGAAGCTGATGCTGTCGTTCACCCCGCGCGTTGGGGCAGCGTAGATTTTATAGCCCTGGTCTGTCGCCTGCTTTTCGTCATACGCCTGCACCTGGCGAATAAAGTCGGCCTGACCGGCCAGCAGGGCGCCGACGCGCACGCTGTCCTCCTGGGTGACGATAAACTTGATGCCGTCCAGATTGGCTGGACCCTGTTGCGCCAGATTTTTGGGTCCCCACTGGTAGTCCTTACGGGCTTCGAGCGTCACTTCGCGGCCGAGCTTCTCGTCCTTCACCACAAACGGGCCGGAGCCAATGATATGCCGGGCATCCCCCAGCTCTTCAAAGTTGCGCTTCAGCGTGCTGAGCGAGACCAGACCCGACCCAATCGTGGCAGTGCCCTGCAGGAACCCCGGCGACGGTTTTTTGAAGTAAAACTTCACGGTCAGCGGGTCGACCACTTCGCTGCGATCGTAGTTATTGATCACTTCTGACACCGGCAGGCGCTGCGCCTTATTGCCCAAACCGTAGGTATCAAAGTTTTTTGCTACGGCGTTGGCGTCCAGCGGCGTGCCGTCGGAGAAGGTGATCCCCGGGCGAATTTTGAAGGTGTATTCGGTTTTATCGGCGTTGGTGGTCCAGCTTTCGGCCACCCACGGTTCGACCTGCAGCGTCTTTGGGTTTTGCCACGTCAGTTTGTCGGTGATCTGGTTCAGAATGCCGCCGTTCGGGTAGAAGCCACCGGCAGGCGGATAGAGGTTAGTGTGCGCCTGTTGCTCCAGATAAATCAGCGTGCCGCCTTTGACCGCCGCATCGGCGGACCAGGCTGCGGTTGTCGTCAGAATCAGCGCCGTCAGCAGAGGCAGACGAAATGGGATTTGCATGGTGAATTCCTTTGTTATCTTCTTGTTAGCGTCGGATTCATCATCGGGCGCGGGGGAAAACAAGGGAACAAAGGAATTAAGATAAGGATTGCCGGAAACTGAAAATAAAAACGCCCCGTTAGCGGGGCGATGGCGGGGGCCTAAACGAATTTCGCCAGCGGGTCGGCGGCGGCAAAGGCGACCGCTTTATCCGCTGCTGGAGGGTAGATCAGCTCGTTAGTGATGGCGATCTTGATCTTCTTGGCGTCATCTTGGACTGACTTAACGACCTGATCCCAGCCCTCGGTATAAACCGCACCCCACGCGCCTAAATCCAGGCAGGTAACATAGTTCACCTGACGATAAGGGTAAGGAGCAACGTTCAGCAGGCTGGCGGCAGCGTTATGACCGGCAAATTTGCCTAGCTGGATCGCATGCTGGCAGGTCATCAGCGCCGTGTTGCCCGCATCGTCTGTTTTGGCGTGAGCCATATCGCCGGTGGCATAGACGTCAGGATGTGCGGGGACCTGCAACGTTTCTGTCACAACTAGGCGGCCCTGGCTATCGCGTTCACCGTCTATCTGCAGGCTGAGGGGATTTGCCTCGACGCCTGCGGTCCAGACGACGGTCGCAGCAGCAATACGTTCACCGTTTTTCAGCGTTACGCCGTGAGCATCAATGGCTTCAACTTCACTCTTCAGCCGCCATTCAACGCCCAGCGCCTCACTCGCCTCTGCAATTGTTTTACGCAATGCGTCGCTATAACGGCTGCCAATGACTGGCCCTCTCTCAACTACGACTATTTTAATCTCCGTATTGTCACCAAAACGGGCACGCAGTCGGGCAGGTAGCTCCGTTGCCAGCTCGATGCCGGTAAAGCCGCCTCCGCAGACTACCACGGTGTTGCGCTCGGGCGTGGAGGGACGTAACGCCAGTGAATCAAGGTGACGCTCAAATACCTGTGCGGATTCCAGCTGGTCGATGTCAAAGGCGTAGTCAGCCAGGCCGGCAATCGGTGGGCGTTTGGTCTGGCTGCCCGTAGCGAGGATTAGCCTATCGTAGGAAGCCGTAGCATGCGCGCCATGGGACATCCGGTATAAAACGGTTTTTGCCGTGGTATCAATTTGTTCCGCGTGTCCGGCAATGAATGTGATATCAAGCTCGGCAAACAGGTCAGTCAACGGGGCGACCAGCGTTGACACCTTCTCCTCATAGAAGCGTGGCCGAACGCGGAGTTCGGGTAAGGGGGCCAGAACCGCAATTTCCAGACTGTTATTACCCTGCTGCTCAGAGAGACGTGCCGCGCTCACGGCTGCCCACATACCCGCAAAACCACTGCCTACGATTAAAATCTGCTTTTTCATATTCGATCCTTTCTCCCGCCAGGCTTCATGCCTGACATAACTGCCACTATACTTGTCGGAGTTAACTCCGACAACTTCTTTCTGAGCTAAAAATCGTTATAATGCTCCGAACACTAATTCGGAGTTAACCATGGCGTTTTACAGTTCCGGTGTGGAATACGGCATTCACAGCCTGATGTGTATGGTGGATGCGAAGGGCAACGAGCGTGAGATGAGCGTCCGTGAGATGGCTGCCTTGCAGGGCGTGCCGTATGACTACCTCGGCAAAATCTTCACACGCCTGTCACGTGCCGGGCTGGTCATCAGTACGGAAGGCAAGGGCGGGGGCTTTAAGCTGGCGCGTCCGGCGGAGCTGATCAGCGTGCTGGATGTGGCGCATGCTATTGACGGCGAGAAAAACATGTTCGAATGTCGTGAAGTGCGCCAGCGGCTGGCCGTGTTTGATGAAGCACCGCCTGCCTGGGTCTGCGACGGCCCGTGCGGAGTACGTTCAGTCATGGATAGCGCGCAGCAGCGGATGGAAGAGGAGCTCGCGCGTCATACTATTCTCGACCTGGCGCGTAAAATGTACCGAAAAGCGCCGGACACCTTCCAGATTGAGGTTCAGGAGTGGATTTCAGTTCGTCGTTCGTCGTAGCTATGAGCCGGGTAAGGCGTAGCCACTACCCGGCAAAAGGTGTTTACGAGCGTAAGTCGATCACCATACGGCCACGGATCTGGCCCTGTTCCATCTCTTTAAAGATGGCGTTGATGTCCTCGATAGGACGCATCGTCACTTTCGGCACTACTTTGCCCTCGGCCGCAAACTGGAAGGCCTCCTGCAGATCCTGACGGGTGCCAACCAGCGAACCTACCACCTGAATACCGTCCAGCACCAGGCGCGGAATGTCCAGGCTCATCGCTTCAGGCGGCAGGCCAACGGCGACCACGCGGCCACCGGCACGCACGGCATCCACCGCCGAGTTGAAGGCCGCTTTTGCGACGGCGGTGACGACTGCGGCATGCGCGCCGCCGGTTTTTTCCTGCACAATCTTAGCGGCATCTTCGCTGCGTGAGTTGATGGTTAAATCCGCACCCATGCTCGCGGCCAGCTTCAGCTGTTCATCGTTAACGTCCAGAGCGATGACTTTGGCATTAAACACGTTTTTGGCGTACTGCAGCGCGAGGTTGCCCAGCCCGCCCAGACCGTAAATCGCGATCCACTGGCCCGGTTTTATGCCGGAGATTTTCACCGCTTTGTAGGTGGTGACACCGGCGCAGGTGATGCTGCTGGCCGCCGCCGAATCCAGACCATCCGGCACTTTTACCGCGTAATCCGCGGTGACGATGCACTCTTCCGCCATGCCGCCGTCAACGGAGTAACCGGCGTTTTTCACGTCACGGCACAGGGTTTCGTTACCGGTATTACAGTATTCGCAGTGACCGCATCCTTCAAAGAACCAGGCCACGCTTGCGCGGTCGCCGACTTTCAGCGACGTCACGCCAGGGCCGACTTCTTTCACGATACCAATACCTTCATGGCCCAGGATTACCCCGGTTTTATCGCCAAAATCACCGTTCTTCACGTGGAGGTCGGTATGGCATACACCACAGCACTCCATTTTCAGCAGGGCTTCCCCATGCTTAAGCGGGCGTAAGGTTTTTTCAGTGACATTGACCTGATGATCCTGAGTAACAACAGCAGCCTTCATGTGTATCTCCTTGTTCATGATAAGAATCTGCATAGCAGGTGTAGTACCCCTTAAGGATTAATACATTAGCCTGGTAATGCAAGGCTGCGGCAACATAATGTCATCATTTGATTCGATTTCAGATTAAGAATACGGCGATCCTCTAATAATTAAGGGGGAAAATGCTGGCCCGGCGAGGTGCTCGCCGGGCGCAGATTTACAGCTGGGCTTCAATCTCCTCAATTTCTCTACGCCATTGCGCCTGCAGCTGCGGCTTCTGATGTTTCGGCTTACGCGCCAGATCGTCTTCCAGCAGCGTTTCCAGCGCGATCAGCCGCTCCAGCAGATCGTCGTACGGCGAGGGTTGAACCTCCCCAGCGGTGACGACGGGCGCGGCTGATGTCCGGAGCCCCACGCTTTCACGCAGCCGCTCAAACACGGCTTCAGCATCGTGCCACTCGCTCAGCCAGCCGTCCTCAAGCAGCCAGAAACGGTTACAGCTTTGGCTAATTAACTGTCGATCGTGGCTGACCAGCAGCACGCCGCCTTCGAACTGTTGCAGCGTTTCCGCCAGTGCCTCTTTGCCTTCCATGTCGAGATGGTTGGTGGGCTCATCCAGCATCAGCAGGCTGTAGCGGGCAAGCGTCAGCCCGACGAACAGCAGGCGAGAGCGCTCGCCGCCGCTGAGCGTGCTGACTTTTTGCCCGTGTCTCGCCCACGGGAACCCGGCGCTGATGAGCGCCATCTTCCTGTTTTGCGGGTCGGGAGCGAAAGGTTCCAGCGCGTCGAGCAGCGTGGCGTCATCCGGCAGCTGATGCAGCGTCTGGTCGTAGTAGCCCGGCGAGACGCGCGGATGGATTTTCAGCCCGCTGTCCGTCGGTTCATCCACAAAATGTCGCCAGATAAGCTTCATCAGCGACGATTTACCACAGCCGTTACGACCGACAATTGCTACGCGATCGCCGCTTTTCAGCCGCGCCGTTTCGATGTTAAACAGCGGCGGTAGCCCGGGCGCAGGCGGGACGCTTAGGTTTTCCATCTCCAGCAGACGGTCCGCCCGCAGCGCGTCGCCGCGCAGGGTTAGCGTCCATGGACTGCCCGCCGTGAGCGCGGTCTGGCTATCTTTGAGTCGTTCGACCTGTTTTTCCATCTGCTTGGCTTTGCGGGCCAGGTCTTCGTTGTCGTAAACCTTACCCCAGGTCGCCAGACGTTTGGCGCTGGCGGTCACGCGGTCGATCTCCTTTTGCTCCGCCTTGTGGCGCTGCGCATCGCTTTCGTCTTTTGCTGCAAGCGCTTTACGGGCGGCCGTACAGGGAAGGGCAAAGTAGTGCAGCGTCTTATCACGCAGGATCCAGCTGCCGTTTGTGACGGCATCCAGCAGCAGTCTGTCGTGCGAAACCAGCACGAAGCTGCCTGACCAGTTCTGTAAAAAGTGTTCCAGCCAGAGCATGGTCGGCAGATCCAGGTGGTTGCTGGGTTCATCCAGCAGGAGCAGATCCGGCTCGTGAATCAACGCCCGCGCCAGCAGCAGGCGGGTGTGCTGTCCGCCACTCAGGGTGGCGGATTGCAGCGTCATATCCTGCGGCGTGAAGCCCATGCTCGCCAGCAGCGTTTCAGCTTTCCAGCGCAGGCTGTCGTGCTCAGCTAAAGGCAGTTGCGCGAGTACGGCATCCAGCATGGTCAGCGGGAAAATGGCGTCCGGGAGATGTTGCTCCACGCGCGCCATCAGGCAGTGTCCGGCCAGCGCTACCGTTCCGGCGGCTGGGATATCTGTTCCGTCCAGCACCTTCAAAAGCGTACTTTTGCCGCAGCCGTTGTCGCCCAGCAGGCCGATGCGGTCGCCTTTTTTCAGCGTAAAGGAGAGTGAGTCGAAGAGCGTGCCAAACGCCGTATCAACGCGTAAAGATTGTGCAGTGAGTAAAGTGCTCATTGTTGCTTACCCAAGAGTTACAGGCATGTTTATGCCTCGTCAAACATCGCTGACGATAACTCAGTAAGCCCGAGAGAAGGGATTTCAGGGGTTGATGTCTTCGCTCAAGCAGAAGTTATCGCAGCACGATACCGATAACGCTTGAGCTGGTGCGATCACCAAATGTATGTGAAACATTGAAAATTTCACAGTACAGCATAATTGGCCTCCTTATATGTTATGAGTTTGTAGGTGACTATCACTATACAACGTTTTCCTGCATATACCAAACAGAGGGGCAGCATTGCAGCCAGTGCAAATGCCGCCTTCGTCATCAAGCACAACAACGATCGTTCCATGAATCACGATAGATAATATTACCCTCCGTATACTTCCAGGTAATCGCTTCATAACGTAATTCGAGCGTTTCAAGATGTGTGCTGCTTATACCGTTAGGAGACAGGTAGGGTGCAACAGTTGTAAACTTGACGTTTTCCAGAATGATATTGAAATACTCGGCCTCAATACCTGATTCCAGAATACGGTACATTTTAATTGTGGCTTTCTTCATGGTTCGGCCTTCACAGACAGCGCGGTACAAAAGTGGTGTTGTTTGGTCAAACTCCTTTACTATCGTGATAGGGCAATGGACTCGCGTTCCTGTTAGTTTTCCCCAGCTTGGATCTACCGGGATAGTGACACCGTGAGAAAAGGATTTTAACTCGATAGACCCCAGGCGAAGTGGCATCATGCAGCTACCGATTACCGGAGAACCGTTTTCATCTTCAAGCCATAAGTGTGCTGGTGTAGACATACTATTTCCTTATAGATAAATTACGATAAAGCTAACGTTTGAGATTTACAATTTCATATAGCGATAAAATAACCATCACAAAAATGAAGAATATAGGAACAGGCCATATTGGCCCGTCAGGGCAAAGTTGGAAAAAGACAATTGCAAATAAAAGTGTCAATAGCGAAGGGCCGTACATCGATATCAATGAAAAGAATATCCGCCTGAAAAATCTTTTAATAAGATGCATCATGATTACTGAACCATCTTTGTTATGATATCTGCAATCTCACTATCCGATACCCATTGTGCTTTAAAAGTTTCAGCCCGTTTAAACAATGGCTCTATCAAGAAGTACAACATTTCCAGCTCTTTAGCGTATAGCGCTGAGTAGTACGCTGGATAAGTAATATGAAGGCGATGCGAACTATCTGCTGCTTTCTGAACAATGCCGTACAGGCCAATACCTCCAACAATCTGTCCCGCTCTTCGCCCAGCCAGTGCACTAAGTTCAAGGCTTAGATTCATACATGCAGCAACATATGATGCTGTTGCTAAAGCAAATCCGGCGTTTGTAAGTGAACTTGCGGCGATATGAATATTTACTGCCATCAGCAATTGTTTGATGTGCTCTAGCTGATCGGAGGTTTTGTGTCGGAATACTTCTTCAAAGTAGATGTTGAGCATTTCACATACAACATCTCTATGCCATATAATATGATAAACACCTTTAGCAAATCGGATGTCTTCGGACTTTTGTTTCTGGCATACGTCTTGATATTCATCAGTAAAGCAGGAGGTATAATACAGCGCGCGCGTTGCACCTGCGCCGATCGTTTCAATCTGATTTGATACGGCTTTTCCTACACCCGTTAATGCATGCTCGAGTTTTAACGCAAGGATGTTATTCGCCTGCAAATAACTTATCACTTCATTTTTATAGTACATAACCGCTCCTTACTTTCCTCGCAATTATTAGTAATGCAAAACGTTACTAAACTCTTAAAAAAATACGTTTGTTAGACAAAAAGTGTTATGCGAAATTTTTATATTTCAATGGGGTATGAAT
>NZ_JADBQN010000032.1:0-6000 GCF_014895915.1 Enterobacter cloacae complex sp. P13B
AAAGGTTCAACCTATTGAAACAGTAGATAGGTCAACAATAGATTTTATTAGAAAAATCATCCATGAGCTAGAAATAATAGGTGATTGGAACAGAAGATTTCATTGGAACTTTCTAAGAGAATTTCCTGACGAAAAGAATATAGAATCTTATCTTGAAATAATATTTAAACTTGAATCGATGATCGAATTTCATTTGGAAACGCTCTTGCAACGACAAGAAAATGAAATACTAATAAATGGAAAAAATACTAAAATAAATTTAAAACTCCGTTACCATTTTATCATGATGTTATTGATATCATTCCTATTTACAGTGATGCTATCTTACTTGAAGAACATAAGCTGCTTGTGCCTCAATAATCAATACCCAATATATGTTATCTCCTACAAATCCCAGGTACAAAAGAAGGTGTTGTGGTTGAAAACCATAACTTTGGATATCACTTCCACTATTGCAAGGTAAAAAAAAGGACATTAGAAAGAACCAATCTTTTATTGACTTTTGATACCGTTTTTAAAAAAACAAATAAGAAACCAAAGCCTGATCTATTCGGTGAATACCATGCAGAAGGGAAAAACAAGAAAATAGATATGGAAACAATTGGGGACAATAAACGATATCCTATATATTTAGTTTGTCATGATGCAGGGCAAAAGAGAGGATTGAGTAATTTTAAAACGCCTAGCAACAAGTCAAAATTGTTTATTACAGGTTAATTTAAAATAAAACTACCCCTTATGAATTAGGGGTGGTTTTATTAAAATATTATCATCCCTTGTAACAAGGGATACAAATGAAGTACGAGTCCAGTCAATTTGAAGAGCCCGCTCAGGGAAACCTGAGCGGGCTCTTGCTTTGGTTTGATTGGTGAATCGCTAACAGACTCAAATTTTATCCATCAAATAACGATGCGTTTTCGATGCCATGCTGGCGGCTTTGAAATTAGAGCGTTTATCGTTTTTCATCGCTTTTAACGGGTAGCAAACCATCTTTCGGTCCAGTTTCAGTCGCAGGTGATGATTTACCTGTTCAGTGGACTAAATTATGGAAGATGCATTGTGCCTTTGGTTCAGCATTGGAAGGTGGCGCAATTATCGGCGTTTTCTTTTGCTGGCTGTCCACAGATTCGATCACGCATTTATTCCCGACTACCATAAACCGGCCCCTCGCATTCGCGCCTCCAGTTCATCCAGAAATGGGGAACGCCCTAGACGCATAGGGCCGTTGCGACCATCAACAAAACCGGAATACAGCATATGCACCTCATCCCGTGCGCGGGTCAGCCCCACATAGAAAAGACGACGGCTTTCGCGCAGCTTCTCTGGCGCCTCATTACGCCACGGCAAATTCCCCAGATCCAAACCGACCATGATGACCACGTCATATTCGCAACCTTTGGCTGAGTGAAGCGTCAGCAAATTGAGGTGTTCAGGTGAGCCGTCACGACCACCTAGGCTCGTTATGTCCAGCAGCGCCAACGCACCGCCTTCGGCAAGTGCTGCAGTCATGTGTTCCAGTTGCTCAGCCTGATCAGAAAGTGCCGGTTCAGTAGCCAGCAGGGAATCAACGAGTCCGTTGCGCAACGACACGACAAAATCGCACGCAGGTTGCTGGTCGGTGCGAAGTGCCCAAAGCAGCCTAGTTAACTCCTGTCCCTTGCGCCGGGCGCATGCATCATCCAGTCTCGCCCGATGAAATGCCAGATAACGGTCTATCAATCCACGCAGTTGAGGGCGCCCAATACGCCAACCACCAGCACACCATGCCGCGCAATCCTCCACCCAGCTCGTCAAGGCAACCTTGCGATAAGGTGCTGCGGTGTCCACACGAATGTAATCAAAACCGCCAGCGGTCACCGCATCGGCCACCACATCACCGGCACGGTAGTCCTTGTACAGAATGGCGATGTCACCCAGCGTTCGACCCGGCTTAGCAGCTAACGCAGTTGGAATAATCTGCGCGACAGCATGGACAGCCTGATCCTCCAGACCATCCGGACACAGCTGGAACGCAATGGTTGTCTGGCGGTTCGGGTCGCTTGCGCGATAACCACGAACCTCACCCAACACCATCTCAGATGCATTGACGATGCCCGTTCCTGATCTATAGTTCAACTGAAGCCTGACTGTTTCAACGTCTCTCCTGCTTGCCAGTTCCATGAGTAACGCACCATCGGCACCAGTGAAACCGTAGATCGATTGGTCTGCATCACCCACAGCAAATAAGCGTACGCCACCCTCTAAAGCCAGGCGTTTGACTATACGGTGGAGCGCAACGCCCAAATCCTGATATTCATCAACCGCAAGGATCGGAAATTTCGCCTGTACCAAGGGTAGAACCCAGTCATGCTCGACGATCAGACGCTGGCCGAATACCACCATATCGTCGTAGTCGATTAGCCCTTCCTGCCGCAATGCCGCTTCGTAGGCCTCGGCCCAGGCAGCGAGTTCCTCCTCTGCACGCCAGGCAACACTGTTGCGGTTCAGCACCGAACGGCGATGTCGTCCGAGATCAATAGCTTTATAGGGATGGTTTGGGCCAAAGAGACGGTCACCAGATTGTCGAAGTAACCGCTCGCTAGCACGCTGAGAAGCTACTGAAAGCGGAAATGGGATTGGCAAATCGGCCAGTCGTCCATAGGGCATCAACAGATGGCGCAAACAGAACCCATGGACGGTTCCGATAAAGAGATTCGGTGCTTCTCTGAGCCCCAGCGCTTCGAGACGACGGATCAGCTCGCGAGCACATTCTTGGCTATATGTGATACATGCCGCGCCACGTGGAGCCTGAACATCCTCGGCCAGGATTCGGGCCAGCTTCAGCACGAGCGTCTTGGTCTTACCACTACCTGGCCCGGCGAGTACCACGCAATGCCCACGGGATTCATACGCGGCTAACTGGCCCGGATTCCCGGCCAGCTCGGCAGCCTGAGCCAAATAGGCTGCACTGACACTACGCAACGGCATCGCGGATATGCTCCAGTGCTTCGCGAATGTAATCCGGACAAACATCCTCCGACACCGAAGTTGCCAGCGCCTGGGCGAACCGCCCTTTGCCAATTCGCTCAATTAGTTTCAACAACCGGGCTATATCAAGCTGGTCCGTGTCATCCACCCATGCCTGTATCCGATCTAAGGTAACTTGCGCCAGAGATAGTTCCCGCTCAATGACCGACTGCATGGCTTCGGCCAGTCCACCGGTAAACAGCTCAGGCTCCAAGGTGATCTCATTGACAAAGCATCCATACACCCCGGCACGTGCAATCACTTCATCGGTATCCATATCATCATGGTCAACATCTCCCTCAAGCACGTCTAAAATATTGATAAGTCTCCTACGAACCAGCGGCTCTCCAACCGCCATAGGATCGCGGTCTGTCAAAATCACATGCGGAATATTAAGCCCCCGTGGCCCCAGGAGCTTCACATACGGAGTGAAATTTGTTCCACCGATCGAGCACACCGTGATCCCAAGCATATCGAGGGGAATATCAAGAGCATCGGCGAATGCAGGGACAAGAAAGCGTTCAGCATCCCCTTCCACTAGGATCACCCCACGTGAAAAGAATATTTCGCCGCGGGTGACGTCGATATAGCGCTGCAGATCATCTTCGTCCCGCTGCGTAAACGGTGCGTTCGCCGTTGAAACAGCAATAGTCTTCTCGTCCTCTGCGTCATGACGCAGCAGAACGATAGATCTGACAGGCGTGACGCTGGCAATATGTGGGGAATGGGTGGTCAGGATCGTTGTCAGCGGTGCCCTTTCATCACCATTCTCCCCGTCAGTACCCAGGAAATAACGGTAGACTAGGCGCTGTACGTGCGGATGCAAATGTGCCTCAGGCTCCTCGACGACGAAAAACGTATGGTCTCGCTCTCCGTCATCAACAAGACGATCAAGTTCGAGGCTTTTCAGAGCCAGAAAAATCAGATTAGCTGTCCCCAAGCTGGCATCGCCAATGCCCCGAATGCCACTGTCGAGCAGCAAACGCAGGCTACGTAGCAGCGCATCAACGCGAGTCGGTGCAAGTCCGAGCGATACCGGAACGGCATGTTGCTCACCTGCTATAGCAATCAACCGTTCGCTAATTCGTTCGGCTGTCGCCACCACCTCATCATGCCCAGCCAGTTCCCGCTGAGCCTCATCGACCAGGGTTTGAATCTCCTCACGATCCTCCTCGTCCAGAGATGCGGAAAGTTCTTCAATAAGCGGCCTCAAGGGTGAATTGCGCCAACTTGAAAGATCCTTCTCAGCATCACGCAACGCGCCTTGAACATCGATGGGCAACATACGACGAAACGCACCACCAATATGCATGTCAGGATCAGCACCACCGAAGATCACATACTCATAATCTTTTAACGATTCTGGAGCTCGATTTAACTCGGTTTTGGGCTGAAAGCGATAGGTAAGGCGGGCCACCATCGGAGGCCCCGGATTAAGGACACAGTCATTCAGATGAGCCATCAATCGGGGATCGTCAGTGAAATCAGTGAAATCTACTGAAATTTCAATGGCCTCCCCCAATTTGTCTTCGCCCAATCCATCCCAAAAATGTTCAAAACCCAGTTGACGGTCACGCTCAGACAACGCTGGGTCAAGAATCAGTTGCAGGCCGCGAATAAAATTGCTCTTGCCAACCTTGTTTTCACCAACAATAACAATACTCTCACCCGTTTCAACATCAACGTCGGAGAAGTTGGCGAAATTAATTAACCGGATTCGGGAAATCCGCATTACTGCCTCCCTATCTTTTTGATTATCTTCCAAAATAAGAGTAGCCCTCAAACCGCAAGAGACTGCCTAGCACGACCAAATCTGCTGAGGGGTGCAGTTGCGATCAAAACGGTTTTGGTCATTGCACATTTTTTGCTAATCAAATCTATTTGTCCGACGAAGGTAACAGTTCATCGTAACAGAGAGCTAAACCATGCCTATGATCCATCTCACAAAGTGGCTTTTTGTCGTCACTGCCTTGCTCAGTGGCTGCGCGACAACCTCCTCGCCTCTCTTGCCTTCGCCCATTAAAGAGATTTCTCCGGTTCCTGAAAATGCTGAGCCCGGTTTTATTCCGGGCGCTACCCTCTTTAAAGCTAGCACCTGATTTAGCGCAGCACGACCTGATATTGCAGGTAATCGGCGTGGCATTGCCGGAAAACTCCCGCGCTACCGTTGGTGACGGTCTGCAAGGCGCGCTAAGGCGAAGCGGCTATCAGACTCTATTCACTGTCACTGCCCGCGGCACACTTGTATCCGGCCTAATGAGCCTGAGCTACGCATTGCTCACATTGGACGGGCCATCCTGGGATTTGGAGAACAATGAGCTGGCACGACAGGTCATACCCTGGCGATACGGCACAATATCAACTGGAAGCAGATCAATTTTTCTCAGGGCATTAGGTATAATGATTCTAAACCCTCATGTCTATAGCGTGCAAACTGCCTCCTATACTGCTGAATATTTTAGGGACTCAGCTTGGCGGGGAGTGACTTTCTTCTAATGAAAATATTACTTACTTAATGTCGTAAAAAAATTATTCTCTTGGGGATATACGCCTTCTTTGTCCACTAAATATTATTCGACCATACAAAAACAGCCTTCAATATCAACAGTTAGATACCAACTATGATGATATCTTTAGTGGAAAACTGCAAGATGCGGTTTATCAATGCCACAGGGTAAAGGGACAGTAACTTATGGTACTCGAAAGATTACCACTAGTGGGAATCAGGATTTCAAATAACAAGATATGTGCAAAGATGCCCACTTCTAATACTTAAAAACTGTCCCACACAGGATAGAGTCTTGACACTTGCATGGCTACATTTCATTTTTTAATACAAAACCTATACTTATACATTTCAAAATGTCATAATAATTAAAAGTTTCAGTCTGTTAACTTACAATGAAATATTCAACCCAAAAAAATTTTTTACGGAAAATCTAGCAGAAAGAGTCCTTAAATGAAAAACAAATTTAGCATTTGTTATATTATAAT
>NZ_JADBQN010000033.1:0-95125 GCF_014895915.1 Enterobacter cloacae complex sp. P13B
TCAGCCCACGGGGAGAGGGCCGGGGTGAGGGCATCAGGCATTGGCCTTTATCCGCTGAATCTCCGCTTCCCCACGTTTCATCACCCGATCCAGCACTTCGGCTTCCAGCTCCGCCAGTCTCGCCGAGCCCACGCGACGAGGGCGCGGGATGTCCACCGTCAGATCCAGACCGATTTTCCCGTTTTCTATAAGCAATACCCGGTCCGCCATCGCCACGGCTTCGCTGACGTCATGCGTCACCAGCAGTACCGTAAAGCCGTGCGCCTGCCAGAGGGATTCAATCAGATCCTGCATTTCTATCCGCGTCAGGGCATCAAGTGCGCCGAGCGGCTCATCAAGCAGCAGCAGGCCGGGACGGTGAATCAACGCTCGCGCCAGCGCCACGCGCTGCTTCTGGCCGCCCGACAGCGCCGCAGGCCATTCACCTGCACGGTTTTCCAGCCCGACGGCGGCCAGCGCCTGACGGGCTTCATCCCGCCAGTTGCCTTTGAGCCCCAGCCCGACGTTATCAATCACCGTTTTCCACGGCAGCAGGCGCGCATCCTGAAACATCATGCGCGTATCGTCCTGAATATTGGCCAGCGGCGTGGTTCCTGCCAGAATCTCTCCACCGTTGGGGGCTTCCAGCCCGGCTAAAAGACGCAGGAGCGTGCTTTTTCCGCCGCCGCTGCGCCCGACTACAGCCACAAACTGGCCGGCGGGAATGTGCAGCTCCAGCCCGTTAAGAATGGTGTTTTCGCCGTAGCGTTTGGTTACGCCGTTCAGCAGCAGCGGCGTGCCCTGATTTAGTCGTGCGGTATTCATGCTTTCGCCTCCTGAAGGGTATAGGCCGGGTTCCAGCGCAGCCAGCTGCGCTCCAGCCACTGTGCGCTGACGTCGGCGAGTTTGCCGAGCAGTGCATACAGAATGATGGCGACCACCACCACGTCCGTTTGCAGGAATTCGCGGGCGTTCATCGCCAGGTAGCCAATACCGGAGTTGGCTGAGATGGTTTCCGCCACAATCAGCGTCAGCCACATCAGGCCGAGCGCAAAGCGCACCCCGACCATAATGGAGGGCAGGGCGCCCGGCAGAATCACGTGAGCAAAGAGGGAAAAACCCGATAAGCCGTAGCTGCGCGCCATCTCCACCAGACCGCGATCGATATTGCGGATGCCGTGCCAGGTGTTGATGTATATCGGGAACAGCGTGCCCAGCGCCACGAGGAAGATTTTGGCGCTCTCATCGATCCCAAACCACAAAATGACCAGCGGGATCAGCGCCAGGTGCGGCACGTTGCGCAGCATCTGGATGGAGGTATCCAGCAGCCTTTCCCCCCAGCGTGAAAGGCCGCTGATCAGACCCAGCACCAGACCGATGCTGCCGCCGATGGAAAACCCAATCACCGCGCGCCAGGAGCTGATCGCCAGATGTTGCCACAGCTCTCCGCTGACGCTCAGCGACCAGAACGCTTCGATAACGCCCTCCGGAGAGGGCAAAATGCGGCTCGACAGCCAGCCGGTGGTCGACGCGAGCTGCCAGAGCGCCACGATGCCGACGGGCAAAAACCACGGGGCGGCGCGCAGCAGCCATTTTTGTGAGGTGGCAGACATGGTCACTCCTTAGCTCTGTGCGGCTTTGCGCGGAATAAATTCGTTTGCCACGGCTTCGCCCTGCAGCTGGAGCCGCTGCGGCTGCGGAATTTCCGGAACGGCGACATCCAGGTGCGGGAACAGCAGCTCGCCCACCCTGTAGGCCTCTTCCAGGTGCGGATAGCCGGAGAGAATAAAGCTGTCGATGCCCAGGTCAGCGTATTCATTAATACGTGCAGCCACGGTTGGCCCGTCGCCGACCAGCGCCGTGCCCGCGCCGCCGCGTACCAGACCCACGCCCGCCCACAGGTTCGGGCTGATTTCCAGATTCTCGCGCTTGCCGTTGTGCAGAGAGGCCATGCGGTGCTGCCCGACGGAGTCGGTTTTGGCAAACGCAGCCTGCGCCTTCGCAATGGTCTCATCGTCCAGATGGGAGATCAGACGGTCTGCCGCCTGCCAGGCTTCTTCATTGGTTTCGCGCACAATCACGTGCAGGCGAATTCCGAAGCGCACCTTGCGGCCATGGGCGGCGGCTTTGGCGCGGACCTGGGCAATTTTCTCTTTCACCAGCTCGGGCGGCTCGCCCCAGGTCAGATAGAGATCGACCTGCTCGGCGGCCAGATCCTGGGCCACATCCGAGGATCCGCCAAAATAGAGCGGAGGGCGCGGCTGCTGCACCGGCGGGAAGTAGAGCTTCGCGTCGCGAACGTGAATATGCTTACCTTCAAAGGTGACGGTTTCGCCTTCCAGCAGGCGTCGCCAGACGCGGGTAAATTCGGCGGAGGCTTCATAGCGCTCGGTATGGTCGAGGAACACGCCGTCGCCTGCCAGCTCCTGCGGATCGCTGCCCGTCACCAGGTTAAACAGAGCGCGGCCGTTGGAGAGCCTGTCCAGCGTTGCTGCCTGACGCGCCGCCACGGTGGGTGAAACGACGCTCGGGCGCAATGCAACAAGGAATTTAAGGCGCTGGGTGACCGGGATCATCGACGCGGCCACCAGCCAGGCATCCTCGCACGAGCGTCCGGTCGGGATCAGCACGCCGGTAAAACCGATTCGGTCCGCCGCCTGGGCAATCTGCTGAAGATAGCCATGGTCAACCGGGCGCGAGCCCTCTTCTGTACCAAGATAGTGTCCATCACCGTGGGTGGGTAAAAACCAGAAAAGATTCAGACTCATGATTTAGCTCCTTCTTTGCCAGCGGGCTGCCAGATGCGTTCGCGAATATCGACCTGTTTTGGTACCAGGCGGTTTTGATAGAAGAGGTCAGCAGTCTGTTGCTGAAGCGCGGCGACGTGCGCGTCGACAGGCGCAATGGTGGTGGGCGGACGGTGGCTGAGGTAGCTCGCGATCACCGGCTCAGGTAAGCCCATGGTTTTTGCCAGCAGGGCGATGCTCGCCTGACGCTGGCTCTGGGTCAGGGCATCTGCCTGCGTAAAGGTATCCAGTACGCCCTGAATAAACGCGCCGTTTTTTTCGGCGTAAGGGCGTGAGGCGAGGTAGAACGAACCGGTTTGCTTCAGCGTGGTACCGTCTTTCAGCACCCGTACGCCACCCTGCAGTAATGCCGCAGAGTAGTACGGATCCCAGATAGCCCAGGCATCAACGTTCTTCTGCTGGAACGCGGCGCGCGCGTCGGCGGGCGTCAGGTAAACGGGCTGAATGTCGGTGAACTTGAGCCCGGCTTCCTGTAAGGCGCGCAGCAGCAGGTTGTGCGAGCTGGAACCTTTCTGGAAAGCGACCTTACGCCCTTTAAGGTCGGAGACGCTTTTAATGTCACTGTTTTCAGGTACCAGGATGACTTCGGCTTTCGGCTTAGCGGGTTCTACACCGACGTATACCAGGTCTGCCCCGGCAGCCTGAGCGAAAATAGGCGGGATGTCGCCCGTACTGCCCAGATCGATACTGCCGACGTTCAGGGCTTCAAGCATCTGCGGCCCTGCCGGGAACTCCACCCATGAGAATTTGGTGTCCGGGAAGCGTTTTTCCAGCAGATGGTGGCTTTTTGCCAGCACCATACTGACGCTGCCTTTTTGGTAGCCAATCCGTAGGCTATCCGGTGCGGTTTCTGCGGCATGTGCCAGCGCGGTAAACGCCATCAGGCCAGCCAGTCCGAGGCGGGTTAAGGTTTTAAACATGTGCGACTCCCTGCAGCGGATTAAAAGAAGGAACCTGGATATCCCGGCGATGCATCGCGTGCCAGAAAGTTTCCAGCGAGGCATCAAGGCGCGTTTGCAGATTCGGCGTGAAGTGCGGCTTATGCTGGTAGTCAATGACCTGCGAATCATCCGCGAAAACGCCGTGAAGGATCTCCTGCGCCTTCAGGGCGTTCAGCACCGGCTTCAGGGCGTAATCTACCGCCAGTAAATGGGCCACCGTGCCGCCCGTTGCCAGCGGCAGAACCACTTTGCCGTCCAGTGCGCGCTCGGGGAGAAGATCGAGCAGCGTTTTCAGCGCGCCCGAAAAAGACGCTTTATAAATCGGGGTCGCAACGATGAGGCCGTTCGCTTCCTTGAGCTGCTCAGTGAGGGTTTTCAGCGCGGGGCTGTCGAAGCGGGCATACAGCAAATCTTCAGGTTCGAAGTTATGCAGATTCCAGTGGCACACTTCCACGTCCAGGGCATTGAGCTTGTCGCGGGCATATTCCAGCAGGGCGCTGGAACGCGAAGGGAATCGTGGACTTCCGGCCAGGGTAATGACGCGCATACTTCCTCCTTATAACTAATTGTTTGCTTTTGCCTAACATTCATAACAATTTTCAGGAGTGTGACACCGCGCGGTTATTCCACTAAATGATTTATCCGCAATTAAACTGCGAAAAACTGCATAAGAAAGAGAGTGGGAGGTAAACGATTGCGTTTTACGCAGATTTTTTTGCCGCAGGTCAATTCCCTTTCGTGACGGGATCGCCCATAATCCCCTCCCGGTTTGCACACCGGGAATCCAGGAGAGTTCATGTACTACCCCTTCGTTCGTAAAGCCCTTTTCCAGCTCGACCCCGAGCGCGCTCATGAATTTACATTCCAGCAATTACGTCGTATTACAGGAACGCCTCTGGCGGCCCTGGTGCGTCAAAACGTGCCGGAAAAGCCTGTGCAGTGCATGGGGCTGACCTTTAAAAATCCATTGGGTCTGGCGGCCGGTCTGGACAAAAATGGCGAGTGCATTGATGCCCTGGGTGCGATGGGCTTTGGCTCCATCGAAATTGGTACCGTCACGCCGCGCCCGCAGCCGGGAAATGACAAGCCGCGCCTGTTCCGCCTGGTCGAAGCCGAAGGGTTGATCAACCGCATGGGCTTTAATAACCTCGGCGTTGATCATCTGGTAGAGAACGTGAAAAAAGCCCATTTTGATGGGGTGTTAGGCATCAATATTGGCAAAAATAAAGATACGCCGGTTGAGCAGGGTAAAGATGACTACCTGATTTGTATGGAAAAAGTCTACGCCTATGCCGGGTATATCGCGGTGAATATTTCCTCACCCAATACCCCGGGGCTGCGCTCCTTACAATATGGCGAAGCGCTGGACGATCTTCTGAGTGCCATTAAAAATAAACAAAATGAACTCCAGGCGATCCACCATAAATATGTTCCGGTCGCGGTGAAGATCGCGCCGGATCTTTCTGTCGAAGAATTGATCCAAGTTGCCGACAGTTTGGTTCGCCATAATATTGACGGGGTGATTGCAACGAATACCACGCTCGATCGTTCGCTCGTTCAGGGAATGAAAAACTGTGACGAAGCGGGTGGGTTAAGTGGCCGTCCGGTACAATTAAAAAGCACCGAAATTATTCGCGCGCTGTCTGCGGAATTAAAAGGCCGTTTACCGATTATTGGCGTCGGCGGTATCGACTCGGTGATTGCTGCGCGCGAGAAGATGGCGGCCGGTGCGTCACTGGTGCAAATCTATTCCGGCTTTATTTTTAAAGGCCCGCCTTTGATTAAAGAAATCGTTACGCATATCTAATCTTTTTTCTTAATCAGACAACCAGGGCTTTATTTCCAGCCCTGGTTGTTTTATATTCCGTCACTGTTGCTTATTTAGACATTATCGTCTTTTATTACTAGTGTTATAAACGAAGCGGCGAACAGGACATTTTTAGTACAGGACGTTTGGGGACGGGAGAGACACATGCGAATTAAACCTGACGATAACTGGCGCTGGTATTTTTGCGACGAGCATGACCGTATGATGCTCGATTTAGCCAATGGCATGTTGTTTCGTTCTCGTTTTGCCCGCCGAATGTTAACCCCGGACGCGTTTTCTCCATCGGGCTTTTGCGTTGACGATGCGGCGCTTTATTTCTCCTTTGAAGAAAAATGCCGCGACCTGATGCTCTCTAAAGAGCAGCGTGCCGAACTGGTATTAAATGCGCTGGTGGCCATCCGTTTCCTGAAACCGCAAATGCCGAAAAGCTGGCATTTCCTGCCTCACGGCATGGACTGGACGCCAGCAACGGGCGATGCGGCCAGCGTTAACCTGAGCGATACCGCCGAAGAGGTGAGTTTGTTAGTGGTTGAACCGGGCGAAAACGCCGCACTCTGTCTGCTGGCGCAGCCCGGCGTGACGATTGCCGGGCGTGTAATGCAGTTAGGTGATGCGATCAAAGTCATGAATGACAGGTTGAAACCACAACTGCGCGTCGATGCCTTCAGCCTCGAACAAGCGGTTTAAGCTTCCAGTTGTACCGACGTTTTCGGTACGCAGCTACAGCACAGGATTGTGCCGTCATTTCCAATTGCAGATTTTTTCAGCGCACTCACTTCTCCCTCCAGCAGCTTGATGCGGCAGCATCCGCAAATTCCCGCGCGGCAGGAATACGGTACGCGAATACCGGCTTGCTCCAGCTGCTCCAGTAAAACCTGCTGATTGTTGCCACGAATAACCTTGCCCTGCCAGTGAATATCCACCGCAGTGGCGACATTCGTCTCAACCTCGACCATTTCTTCTTCCTGGCCTGAGCCGTACACTCGCGCCGGCCCGCGGGCGAGAATTTCAACCTCATCGCCTACGCGGATCGCGCCGCTGGATCGCGGGATCAGGTTCTGGCCGAAATCGACATCACCGTTGTTCTGCGCGGTACGGAAAGATTGCAGCGTTTTCAGCGGCTCGCCAGAAGGATGCTTCTGGCCTTTCTCAGGACTTACCGTGGTGAAAATGCAGCGGCTGCAGGGTTTGACGACGTCAAAGATGACGCTGCCGATGCGGATGACTTTCCAGGTGTCTTCATCCCAGGCGTCCGCTCCGGTCACGACCAGATTCGGGCGGAACTGTTCCATCTGTACGCTGGCTTTACAGCGATTCTGTAAATCACGCAGAGACGCTTCGTTGGTGAGCAGGAACGGGAAGCCATCCGCAAAGGAGAGGGGAACGGCGTCGTGGCGCTTTACGCGACGTGTCAGTTCCGGCCCAACCCACCGCAGCTGCACGTCGCGGGAGAAGAAGCCGCTCAGCCAGCGGTTAATTTCATCCGGGGCGATGCGCGCGGTAAAATGGTTGCCCCATACTTCCGTTGGCGCGTCGACAGCCGCAAAATCAGCAAAGCGAATCACCGCGCTGGAACCGTCCGGCGCGGTAAGGTGCAAACCGTCGTGAAGCGGGGAAGGGGTAAAACGAACCATCTGCGGGAACTGGCGTGCGGTGATAAACGTACCGTCAGGCTCGGTGACCATAAAAATACGATCGAAGGCGAACCCGCTCATGTCTGCCAGCGCGTGAGTGACGCCGATGCCGCGCATGGATTTCACCGGATGAATAAAAAGCCTGGATAACGTCGCCACTGCACACTCCCTCGAATGAAAATAAGCCTTCAACTTTATGACATACACGCCATATTAGCTATAATGCGCGACAATTTTCTAAGAGTAAAAGTGACGATATGAATTCTCTGTTTGCCAGTACGGCCCGTGGGCTGGAAGAGCTGTTAAAAACTGAACTGGAAGCCCTGGGCGCGCAAGAGTGCCAGGTGGTTCAGGGTGGTGTCCATTTTGAGGGCGACACGCGGCTTATTTACCAGAGCCTGATGTGGAGCCGTCTGGCGTCGCGCATCATGCTGCCGATGAAGGAATGCAAGGTCTATAGCGACCTGGATCTCTACACCGGCGTACAGATGATCGACTGGACAGAGATCTTCACGCCTAACGCCACCTTCGCGGTGCATTTCAACGGCGTGAACGACGAGATCCGCAACAGCCAGTACGGCGCCCTGCGCGTAAAAGACGCCATTGTGGACTGCTTCACGCGTAAAAATAAGGAACGTCCGAACGTCGATCGCGAAAACCCGGACCTGCGTATCAACGTCTGGCTGAACGGCGACACGGCGAGCATCTCCCTCGATCTGAGCGGCGCGGGTCTGCACCTGCGCGGCTACCGCGATCGCACCGGTATGGCGCCGATCAAAGAAACCCTGGCCGCCGCCATCGTGATGCGCTCCGGCTGGCAGCCGGGCACGCCGCTGCTCGACCCAATGTGTGGCTCCGGTACGTTGCTGATTGAGGCGGCCATGCTGGCCACCGACCGCGCGCCGGGGCTGCACCGCGGCCACTGGGGCTTCAAAGGCTGGGCGCAGCACGACGAAGCGCTCTGGAAAGAGGTTAAAGACGACGCGCAGACCCGCGCGCGTAAGGGGCTGGCGGAGTATACCTCTCACTTCTACGGTTCGGATAGCGACCCGCGCGTAATAGAACGCGCGCGCAGCAACGCCCGTCGCGCCGGTATCGGCGAGCTGGTCACCTTCGAGGTGAAAGACGTGGCGAACCTGACCAACCCGCTGCCGAAGGGCCCGTACGGGACCGTAATCAGCAACCCGCCATACGGCGAGCGTCTCGACAGCGAACCGGCGCTGATTGCCCTGCACAGCCTGCTGGGCCGCAATATGAAGGACTACTTCGGCGGCTGGAATCTGTCTCTGTTCAGCGCCTCGCCGGAGCTGCTGAGCTGCCTGCAGCTGCGTGCCGATCGCCAGTTTAAAGCGAAAAACGGCCCGCTGGACTGCGTGCAGAAAAACTACCATCTGGCAGAGAAAGCGGCGGACAGCAAGCCAACCGGCGTGGCAGAGGATTACGCCAACCGCCTGCGCAAAAACCTGAAGAAATTTGAAAAATGGGCGAAGCAGGAAGGGATCGAGTGCTATCGCCTGTACGACGCCGACCTGCCGGAGTACAACGTAGCGGTTGACCGCTATGCGGACTGGGTGGTGATTCAGGAATATGCTCCGCCGAAAACCATCGATGCGCAAAAAGCGCGCCAGCGCATGCTGGACGTCATTGCGGCCACCATTGCCGTGCTGGGGATTGCGCCGAACAAGCTGGTGCTGAAAACCCGCGAGCGTCAGAAGGGTAAAAACCAGTACCAGAAGATGGGCGAAAAGGGCGACTTTATCGAAGTGGGCGAATACAACGCTCGCCTGTGGGTGAACCTGACCGACTATCTTGATACCGGCCTGTTCCTCGACCACCGCATCGCCCGCCGCATGCTCGGCCAGATGAGCAAGGGCAAAGATTTCCTCAACCTGTTCTCCTACACCGGGAGCGCCAGCGTGCATGCCGGTCTCGGCGGCGCGCGCAGCACTACCACGGTGGATATGTCCCGCACTTATCTCGAGTGGGCCGAGCGTAACCTGCGTCTGAACGGCTTAACCGGGCGTCAGCATCGCCTGATGCAGGCCGACGTGCTGGGCTGGCTGCGCGATACCGACGAGCAGTTCGACCTGATCTTTATCGATCCGCCGACCTTCTCTAACTCCAAGCGCATGGAGGATAGCTTTGACGTTCAACGCGATCACCTGCGCCTGATGACCGACCTGAAGCGCCTGCTGCGTAAAGGCGGCACCATTATGTTCTCGAACAACAAACGCGGCTTCCGTATGGATCATGACGGCCTGGCAGCCCTGGGACTGAAAGCACAAGAAATCAGTCAAAAAACGCTGTCTCAGGACTTCGCCCGTAACCGTCAAATTCATAACTGCTGGTTGATTACCGCGGTCTGAAAGGAAAAATAAATGTCATTAATTAGTATGCACGGCGCGTGGCTCTCTTTCAGCGACTCACCGCTTCTCGATAATGCGGAACTGCATATCGAAGATAACGAGCGCGTCTGTCTGGTGGGCCGTAACGGCGCGGGTAAATCCACGCTGATGAAAATCCTCAACCGCGAGCAGGGGCTGGATGACGGCCGCATCGTATACGAGCAGGATCTGATCGTCTCCCGCCTCCAGCAGGATCCGCCGCGTCATGTGACCGGCAGCGTGTACGATTTCGTGGCGGAAGGCATCTCCGAGCAGGCGGAGTACCTGAAGCGCTATCACGAGATTTCGCATCTGGTGATGACCGACCCGAGCGACAAGAATCTCAACGAGCTGGCGAAAGTGCAGGAGATGCTCGATCACCACGGTTTGTGGCAGCTGGAAAACCGCATTAACGAGGTGCTGGCGCAGCTCGGGCTGGAACCCGACATGGAGCTGTCGGCGCTCTCCGGCGGCTGGCTGCGTAAAGCGGCGCTGGGGCGCGCGCTGGTCAGCGGCCCTAAGGTACTGCTGCTGGACGAACCAACCAACCACCTGGATATCGAAGCGATTGACTGGCTGGAAGGTTTCCTGAAAACCTTCAGCGGCACCATCATCTTCATCTCGCACGACCGTTCGTTTATTCGCAATATGGCGACGCGCATTGTCGACCTCGACCGCGGCAAGCTGGTCACCTATCCCGGCGATTACGACACCTATCTGCTGGAGAAAGAAGAAAACCTGCGCGTGGAAGAGCTGCAGAACGCCGAGTTCGACCGCAAGCTGGCGCAGGAGGAGGTCTGGATCCGCCAGGGCATCAAAGCCCGTCGTACCCGTAACGAAGGCCGCGTGCGTGCCCTGAAGGCGATGCGTCGCGAGCGCAGCGAGCGCCGCGAAGTCATGGGCAGCGCCAAAATGCAGGTGGAAGAGGCGTCCCGCTCCGGCAAGATTGTCTTCGAAATGGAAAACGTTAACTACCAGGTTGACGGCAAGGTGCTGGTGAAAGATTTCTCCGCGCAGGTTCAGCGCGGGGACAAAATTGCGCTCATCGGCCCGAACGGCTGCGGCAAAACCACCCTGCTGAAGCTGATGCTGGGCCAGCTGCAGGCCGACAGCGGTCGCATTCACTGTGGCACCAAGCTGGAAGTGGCCTACTTCGATCAGCACCGCGCGGAGCTGGATCCGGACCGCACGGTGATGGACAACCTCGCCGAAGGTAAACAGGAAGTGATGGTAAACGGCAAGCCGCGTCACGTTCTGGGCTACCTGCAGGACTTCCTGTTCCACCCGAAACGCGCCATGACACCGGTACGCGCGCTGTCCGGCGGGGAACGTAACCGTCTTCTGCTGGCTCGTCTGTTCCTGAAGCCAAGTAATCTGTTGATCCTCGATGAACCGACGAACGATTTGGATGTCGAAACGCTGGAATTACTCGAAGAGCTGATCGATGGGTATCAGGGAACCGTGATGCTGGTTAGCCACGATCGTCAGTTCGTGGATAACACCGTGACCGAGTGCTGGATCTTCGAAGGTGAAGGGCGAATTGGCCAGTACGTGGGCGGTTATCACGACGCAAAAGGGCAGCAGTCGCAGTCTCTGGCGCAGAAACAGTCGAAGTCCAGAACAAGTTCTGAACCTGCTGTAACAAAAGCAGAAACTGTCAAGAAAACCTCGGCTAAACTAAGCTATAACCTGCAGCGCGAGCTGGAGGGGCTACCTCAGCGTCTTGAAGAGCTGGAGGCCGCGCTTGAGGAGCTGCAAGCGCAGGTTGCTGATGCGTCATTCTTTACCCAATCGCATGACTTTACTCAGAAAGTACTGGCTGAAATGTCCGCGGCTGAAAAAGCCCTGGAAGAAGCATTTGAGCGCTGGGAGTACCTTGAGTCTCTGAAAAACGGCGCATAACAGGGATTAAATATGTGTGACCAGCACCATGCCGACAGGCATATATTATGCTCGCAATGCGATATGCTCGTGGCGTTGCCAGAGCTTGGTCACGGACATAAAGCCCAGTGTCCACGCTGTGGCGCGACGTTGACAACCGAGTGGGACGCGCCGCGGCAGCGTCCCACCGCTTACGCGCTGGCAGCACTGTTCATGCTGCTGCTCTCCAATCTCTTCCCCTTCGTCTATATGAAGGTAGGCGGGATGACAAGCCAGGTTGATCTGCTTGAAATCCCGGGCGTGATGTTCTCAGAAGATTACGCCAGCCTCGGCACCTTTTTTCTGCTGTTCGTCCAGATAGTCCCGGCGTTTTGCCTGGTCGTCATCCTGCTGCTGGTTAACCGCGTCAGGATGCCGTCATCGCTGAAAATCCGGCTCGCGCGCATCCTTTTTCAGCTCAAAAGCTGGGGGATGGCCGAGATCTTTCTCGCAGGGATACTGGTCAGTTTCGTGAAGCTGATGGCGTACGGCGACGTGGGGATAGGCAGCAGCTTTATTCCCTGGTGTCTGTACTGTGTCCTGCAGCTGCGCGCTTTCCAGTGCGTGGACAGGCGCTGGGCCTGGGACGATATCGCCCCGGCACCGACGCTCGCGCAGACGGTGAAGGTTGGCGTGCCGGGTATCCACCAGGGGCTCCGTTCTTGTCCGTGCTGTACCGCCGTGCTGCCCGCCGATCTTGAGGTTTGTCCGCGCTGCGAAACGAAGGGCCATGTTCGCCGTAAAAATAGCCTGCAGTGGACGATGGCGCTGCTGGTCACGTCCGTCATGCTGTATCTGCCCGCTAATATTCTGCCGATTATGATCACCGATTTGCTCGGCGATAAAATGCCCTCGACGATCCTCGCCGGGGTCATACTGCTGTGGAGCGAAGGATCCTATCCTGTCGCCGGCGTGATTTTCATCGCCAGTATCATGGTGCCCACTTTAAAAATGATCGCCATTGCCTGGCTCTGTTGGGATGCAAAAGGCCACGGAAAACGCGACAGTGAACGCATGCATCTGATTTACGAAGTGGTCGAATTTGTCGGTCGTTGGTCAATGATCGACGTGTTTGTGATTGCCGTTCTCTCTGCGCTGGTGCGGATGGGCGGTTTGATGAGTATTTATCCCGCGATGGGGGCTTTAATGTTTGCACTGGTGGTGATTATGACCATGTTTGCGGCCATGACCTTCGACCCTCGTTTATCGTGGGATCGTGAGCCTGAATCAAGCCATGAGGAAGAGTAAGAGCATGGAAAATAAGAGTGGAGAGGCGAAAGTGCAGAAGGTCAAAAACTGGTCGCCGGTGTGGATTTTCCCAATCGTGACCGCGCTGATCGGTGCATGGATCCTGTTTTATCACTACAGCCATCAGGGACCGGAAGTGACGCTGATTACCACCAATGCCGAAGGAATTGAGGGCGGTAAAACGACCATCAAAAGCCGCAGCGTGGATGTGGGCGTGGTGGAAAGCGCAACCCTGACCGACGATTTAACCCATGTGGAGATTAAGGCGCGTCTTAATGCCGGCATGGAAAAACTCCTGCACGGCGATTCTGTTTTCTGGGTGGTTAAACCGCAGGTGGGACGTGAAGGGATCAGCGGCTTAGGTACGCTGCTCTCAGGTGCCTACATCGAACTGCAGCCGGGTGCAAAAGGCAGCCAGCCGGCGCAGTACCAGCTTCTGGATTCACCGCCGCTCGCACCGCCTGATGCAAAAGGTATCCGCGTGATCCTCGACAGTAAAAAAGCGGGACAGCTCACGGCGGGCGACCCGGTACTTTTCCGCGGCTATCGCGTGGGTTCGGTGGAGAAAAGCACCTTCGATCCTCAGAAAAGATCCATCAGCTATCAGCTGTTCATCAATGCGCCTAACGATCGTCTGGTTACCAGCAACGTCCGCTTCTGGAAAGACAGCGGCATCGCGGTGGATCTGACCTCGGCGGGCATGCGTGTAGAAATGGGCTCGCTGACAACACTGTTTGGCGGCGGCGTGAGTTTTGACGTACCCGAAGGTCTGGACCTGGGACAGCCGGTTGCGGAGAACACCGCTTTCCGCCTGTTCGACGATCAAAAAAGCATTCAGGATGCACTCTATACCGATCACATCGACTACCTGATGTTCTTTAAGGACTCTGTTCGCGGCCTGCAGCCTGGGGCGCCCGTTGAGTTCCGCGGTATTCGTCTGGGGACGGTGGGACAAGTGCCTTACTTTGTTCCAGGCCTTAAGCAGATGCTTGATGATGATTATCGTATTCCGGTGCTGATCCGCATTGAGCCTGAGCGCCTGATCAACCAGATTGGTGAGAATCAGGATATCGGCGAGCACATCACCGACCTGATGAATCGCGGTCTGCGCGGCTCGCTGAAAACCGGTAACCTGGTGACCGGCGCACTGTATGTCGATATGGACTTCTATCCAAAAGCGCCGCCGATTACCGGTGTGCGTGAATTTGGTGGTTACAAGATCATCCCAACGGTAAGCAGCGGTCTGGCCCAGATCCAGCAGCGTCTCATGGAAACGCTGGATAAAATTAACAATCTGCCTCTGAACCCAATGATTGAGGCGGCGACAGGTTCGTTACATCAAAGCCAGGCGACAATGCAGCGCCTGCAGACCACGCTGGATAACATTAACAAGATTACTGCAAACCAGAGTATGCAACAGCTGCCGCAGGATATGCAGAAAACGCTGCGCGAGCTGAATCGCAGTATGCAGGGCTTCCAGCCTGGCTCGGCGGCGTACAACAAGATGGTGGCAGATATGCAGCGTCTCGATCAGGTCTTGCGTGAACTGCAGCCGGTTCTGAAAACGCTCAACGAGAAGAGCAACGCGCTGGTGTTCGAAGCGAAAGATAAAAAGGATCCTGAGCCGAAGAGGGCGAAACAATGAAAAAATGGCTAGCGATTGCAGGAGCGATGGTACTCACGGCCTGTAGCTCCGGGAGCGAAACGAAAAGCTACTACCAGCTGCCTCTGGTGACGCAGGCGGTTACGCAAAGTTCCGCCTCGCAGGGCAACCGTCTGCTGTGGGTTGAGCAGGTCGCCGTGCCGGATTACCTGGCTGGCAACGGGGTGGTCTATCAGACCAGCGATGTACAGTACGTTATCGCCAACAACAACCTGTGGGCCAGCCCGCTGGACCAGCAGTTACGCAATACGCTGGTGGCGAATCTGGGCAGCCAGCTTCCGGGCTGGGTTGTTGCCTCCCAGCCTTTGGGAAGCGATCAGGACACGCTGAACGTCACGGTAACGGGCTTCCACGGCCGTTATGACGGTGCGGTTGTCATCAGCGGCGAGTGGCTGTTGAATCATCAGGGACAGCTGATTAAGCGTCCTTTCCATCTGGAGCTGAAGCAGCAGAAGGATGGCTATGATGAAATGGTGAAAGTGCTGGCTCAGGGTTGGGCGCAGGAGTCAGCCAGTATCGCTAGGGAAATTTCCCGGCTGCCATAAGTAAAATTCATCGTCAAAAACCGCAATCGGCCTGGTGCTGATTGCGGTTTTTTTTTCGTTTTTGCGTCAGGTTGTTACTTGTGCCGGGTCACAATTTTTGTACAAATGATCTTCCAGCTAGCTCACAAATATGACACCCGTATGAATTTTGAACATTGACGCTGGGACTAATTCGGGGTATTCGTTATCTGTGCCTGCGCATCTGGCGCGGACACTGTTTTCTTTCCACCAGACAAAAGAATGAGGGAAACGAGGCATGAAGAGACAGAAACGAGATCGCCTGGAACGGGCTCATCAACGTGGTTATCAGGCCGGCATCGCTGGACGTTCGAAAGAAATGTGTCCTTATCAGACGATAAATCAAAGGTCACAATGGCTTGGAGGCTGGCGAGAAGCCATCGGCGACAGGGCACTTATAGCCTGATAACGTCTCTTTAGAAAAAGAAACCTCCGCACTGCGGAGGTTTCGCCTTTCCGGGGTCGCTTAAAGCGATATCAGAACGCGGAAGTGTCCTGGAACAGACCCACTTTCAGATCGTTCGCGGTATAGATCAGACGACCGTCTACCAGCACTTCGCCATCCGCCAGGCCCATAATCAGGCGACGGTTAACGATGCGCTTGAAGTGAATACGATAGGTGACTTTCTTCGCCGTAGGCAGAACTTGACCAGTGAATTTCACTTCGCCCACGCCCAGCGCGCGGCCTTTACCTTCACCACCCAGCCAGCCCAGATAGAAGCCAACCAGCTGCCACATGGCATCCAGGCCCAGGCAGCCAGGCATTACCGGATCGCCAATAAAGTGGCAACCGAAGAACCACAGGTCCGGGTTGATATCGAGTTCTGCTTCTACGTAACCCTTATCGAAGTTGCCGCCGGTTTCGGTCATTTTCACGACACGGTCCATCATCAGCATGTTCGGGGCCGGTAACTGTGGGCCTTTCGCGCCAAACAGTTCTCCGCGACCAGAGGCAAGAAGATCTTCTTTTGTATAGGATTCGCGTTTATCTACCATGTTCTCAGTAAGCCTTATTTTAGTGAAGGACGCAGGATAGCTAACACGTGTACGCTGAACAAGTCCGATCAGTTCGAACTGAACCAGCCCAGCCAGCGTAACGGCCATGGATAACGATGGCGAGCATCCTGCTGCGTCGCCTGAGCAATGCGCTCCTGGATAGTCTGCATCAAAGTTGTCTGACCTTCGCCATCCCAAACCAGGTTTGTCAGTAAGGGTAGTGCATCCTCAATCCCTTCGATGGCCCAGATGGCGAATTGTTCCTGTTCAACCGCGTCCAGAATATCCTGGCACAGGCTGAGATGGCGTACGTTAGGCGCCGGAATAATCACACCCTGTTTGCCGTTTAAACCGCGCTGCTGACAGACAGAGAAGAAGCCTTCAATTTTTTCGTTCAGACCGCCAACGGGCTGAGCACGACCAAATTGATCGACCGAACCGGTAATAGCGATGTTCTGGTTGATCGGCACGTCCGCCAGGGCGCTGATTAAGGCGCACAGCTCCGCCATTGAGGCACTATCGCCATCCACTTCGCTGTAGGACTGCTCAAACGTCAGCGAGGCGGAGAAGGGGATTTGCTGCTCAAGCTGCAGCTCAGACATCAAAAATGCCTGCATGATCATCATGCCTTTGGCGTGAATGTTGCCGCCCAGTTCGGCTTTGCGTTCAATATCGGTAAACTCACCGTCGCCAATATGCACAACGCAGCTGATTCGCGAGGGTTCACCGAACGCGCGCGGATGGCCAGGAAACTCGATCACCGAGAGGGCGTTGATCTGCCCAACGCGTTCGCCTTCTGTCTCGACCAGAATTTGTTCCAGCAGAATTTCATCCTGCATGCGGTCAGCAAGATAGCCTTCGCGCCACTCTCGCTGCGCCAGCATCTGCGTGAGCTGTTCGCCAGTAAACGCACCGTTACCGCTGATCGTACCGACTTCACGCAGCTGCTTGCCGATCCAGAGCGGGCAGAGCGGCAAGGTTTCCTGGTCACCGGTATAGCGAACGGCTTCGCGGATTAAACCCGGCCACGCGTCGGCGGCAGGCGCTGGCAATGCAAAACGTTCCGCCACGGCCATCACCCACTGACACCACTGCGCCATGTCGTCCGCATCGGCAATCTGAATGTTGTCTTCGTATTCGCTGTAAACTGCCTGCTCGGCCAGTTCCGGCTCCATCTCCTGGAAGTCCGCCAGCGATTCGCGGTCACCCGTCAGCACGACGGTCAGCGACAGCGGCATTGACGGCACGGAGACAGGAAGAGGACGAGACTCGTCGTAACCGACCCAGTCAAAGCGCTGTTGGGTCACAACGGTTTTCAGACGCATCCACAGCAGCGGCTGCGAGAGCAAAGTGCGCAGAGAGATGATGAGCACGCCGCCGTTTGCACGATGCACTAGCCCCGGCTGCAGGGAAAGCTCGCCGTTAAACTGGCGCAGACAGCCAAACAGCTGTTCAGCCTCGACCCAATTAGCGGTAATTACCTCGCCGTTAGCAGCAAAACGACCGTCGGCCTGGTCCGCCGGTCCGAAGGTAATATTATGCCCCGCGATACGATACTGGCCGCCAAATACCGCGGTGGTGTCTGGCCGCAGCTGGCGCGTCGCATCCCCAAGCAGCGACAGATATTCCGCTTCTTCCGGGGCTTTCAGCAGCATGAAGGGCGATGTCGCCCACGGGCTTAACGTCTGCTCCAGCGCATAATGTAAGCGTGGTTGCGTATCGCTAAGGATGAATTCGTGTTCTTTTGCGAGATCGGGCTGTGCAAACAGTTCCTGATAGCTCTCGGCATCCGGAACAAGGTCACGCCATGCTAGTTTCGTAATGGTCAAAGTTGATGTTTTTTAGTCAGATGTAAAAGCGTGGAGTATACCGTAAGCGGGGGGCTCTACCCAAGCAGGATTGGTGTTTCAGCAGGCGGATTGGCTGCAGTCACTCACAGGATATGATTTCTTTTCAGCAGATTGCTAAAAAACTGATATTCTGAACAGAGTTACGTGGTAACACTGAGATCGCAATGAAATATCAACAACTGGAAAATCTCGAAAGCGGCTGGAAATGGAAGTACCTGGTCAAAAAGCACCGTGAAGGGGAGCTGATCACCTGCTACATCGAAGCCAGCGCTGCGCAAGAAGCCGTGGATATTTTGCTGACCCTCGAAAATGAACCGGTACAGGTTAATGGCTGGATTGAGAAGCACATTAATCCTGCGTTGTTAAACCGGATGAAGCAAACTATCCGCGCGCGACGTAAACGGCATTTTAATGCTGAGCATCAGCATACCCGGAAAAAATCCATCGACCTGGAGTTCGTGGTCTGGCAGCGTCTGGCCGGGCTGGCACAACGGCGTGGTAAGACCCTGTCGGAAACCATCGTGCAGCTGATTGAGGATGCCGAACATAAAGAGAAGTACGCCAACCAGATGTCGTCGCTGAAAAATGACCTTCAGGCGTTGTTGGGCAAAAAATAGATTTTAGTTTTCTTCAGACAATAAAAAACCCCGCATGGCGGGGTTTTTTTATAAGACGATAACTTATGCCGCTGGCTGAGTTACAACGTCTTTAACGCCTTTAACTTCGATCTCTACGCGACGATCTGGTGCCAGGCAGTCGATCAGTGCAGCGCGAGCTTTAACGTTGTCACAGGTGTTGCCAGTAACTGGGTTAGATTCGCCCATACCACGTGGGGAGATCTTGTTAGCTGGGATACCTTTAGAGATCAGGTAATCAACAACAGACTGAGCACGTTTCTCAGACAGTTTCTGGTTGTAAGCGTCAGAACCGATGCGGTCGGTGAAGCCCAGAACCACTACAGAACCGTCTTTAGGATCCAGGTTGCTCAGCTGGGTGTACAGCTGATCCAGTGCCTGCTGACCTTCTGGTTTCAGGGTCGCTTTGTTGAAGTTGAACAGAACGTCAGACTTCAGAGTGAAGTGTTTGGTCTGTACTTCTGGAGCTGGAGCCGGCGCTGGAGCAACAACTGGTGCTGCATCTTCCTGCTGGCCGAAACGGTAGGAAACACCTACGCTCAGCATGCCGTTGTCTGGACGAACGCCAACGGTAGCACCGTCACCGATGTTGTTAACCCACTGGTATTCCAGACGGGTAGCGATGTCACGGGTCATAGCCCACTCAACGCCACCAGCGAATACTGGGGAAACGCCAGTGTCATGGTCGTCGCCAGCGATGTTGTTGCTGGAGTCTGCACGCCATACCATGCCGCCCAGACGGGTGTACACGTCCAGATCGTCAGTTACTGGGTAACCCAGTTTAGCGGTCAGCTGAACGCCCTGAGCTTTGAAAGCGCCATTGATGGTGTCGCCTTTGTATGGCATACGACCTAACCAGTCGTAACCCATTTCAAAGCCAACATACGGGTTAACCTGATAGCCACCGAACGCACCTGCACCAAGCTGGCTCTCGTGAGTAGGGCCATCGTTGTTCAGGCTGCTGTTGTACCAGCCAGTGTCATGGAACTGAGACCAGCCCAGTTTACCACCTGCATACCAGGTATTATCTTTCGGAGCGGCCTGCGCTACGGTAGCGAAGCCAGCCAGTGCCACTGCAATCGCGATAGCTGTCTTTTTCATTTTTTGCGCCTCGTTATCATCCAAAATTCGCCATGAAGGTCTCAAGAGAGAATCACGGTTAAATCCTTCACCGGGGGGCGTGGTCAAATATAAATCTACCGATATCTTCGGCTTAGGCCGAGCACCCCTGGCGATGTAAAGTCTACAACGTAGCTGAAAACTTACAAGTGTGAAGTCTGTCAGGCATATGAAAAAAAAAGTTCCGTATACCTATTATTTAACATTTTTAGAACGAATTTTGTGCAATAAAATTAAGGAGAACCGCACCAGACAAGCCTTGCCGCAATTTTGAGGCCGGGAACTAAAACCGCATCCTGCGGTCAAAAAAAATTCCAGGAAAAATCTTAATTTCACTCAATGATACAAATTTGAGTGAATTTTTAGCCCAGAAAGTTGTCCTTTGCGATAAGAATCTGGACGAACCGGGCGCATGATAAACCCGATCGCATTCCCTTCTTCAGCCGCTTCGGTCAGACGAAAATGTTCCTCTTCCGTCAATTCTTCCGGTAACCACCCGATCACCACGCTGTAATTTCCAGTGCGTAACGCACGAATCATCGATTCGACGGTATCGCAGGGAGAAAGCTGGTTGATCTGCATAACCTTTGCCAGCGGCAGGCCCGCAGACTGCACCCATTGGCGGCTCAGTTTTTGCTGCGGCGTCAGCCAGAGCTGCCAGCGTGATTGCTGACCAAGCTGCTGTAATAACGGAAGCAGCAGGAGTTGGGTCAACAGAGGCTGGTCTTCACGGTAAACCACTTCACTAATAAGCCCCGTCGAAGCACCCCCAACGGTGTTCTGCGCGACAGTGCCCGCGGTAGAGGAGAGAGAAGTTGAGCGATTTGCATAGCCTGAAGTGTACATATTCATTCCAGCCCTGTAGTTACTGTATGGATATACAGTAACCCCTGTATGCATAAAGATCAACCTCATTTTCGGAAAGCGACTCGCAAAATTCATTCAATGTTGATGCCCTTCGAAAAATCATCTTGCTCAACGACGCTAAGTTGCCTATTTTCCTGCTAACGGATCCGCTAGTAAGAAATTTCGTTGTTACTTTATGATTTTGAAGGGAAATATCATGAAAAAGATATCTTATGAACGGATTTATAAATCCCAGGAATACCTGTCACCACTGGGTGAAATTCATCATCGCGCGCTGTTCGGCGGCTATACCCTGGCAGTGGATGATGCGGTTTTTGCCATGGTGTCAGAAGGTGAGCTCTACCTCCGTGCCTGTGAAGAAAGTGCGAAATACTGTGTGAAAAATGCCGCGTCTTTTTTGACCCTGATGAAGCGGGGCCGTCCGGTGCTTCTCAACTATTACCGGGTGGATGACGGGCTATGGCAGGACAGGGAGCGTCTGCTTCAGCTCTCCACTTTCGCACTTAATGCGGCAAGAAAAGAGCGTTACCAGCGGCATCAGCGCAATCGACTTAAGGACCTGCCAAACCTGACCTTTCAGCTGGAAGTGTTGCTCGTTGAAGCGGGCATCACCAACGAAGAAACGCTGCGGGCGCTTGGCGCAAGGGAGAGCTGGCTGAAGATGCGGGCGAAAAATAAAGCGCTGAGTATCAAAGTGCTATTCGCGCTGGAAGGGGCGATCGAGGGGCTGCATGAGGCGGCACTCCCGGCCGGCATTCGCCGGGAGTTGACGGAGTGGTTTAATGCGCTGCCTGAGCCACAGGAGAATCACTCCTCCAGGTAGCGATTTGCTGTTGCAGCCGGCAAATTTCTGGCAGCAGGGCGATGAGCAGGCCAATCTGCTGTAACACCAGGGGCGCTTTGCTGTCGTTTCCAGGCTCAAGATGCGCAATACGTTGGGTAAGTTCATCCAGCGCCTGTCTCACGCGCGGTTCATCGGCTGGCCGGTGATGCAGTGCATCATCGACATAACAGACTGCGTCATCCAGCAGGTTGAGGATGCCCGGGTTGGTGAGTTTTTCGCGGTGGGCGCCCAGCGTGGAAATATAGCTAGTGAAGGTATGGTTCAGGCAGAGCAGCCGGAAAGCCGTCTCACGAATCTCGGCCGTGGCGCGAGGCTCCGTTGACATGTTAGAGACCACCGAGGCCAGTTCCGCATCGCTGTTGTGCGCATCGCGGCGCGCTATCCGGTAAGCCAGGCGGTTATCGCGGCCCTGATGATACTGCTCAAGGATGGCATCCAGGTATCGGCAGTTGGCGTTCATTGCCCTGTCTAACACGCGCGGTAGATTACGGAAACGCCAGTCCGGCCAGATAAAGCTGACGGCGGCCCAGGCGATAGCGCAGCCAATCAGGGTATCGAGTACGCGGGGCAGGGCGACCTCGAACCCTTCACCCAGCAGGTTAAAGCAGAGCAGAACCAGCAGCGTGATGAACATTGTGGCATGGGCGTACTGCACGTTGCGAAACGCGAAGAACAGCACGCCGGTGATCACGATCAGGATCAGCTGTCCTTCAATGGACGGCACGAAATAGAGCACCGGAAGGCCGATCGCGACGCCGACCAGGGTGCCGATAATACGCAATGCCAGGCGGTGTCGGGTGGCGTTATAGTTCGGCTGACAGACAAACAGGCTGGTCAGCAGGATCCAGTAGCCGTGGTGCAAACCGGTTATCTGGATAAAAGCATACCCCACGCATAAGACCAGGGACATTCGCACCGCGTGACGAAACAGCGCCGACTCCGGCGTGAAGTTGCGGCTCAGCCTTAGCCACATATCGCTCACGCTGTGCACGCTGTCATCTGCAAGCTGGTTATCCACCTCGCTGCCCGGCAGTGCCATCGCCTGCTCGGACTCAATCGTCGCCAACTGAGCATCAATCGCCCGCAGGTTGTTGAGCAGAAAACCCAGCGCTTTGATCTGTTCCGGTGACGTTCCGCTGGCCTGCACGCGGTCGAGCGCCGCATCAAGATGGCTAAACACGCGTTCGAAGCGGGAGTCGTGCTGATAGGGCGTGCGCAAAAGAATGGAGCGCGCGAGCTGCTGGCATGCCTGTGACTGCATGGACAGCAGGCGCTGAAAGCGGAACATGACGTCGCTGTAGCGGAACTTCTCGCGCAGGGCGGCATACTGAACGTGTGAGGAGCTGGCGCGCTCATGAATGTCCTGAGCGGCAAAATAGTAGTGCAAGGTTCTGCGCGTGCCGCGCTGGCCGCGATCCCCGCGCAGACGGGTAAGCAGCGAGGCTTTCGTCTGGTTAAGGGTGGCGACCAGCTGGCCGTTTGCCAGCGCCAGATCGTAAAGCGGCGCCTGGCTTTCTTCCTCAATATCCGGGTCGAACAGCCGGGATTTCAGTTCCAGATAATGGGCTAGCTGCTCATAGCTGCGGGCAAGGTTATCCTGCAGAGGACGAACCGGGAAGATTAGGTGGCCGGTTAACGTTAGCAGGTTATACCAGATGGCGCCCAACAGCAGCAGCACAGGCTGCTGATACCACTGGTCGTACAGGGAAACGCCCAGCATGGTGTAGATGGCGATCAGCAGGGCCCCAAAGGCGATAGTGGCATAGCGCTGCCCCAGACCGCCCAGCAAAATAAACCCGCTGGTGGAGAGTGTAAGGCCAAGGGCAAACAGCCACGGCCAGGGGAAAAGTAACTCAACGGACGCGGAGGCGATAAAAAAACAGACGAGCGTAATGACCAGATTCCGCAAACGCCCGGCCAGGCGATCGTCCAGATCCGCCAGCGCTCCGGCCACCACCCCCAGCGTGAGGGGGATGGTGAGCTTGACATCATTCAGCCACCACGGCAGGGCAGCCGTGCCGCAAAGCGCGATAAATATCCTGACGTTGTAGAGCCAGGCGCTGTTCCAGGTATAACGGCGAAGCAGTGGACTTAGCATAAACGCGGCCAGTCCTTATTTACTGAAAACGACGACGTGCGTTCGCTTCACGCGCCGCCTGGGCCACTTCGACCGGAACCACCCTGCGCCCGACGGGCCAAAGGGCGATGGCGGCGATCTTAAAGTTCGCGAGCCCGACCGGAATACCAATTATTGAGATGCACTGCGCAATACCGGCAAAAATATGCATGATGCACAGCCACCAGCCGAAGAAAATCAACCACAGAATGTTCAGCAAAGTTCCCCCCGTATTCATCAGGGCGCTCTTGTTCTCCGGGTTCAGCTCGTTAACGTGGATAGCTTCATTACCGTAGGGGATGAACGAGAGTTTCGTGATTTCCCAGCAGGAACGGGTCAGGGGAAGGGTGAAGATCAGGACGATGCTCACCAGCGTGGCAAAAAGCCAGGAAAGGGTGGTGGCAAAACCGCCCAGCACAAAATTCAACACATTCAGAACGGTACGCATAAACCCTCACTTCCTTTCGATAAAATTAACGCCCAATGATTGTAACGTTTTTTTAGGCTGGAGCACCTTAAAACTGGCAGTTAAACTGTCAGGTAAATTATCTCTTCGTGGATTTGGCGGGACATGGAACTGAAAGCAACTTCTTTAGGCAAACGCCTGGCGCAACACCCCTATGACAGAGTTGTTCTGCTCAACGCCGGGGTTAAAGTCTCCGGAGAACGCCACGAATACCTTATTCCGTTTAATCAACTTCTGGCTATTCACTGCAAGCGCGGGCTGGTGTGGGGCGAGCTCGAGTTCGTTCTGCCTGACGACAAAGTCGTGCGCCTTCACGGTACCGAGTGGGCGGAAACCCAGCGTTTCCACCATCACCTGAACGCGCTCTGGCAGCAGTGGAGCCACGACATGAGCGTGATTGCCGCTCAGGTGCTGCAGCAGGTGCTGGACGAGATCGCGCAAAGCAACGCGCAGCAAACGTGGCTGACGCGCCAGCAGACCGCCGGACTGCAGCAAAAGATTCGACAGGCACTTTCGGCGCTGCCGCTCTCCGTGACGCGTCTTGATGAGTTCGACAATTGTCGCGATGCCTGGCGTCAGTGCCAGGCCTGGCTGAACGATATGGATAAAAGCCGGCTGGCGCATAACCAGGCCTGGACGGACGCCATGCTCACCCAATACGCCGACTTTTTCAGTACGGTGGAGTCTTCACCGCTCAACCCTGCTCAGGCGCGCGCGGTGGTGAACGGCGAGCAGTCGCTGCTGGTGCTGGCGGGGGCCGGAAGCGGTAAAACGTCGGTGCTGGTGGCGCGTGCGGGCTGGCTTCTCACCACCGGGGAGGCCGTTGCCGATCAGATCCTGCTTCTGGCTTTTGGCCGTAAGGCGGCACAGGAGATGGACGAACGCATCCAGGAACGGCTGCACACCCGGGATATTACCGCCAGAACCTTCCATGCCCTCGCGCTGCATATCATTCAGCAGGGCAGTAAAAAAGTGCCTGCTATCAGTAAACTGGAAAACGACGCGCAGGCGCGACAGGCGTTGTTTATTAAAACGTGGCGTCAGCAGTGCAGTGAGAAAAAGGCGCAGGCGAAAGGGTGGCGTCAATGGCTGGAAGAGGAACTTAACTGGGAGGTGCCGGAGGGCAGCTTCTGGCAGGATGAAAAACTGGCGCGTCGGCTCGGCTCGCGTTTTGACCGCTGGGTCAGCCTGATGCGGATGCACGGCGGCTCGCAGGCAGAGATGATTGAAAGCGCGCCGGAGGCGATCCGCGATCTGTTTTCAAAACGGGTCAAGCTGATGGCTCCGCTATTGAAAGCCTGGAAAAACGCGCTGAAAGAGGAAAATGCCGTTGATTTCTCCGGCCTTATCCATCAGGCGATCGTCATTCTGGAGAAGGGGCGCTTTGTCAGCCCGTGGAAGCATATTCTGGTGGATGAGTTCCAGGATATCTCACCCCAGCGTGCGGCACTGCTCTCGGCGCTGCGGGCGCAAAATAAACATACCTCGCTGTTCGCAGTGGGGGACGACTGGCAGGCCATCTACCGCTTCAGCGGGGCGCAGCTCTCGCTGACGACCGCCTTCCACCACTATTTTGGCGAAGGCGACCGCAGCGATCTGGACACGACATACCGCTTCAATTCACGGATTGGTGAGATCGCCAACCGCTTTATCCAGCAGAACCCGCACCAGCTGGCCAAGCCGCTCAACAGCCTGCGGGCAGGGGATAAAAAAGCGGTCACCCTGCTGGCGGATGACCAGCTGGAGCCGCTGCTGGACAAGCTCAGCGGCTATGCGAAGCCCGATGAACGTATCCTGGTGCTGGCGCGTTATCATCACCTTAAGCCTGCTGCGCTGGAAAAAGCCGCTACCCGCTGGCCGAAACTGCAGCTTGAATTTATGACCATTCACGCCAGCAAAGGGCAGCAGGCCGATTATGTGATTGTGGTGGGGCTGAAGGAGGGCAGTGACGGATTCCCGGCTCCGGCCCGCGAGTCGGTCATGGAAGAGGCCCTGCTGCCGGTGCCGGAAGACTTCCCGGATGCCGAAGAACGGCGTTTGCTCTACGTGGCCATCACCCGCGCGCGTCACCGCGTGTGGCTGCTGTTCAATAAAGAGGATCCATCCGTGTTTGTCGATATTTTGAAGAGTATTGATGTGCCGGTGGCGCGGAAGCCATAACGACCAGGGCAACGAGGGGGAGGCCGGGCAAGGCGTAGCCGCCACCCGGCAAAAAAAGCTACTTCAGTCTCTCGGAAAGATAGCGCTGATAGTCCGGAATAAGGATCTCAACAGGCGAGTTAAACTGCGGTGATTCAATGATGAAATCCGCCGTCGACAGGTTCGTCGCCACCGGAATATTCCACACCGTTGCCAGACGCAGCAGCGCTTTGACATCCGGATCGTGCGGAACCGCATTCAGCGGATCCCAGAAGAAGATCAGCACATCAATTTTCCCTTCGGAAATCTGCGCCCCGACCTGCTGATCGCCGCCCATCGGGCCGCTCAGCATCGCATTCACCTCCAGACCCGTTTCGCGCTGGATCAGGTTACCGGTGGTGCCGGTGGCCGACAGGGCGTGCTTTTCCAGCAGCGCCTGATGGCGGCGAACCCAGTTAAGCAGCATTTGTTTACAGTGATCGTGCGCCACCAGCGCAATGTGTTTGCGTTCAGGCAGCGTGCGTGTTGTCAGTTCCATAATCATATCCATCAGGTTAACTGACTACACGATGACGGGAACCGTCTGACGCTGCAAGAGAAAGGCGTAAAAAATGTGGCTTAAGATGAAGGTTGTTGCTTTGCCCACTGTAAAAACCGGGCCCGCGTGTCGGGATCGGCCTGCTGGAACCAGAATTTAAGGCGCTGTTCCGTCAGGCTCTGGGACTGCGGCGGAATGACGTCCAGTTCCGAGACGCCGGATAGCAGCGTACTGTCGTCCGCCATCATGGTGGCAAACTGCGGAAGGGAGGCGCGTTTGCCGGCTTTGTTATAGACCTGCGTTGCGGCCTCGTAGTCCGGGCTTTTTGTGGCGCTGGTCAACGCCAGAATATCCAGCTTGACCGGGATCGGCATTGCATTCCCGTCCAGCAGCTCAACGCGCGGCGAGGCGTCGAAGGCCGCTGATTCCTTCTCCGTTTCAAGGCGAGGCAGGGTAATGTTCACCTGACTGATTTGCCGGGTATTAAAGCTGACAATCAGCGGCGGAGAGATGTACATCCGCTGCTCATGGTTAGTCAGGCCGATCGCTTTTTCGACCCGGAACACCAGCTGATGCGGCCCGTTATCTAACTCAATGCTGTCAGCCCCGCGCAATAACGAGCTGGAAACCTTTTTTCCGTCCAGTACCAGGAGATCAATGTCGCCAGAGAGCCGAAGCGTGGTGGCAAAAACGCAAACCGGCATCGCTAACGCAATCAGAGCAGTGGCAAAACCGGTTTTCATAGAAGGCTCCCGTCAGAGATACTGTCGCCGCATTAATGTATCTAAATCTTTCGATAATCACGTTTGCTAACATATAGACATATTTTGCCGTTTTGCCCTCATACATCTGTATGGGATGGATGGTTGAGATGTGCGCTTTGGCGTACACTTTTAAAAAAGCCAGGAGAAAAACCATGAAAGAGAACGATATTGCCGAGATTCTGACATCCACGCGTACCATTGCGCTGGTGGGCGCGAGCGATAAACCCGACCGTCCCAGCTATCGGGTGATGAAATACCTTCTCGATCAGGGCTATCACGTCATCCCGGTGTCGCCAAAAGTGGCGGGGAAAACCTTAATGGGCCAGCAGGGTTATGCCACGCTCGCTGACGTGCCGGAAAAAATTGATATGGTCGATGTCTTCCGTAATTCCGAGGCGGCGTGGGAAGTGGCGCAGGATGCGATTGCCGTCGGGGCGAAAACATTGTGGATGCAGTTGGGCGTGATTAACGAGCAGGCTGCCGTGCTGGCGCGGGATGCGGGATTGAAGGTGGTTATGGATCGCTGTCCGGCGATCGATATCCCCCGTCTGGGGCTGGCGAAGTAATAAAAAAAGCCCGTTCATCGGGCTTTTTTTACACGCTTAGTTCCGCAGGCGCGGAGCCTGTAACTGTTTGCGGATAGTCTGAGCAAGTTCATCCATCGTGGGTTGTTCCGGATGCTCTTCCTGCAGCTCGCTACTTAGCTGCGCTTCGGCAAGGTAGGTATGTACGGGTTGTCCGTCGTCACCTTCCATCACCACATGGTACCAGGGTGCAGCGCGAAGCTCTGCGTTCACCGCCAGTTCGTCCGCTGACGGTTCATCAAGGGAATACTCCGGGTCGATATCCACGACCACACCCAAATACCCAAGCAAAGTGTGGCGGACCTGCTGGCCGATACCGAATTTGCTGGCAATCATAGTCACCTCCCGGGAAATACGACTTACACATTAAGTGCGGGCAATATTTCTCTTTTCAAGTTACATGACGCGACAGGCAAACCCTTTCAGATACAGTCCTTCCGGGTAGGTAGCAATCACGGGGTGATCGGCTGCCTGACGGAACTGCTCTATAAATTGTACATCACGACCAGCATCTATTGCGGCATCGGCGATGATTTTTTGGAATAAATCGGTGGTCATCAGCCCGGAGCAGGAGAAGGTGAGCAGCACCCCGCCCGGGTTCAGCAGCTGGATCGCCAGCATGTTGATATCCTTATACCCACGGCAGGCGCCCATCAGCTGGCTTTTATTTTCCACAAACTTTGGCGGATCCATCACGATGACGTCGAACTTCTCGCCCTGATCGCGATATTTACGCAACAGCTTGAAGACGTCGTCGCGTATAAATTCGGCTTTGCTCAAGTCCAGTTTGTTCAGCTCGACGTTCTGTTTTGCCACGTCCAGCGCTTCCTGCGAGGTATCCACGCTGACCACCTGGGCACAGCCGCCCATCAGCGCCGAAACGGCAAAACCGCCGGTGTAGGAGAAGCAGTTCAGCACGCGTTTGTCGGCAACGTACTGACGCGTAGCCAGGCGGCTGTCGCGCTGGTCAAGGTAGTAACCCGTTTTGTGCCCGCCCTGAATATCCACCAGCAGCTTCATACCGTGCTCTTCAATTGGCAGCAGGGCAGGCGGCAGTTCACCCGTGACCGGGCCCTGCGTCAGCTCCATGCCCTCTTTTTTGCGCACCGCCACGTCGCTGCGGTCGTAAATAGCGCATTCCGGGAACAGGGTTTGCAGGGCGCTAATCAGCGCGGCACGCTGGTATTCCGCCCCTGCGCTGAGGAGCTGCAGCACCAGGAAGTTGCCGAAGCGATCGATGGTTACGCCCGGCAGACCGTCGGACTCACCGGCAATCAGGCGATAGCTGTCCAGCCCGTCGCGCTTTGCCAGCCACTCGCGCCACTGCTGCGCCTGCTGCAGGCGGCGGACGAAGAAGTCGATGTCGATGGTTTCGTCTTTATCGAAGGTCCAGACGCGCGCGCGGATCTGAGACGCTGGCGAGTAAGCGCCTCGCGCTAACCATTTCCCCTGATGGTCAACAATATCAATGGTTTCACCGAGGCTGGCTTTGCCTTCCATACGGGCAACCGCGCCGGAAAAGACCCAGGGATGACGGCGCAGTAATGACTTCTCGCGCCCTTTGGCTAACACTAAACGTACACTCATAATTTGCTGTTCTGTCGATTTCAGGGAAATGGCGCGTAGAGTAGCACATTCAGCCAGGCGCAATCATCTGCGGATGTCGTTGAGCGTTTCGGCAGATCGTGGAGGAGGTGAGAATGGCCGTGGCGCTGTCACAGTTACAGTCGACTCGCTTACCGATCGGTGAAATCGCATTACAATGTGGGTATCTTTCCAGCTCTCGTTTCACCGCCCGTTTCCGGCAGCACTATGGCTGTTTACCGAAAACGCTACGTTAAGGAGAAGAAAAATGTCAAAAGTCTGCACCATTGCCTGGGTCCACGGCCTTGTTCAGGGCGTCGGGTTCCGCTACAGCACCCAGCGCGAAGCGATGACGCTTGGGCTAACGGGATACGCGCGAAATATGGACGACGGCAGCGTTGAGGTGGTCGCCTGCGGCGACGCGGAGCAGGTTGAAAAACTAATGGCGTGGCTGAAAGCAGGCGGGCCGCGCAGCGCCCGGGTTGATAAGGTCTTAACGGAACCGCATCAACCCGGCAGGGAATATGTGAACTTCGGTATTCGGTATTAAATACACTTCACCGGTTTAGGCAGGCCGGCAATTTTGGTGGCCTGTTTTGCCGGGCCTTTCGGGAACAGGCGATACAGATAGCGGCTGTTGCCTTTTTCTTCGCCAAATTTGTTGGCCATCGCCTTGACCAGCATGCGGATGGCCGGAGAGGTGTTGAACTCGAGATAAAACTCGCGCACAAAACGGACCACCTCCCAGTGTTCGGGGGAGAGGGCGATACCTTCGTTTTCGGCGATTTTCTCCGCCAGCGGCTCGCTCCATAGCGTGGTGTCTTTCAGATAGCCTTCGCTATCGGTCTCAATTTCCTGGCCTGCAAAAATGAACATAGTGCTCTGTCGATAAAGTAAAAAACGCCCCTAGTCTAGCAAATAAGGGGCGGCGTGAGAAACCTCGACCTACAGAAGAAGCTGGAGCAGATTGTTGGCATTAAGCTTTTTCAGCGCGTTGCATTTATACGTCGACACCTGTTTTTCACTCATCTGCGTCATATGCGCGACATGCCGTACCGATTGTCCGTTCACCAGCCTGTCGAGCACGTTGAACTCCATGCCTGTCAGGCAACAATTCAGGGTGCGCACCCGGCGGGGCTCTCTGGCAAGCAGATACGCCGCATCCGCAACGGCAATCCGGTCATCAATGATATATAAGGTCAGCGTGGCAAACCGCTTTCGCAGATGGGTAGCCAGTGCCCAGCCTTTTTCATTGCATACCAGATACACCGTTCCTTCCCAGCGCCTGGCTTCCAGCTCCAGAAGAATGTCGACCAGCGCCAGATGCGTCCCCGCGACGGAAAAGCGGCAGCGAACAACGAGGGTGTCGCAGACCAGCAGCGAACGGCACCACTTTACCGTACCGCTCTCAACCTGAGTCTGAGCGTTACGGCGCAGAAGGGCGTAGCGCAACCCTTCGGCATAAAAACGATTGTTGTCGAGGATGGCGTAACTCACAATGGCCTCTTTATAAGGTACTGGGCGTGTAGATAACGCGTAGGGTGCCGGTGTAATCCCCGGCATTTTTGCTGCTGGCAGCAAACGCGGGCGTTTTCAGAATGATGGGGGCGGGGACACAAAGTACGCTCTCCCGTCCACCCGGCAGCACAACCTGACGCAGATATTGCGGGTCATTAGTGCTCTGCCATATCAGCGTTTTGCCATTCGCCGCGGTTTCTGCTGCGCCCGTTACCGGGTTGATCACCGTAACCTGATAATCGAGCCGATCCCGTGCTTCGGTCTGGCTTCCACCGCGTCGTCTGACGGAAAACGCTCCCTCAGTACGGCCCGTGGCCGCTAAACCGTCATCCTCAAAGCGCAGATAGACGCGCGTGCTGGCGCTGTTTTTACCGTCATACAGGCACATATCCAGCGCGCTCTCGCCCTGGATTTCGCTGCCGCCGGGCCGCCCCGGAAAATTGGTCAGATTGAGGTTAACCATCGGGGTTGAGTGGGGGAACGCCGGCAGATAAATCTGCTGGTTACCCGGATCGACCACCTCAATGCGTATCGTCGCCTGCCAGCGGGCTATGGTGAGGTAGCCCGGACACCCGACGTTGACATCGTTAAAGTTGCCCCCGCAGTCGGCGCTTCCCCATTCGCGCAGGTTCTGCTTCAGCGTTGCGGTCCAGATGCCCGGCTGGGCGAGCTTATCCAGTTCGCCTTTAACGATGTAAAAATCAAAATAGGGTTCCCGGTTCCAGGCCGAGAGATCGGCGGTACCGCCGCTGACAAAGCTGGCAAAGGTGAAAATTTTGTTGTTGATAAACATATGATTTTCCCCATAGACCTTCACATCTGCTGTTTTATTTGTCGACGTGTGGGTAAAACGCAGCGTAATGGCGTAGGGGGCGGCCGGGTTCGCGCTAAACCAGACCGGCGCTGTCATACACGCTCCGTTCGTCGGGTCGGTGCGGGACTCGCAGGTCAGGGTGTTGCGTCCCCACTTTTGCGGGTCGATAGTGTCGTAACCGCTCGGTTCATGGACCCAGATATCAAAACGCGCAGGCGGCACCGCGCGATCGTAGCTAATCCCTACGCTGGAATTTCTTCCGGCAGGGACGCCCCCCAGCGTCTGACAGCTCCACAGCGTCAAAAAAAGTAAAATAAAGAGGTAGTTGTTCACATCATTTCCCTTTGGTGAGGTGCTCTGCATTCATGGCCGTTGGCCCCGTAGGCACGTTCCGCCCGGCGAGCATCAGTTGCGCCTGGTGCTGGACCGAATCCGGCAGGGCGGAGAAAGTGAGTTCCCGACACGGGATCGACCCGACGTAACGCACCACGTCGCGCATGCTTTTCACGCTCAGTTCACACTGATAAAACTGCTGCTGACGCACCAGATAAAGATTGCGCAGCAGGGCGTCGCTCTGGGCGCTGAAACCGCCATTGCCGAGATCGTTCCAGCCGTTCACGTTCAGCGGTACGCCGCCCACGAACGGCGAATGATGTTCGTCAGTGAGCTGGCCGAGCCAGGTGTAGCGGGTGGTGGTTTGCACGTCCCGGCGAAGCATTTTGCCCGGCACCATAAAGAGCGTCCGGCTCCCGGAACCCTGCGTGATTTCACTGCTTGCGCCTGATGAGACGTTCAGCGACTCATTAACCGTCAGCGTTGTTGGCTGATAACCCGGCACCGCAAAAAGGGCACGGCTGTTGGCCGGGATATCCGCGGTGCCGCCGTTATCCAGCGAGACGGCGACGCGTGAATCCCGGGAATCCTCAGGCGTAGCCACGTTTACCGCAACGGCAGAAGCCGGGCGTCCATCGCCCCAGCGGCCAAGCCACAGCCCTGAGCGCGACAGGGCGAGGGTGGAGCTGTAGTTGCCGCTGCTGCTTAACGTATGGCGCCCATCCTGGCGGTCCCATGCGTCGCTCACCGTCAGGCTGGCGTTACCAAAACGTCCGCCCTGGCGCGTGTACGCCGAGGCATTGAGCGAATCGCTGTTGATCCCCGACGCGCTCAGCCCGTATTCATTCTCGCCGCGCGCGTCGGCATACCAGTTGTGCGCCACGTTGTAGCTCAGCTGGTTTTTCTGATGCTGCTGGTGCTGCCAGGTTGCACCAAGCGAGGTATAGCCTGACGCATCGCCCTGACGCTTATGCGCCAGTGAGAGGCTAATGCTCAGATAGCCGCCTTTGTCTTTTCCGTCGCGAGAGTGGTCGTTGCGCATAAACAGGTTAATGCTGCTGTTGATGTTCAGACCGCGCGCGCTAAAGGTATTACTCAGCCCGCCTTGCCAGGCCTGCGTGCGGGAGCGGGTCATATACACCGGCTCCCACGGCAGGCCGGCATCGTGACGATCGTCATGGTCAGGCAGTTCCCGGCGCGTAACGTAGCGCCCTTCGTTGCGGTTATCCGAATACCCCAGGTTGGCGTACCACGAGCCGACAGGCACGGAGAACATGACCGAGAGGCTACGATAACAGCCGTTGACGGCGTCAAAACCTGCGCTGCGGGTATCACAATTTTCTGCGGATAACGCGTTGCGGTAGAAGCTCAGCGAAAACCCGTCGTTATAGCTGATTTGCTGAATATTGCCGCGTTGGCCCTTGCTGCCGTAGAGGTAGCTAAAGCGTGTGCTTAATACCCCGTCGATCGGGCCCGCGTTAAAGCCGCGGCTCCAGTCGAGGGCATTTTCCAGGAAGTGCTGCCTTTTCATGACGGTTGCGCCGCTGGTCAGCGCCAGCGTCGGGGTGACGGGCAGGCGTATACCCGCCTGTGCGAACGGGCTGCGTTCATCATTGCGATCGTTATTAGCCGTTTCCCCTGCCTGCATAAACCACTCGACGCGGTCGAATGGCGTAATGCCCGTACGGGTAAACGGAACCTGCTCGGTACGCGTCAGTCGGTTGTTTTCGTAAACTGACAGCGTCACGGTATAGCTTCCATCCGGAAACGCGCGGGTATCCAGAGTTTGTGCCCCGGCATTGAGGTAAAAGCTGGCCAGCAGCTCCTTGCCGCGGCGCGCGTCGATACGCGCATCGTGCGAAAGCAGCACCGTAATGGGCGTGCCCTTCGATTGCTGAACCGGGTTGATCCATGCCCGGGTCGAGCCCGCGCGCAGGCCACGAATTTTGCCCAGCGGCAGCTGGCTGAGGTTAATATTCCCCCCGGCGTTGCTGAACAGGTCGCGGGTATCCATCTCGCCTATCTGTAGATAATATTCACGCCATAAATCCTGGCGGAACCAGGCATTGTTAACGGTCATTTCCTGCTGCTGCTGCTGACGCGAGCGTTGTCCCAGCCAGGTCCAGTCGAGGTTAAGATAGCCGTCCTGGGTCAGCGCCAGCGCCCCGTTGCCCTGAACGGTGGCAGACTGATAATCCCTGTCGGCAACGAAATTGATATTTTGCTGATGAATCAACGCGTTTTCGCTGTCCTGGGTGGGCTGATACCACTGGTTTTCCTCCGAGGGCTTTGGCAAAAAGCGCTTATCAAAAAACAGGTTTATGCGAGCATTGTTTTCGTCATAGATGATGGCCGCACGGCGGGTTTCAAGATAATCACACCCCGTCGCGGAGCCGTTGCTGCTGCAGGCCAGGTTGCCGTTACGGGCAAGCGGAACGGCCAACGCTGCGGAAACGGAGCCGATAAGGGCAGGATCATCGTTAAACTGACGTTTGATGGCCGCGACCACGGTTTCAGGTGCGACAAAACTGACCGTTTCAAGATTGATATCGGTTTCGAAAAGGCCAAGCGACTCGCCGTATAAGCTCACCTCTGTCCACATGCGCTGCGTTTTCGCCAGGTCCTCGAATCCGGCCGGGACGGCCATCTCAGCGCAGGCGAGGTGGACAGATGCGGGTAATAAAGCAACAAAAAGGAGAGTATTTCTGTGAAACGCCATGAACGAGCCTCGACATCATCCTGACGTCAGAGGGCGGGCGCCCTCTGACGTTATTCCTTAGGTGCTATGGTGTTACGCACCGCCTTCCGTGGTGGTCGCCTGAGTCAGCATCAGGCTTACAACGCCGCTGTACTGGCCGGTTTTCAGAATGCCTTTGGTGGTCTGGGAAATGGTCAGAGGCAGAACCGCAGAACCGTTTTCAATGCTGCCCGGGAAAAGTTCGGTTCCGGTAAATTCGGCATCGGTGGTGGACAGGGTTTTATCACCCAGAAGAACCGTCATCGGTACAATCTGATCCCCATCCGTGTTGGTGAGCTTAGCTGCGCTAACGAGGCGTACTTTGACGTTACTGGTAGCGGAGTTGGACCATACCTTGGTGTTCAGGCGGTAGCTTTCCAGGCCCCGACCCGGCAGATACTGCATGTCGATGCTGGCTGGCAGCGGCGTGTTATCGGCCTGGGTCATATCCAGCTGTGAATCAACGCTGGCGTTGACGGTAATATCTTTCTGGATCGCCAGCGCGCTGGCAGATGTGGTCATCGCGGCAACGATCATCAGAGGTTTAATAAATTTACGCATTGATATCTCCATATTTTACAAATGAGCACCCTGGCTCTTTAAACAAACCACAAGGGTTTTTACAGTGACGTCGTGTTATTGCACGACGGGTAAGTCAGCTTCTTCAGCGGTTTTTTTCACCCAGTTGAAGTAGCGGAATTTGTATTTCTTGCCGTTTACCTGATTAAGCGTTTTTAATTTCCGCTCGGTATCCGGATAAATCGTGGCGTCTTCTTTAATCCATTTACAGACGTCGTCTGACTGACAAATACCGATCTCCCTGAGCGGCACGCGCAGGGTGCCGGCGTTGGTGACGGTCCCCCGTGCGGGATCGATATGCAGCGAAACGCGCTCCGTGGCAGGGGCCAGATGTACCAGCGCCCCCCAGATAACATTGACCCCAAGCTTTGCCGTCGCTGCCGTGCTTTCGGGCTGGCCGGGAATAATGCTGTCCGGCTGTTTCACCCCTTCAAAATAGACTCGCCAGGTGGTCTCTTTTTCCGGCGGCGTCAGTGAAACAAGGCGCACCACGCGCATTGCGCCTGCAGCCAGGGCAAATTTATCGGGCGTCACCACGACGCCGCCTTCTTTCCACGAAGCAACGTCAATCTCTTTTTCCTGGGCCGTTCCGGGGTTAAGAATTTTCTTTTGCCTCACCCGAATGAACTGAATATCATCCGTTTTCGATGCCACTTTTATTTGCGCTGCGCCGGCGCTATCCACGTTAAGTTCCATTGGATAGACGCTCATATTGGCCATTGTCATTTCTGAGAAAAATGACAGCGACAGCGCGGCGACATAAAACGCGGTTGTCATATTCACTTTTTGTTTCTGTTTCACATTCAGCCTGCCTGCTCTGAGTTCTTGTGCGGTTTTTAACACCAGGACACCGTCTGCTTTCGTATCGCTTCAGGGCAGGGAAACTTTAACCAGAACAGCAGGTTGTGAAAATTTGTATTAGTTAACCGCTGATATACAGTGATTTATCCTGATTTGCTGGTCTTAAAGTTGTATAGTTAAAAGAAAATGCCGCTACCCAGGATGGGAAGAAAATTCCTGTTGATGAAAAAAGAACCAGCTCAGGAAGCGATTTTCTTGCCGATGTCACAGGGATAAAAAAGCCTGCGGTAATAGCTGAGAGTGAAATATGTTTTTTATATGCAATAATTCGTTGTTATTTGATCCTGAAGCACATGCAATTAGTCTTGTTGGTCAACCGGAGTCTGTATTAACGCTCTCGGCGCCAGCCGTTCGCCTTTTACAGGAGTTTATTCGTCATAAAGGGCACGATCTGAGTCGGGAGGAATTAATTACGCGCGTCTGGGAGGAGTATGGCTTTACGCCGTCTGGAAATAACCTCAACAAAGCGGTCAGTGAATTACGCAAAGGCTTCCAGTCTCTTGGGGAACATCATAATTTCATTGTGACGATACCCCGGTATGGATTCCGTTTTGTTGCCGATGTGATTTGCCAGCCTGCGCAAATTGTTCAACCCGCTGAAGCACAGCCGAACTCTTCCGTCGTGCCGTCAGAGGCAAAACGTCAGCGTATTTCCCTTAAATGGGGCGCCGCGGCGGCGGTATTGTTAGCATCAGCACTGGGGTTAGGCTTGCTGTTTAACCAGCAGCAGAAGATCGCTATACCGATGACGCCAAAGCCCGTCGCGCAGAAAATAGCGGGCTGTAGCATCTGGCTTATTAACGATCATGGCCGGCCGCTGGTGCTCTCGAAACTGGCGGGGCTGCTGGAGGCGAATAATGTGGCGTGCGCGCGCGAAGCGTACAATATCTACTATTTCAGCGCCCGCTTTAACCTTGCAGTTGCGGATGAAGTGTTCATTGGTGCATGCCCGGTCAATAAAACCAGCCTGTGCAAAACCATTCGCTATAAAAGCGGGGCAGAAAAATGAAAATGAGACTTCTGTTTGCTGCGGGTGGGGCGCTTGCTGGCGGCGCGCTGGCGCTCTTTATTTATTCCGGGGGCATATATAAGCGTGATGCGCTGGCCTGCAGTACGGAATTTAACTTTACGCGTAACGAGGGAAAAGCGAATGAGGTCCGGGTCAATACCGTGGCCCAGTTCTATTTTCATCGGGACGGCACCGGCTTAACAACGTACAAAGGTGCAGCTATGGCTGAAGGCCGGGGCATGATCGTTGACAGGGATATGGATTTTACCTGGTCGCGACGGGATGATGATAACGTTATCGTGTTGAGCTACACCAAAACCTGGCGTCGGCATAATGACAATACCCCGGACGAAAAGTGGGGAGGCTTTGCGAGGCCGACAGCCCGCTATTACCTGACGATCTCCGAGCTTGCGCCCGCCGTGTGGCTGATACAGGACCGGCTCTATCCCACCTATATTTGCCGAGGTGACTAGAGCATAAAAAAAGGAGAATGCCTGAGGCATTCTCCTTTTTGTTTCAGCAGGTCTGCTTAATCGCGGCTGGCGAAGCCCAGGATGCTCAGCAGGCTGACGAAGATGTTGTACAGCGACACATACAGGCTCACGGTCGCGCGGATGTAGTTGGTCTCACCGCCGTGAATAATGTTGCTGGTTTCATACAGGATCGCGCCGGATGACAGCAGGATAAACACCGCGCTAATCGCCAGGTGCAGGGCAGGCAGCTGCAGGAAGATATTTGCCACCATACCAATCAGCACCACTACGATGCCCGCCATCAGCATACCGCCGAGGAAGGACATATCCTTGCGCGTGGTCAGCACGTAGGCCGAGCAGCAGAAGAACACCAGCGCGGTACCGCCCAGCGCCATGCCAATCACGTCACCCATACCAGCAGACAGATACGCGTTCAGGATCGGCCCCAGGATATACCCCAGGAAGCCGGTGAAGGCGAACGCGGAAAGAATACCGACCGGTTTATCAGCGGTTTTGTAGGTCAGGAACATCAGACCGTACATCCCCACCAGCGTCAGGATCAGGCCCGGAGACGGCAGCATCAGCACGGTGCTGGCGGTAGCGGTGATAGCCGAAAACGCCAGCGTCAGGCTGAGCATGAAATAGGTATTGCGCAGCACCTTGTGGGTGCTGAGTAGCGATGTGCGGTCGCGTGAGGAAGTAATTATACGATCCATGAGTCACTCTCTTATGACAGATGTAATTAACGGAAAGAATAGGAAACGGCGCGCCAGTCTCAAAGTGGTTTTACCCATCTTTACTCAGCACGTTAGCGCTGAAGGTGGTCGTTTCTTCTGCAAAAGCATATGTAACCAGTATGAACGGCGGTTTAAAAGTATTTACCAGATCAACCTCTTATAGGTTACTGAAAAATATTGCGTTATTGCCTTTCGGGCGCTAAGAGTTATCTCCGGATCGTCATAAAACAGACAATAAGGCGAAGGAAATGAAACCACAAACACGCACGCGCTTTACGCTCTCTTTACTCACCGCCGGGATCCTGTGCGCCAGCACGGCGACCTGGGCGGCTAACGTGCCGGCAGGAACAGCGCTGGCCGAAAAACAGGAACTGGTCAGAAACAATGGCAGCGAACCGGCCTCGCTCGACCCGCACAAAGTCGAAAGCGATGTCGAATTCAATATTATCAGCGATTTATTCGAAGGGCTGGTGAGCGTCTCCCCGTCAGGAGAAATCCAACCCCGGCTGGCTGAAAAATGGGAGAACAAGGACAACACCGTCTGGACGTTCCACTTACGTCCGGGCATCACCTGGAGCGACGGGACGGCCATTACCGCTGAGGATGTGGTCTGGAGCTGGCAGCGCCTGGTTGATCCAAAAACCGTTTCACCGTACGCCAGCTATCCCGGCAACATGCATATCGTCAACGCGGCCGATATCGCTCAGGGGAAAAAATCCCCCGACACGCTGGGCGTAAAAGCAATTAACGATACCACGCTGGAAGTGACGCTCACCCAGCCCAACGCGGCGTTCCTGGCGATGCTGGCGCACCCGTCGCTGGTGCCGGTGGATAAAGTGCTGATTGGCCGTTTCGGCGAAAAGTGGACCAAACCGGAGCATTTCGTCAGCAGCGGAGCGTATAAGCTGTCCCAGTGGGTGGTCAACGAACGCATTGTGGCGGAGCGTAACCCGCGCTACTGGGATAACGCGCATACCGTTATTAACAAAGTCACCTATCTGCCGATCACCTCCGAGGCCTCGGATGTGAACCGCTATAAAGCGGGCGAAATTGATATTGTTTATACGGTACCCATTAACCAGTTTGCTCAGCTGAAGAAAACGCTGGGCAGCCAGCTGGACGTCTCCCCGCAGCTGGCGACCTATTACTACGAATTCAACACCACCCGTCCGCCGTTCAACGATGCCCGCGTGCGCAAGGCGCTGAACATGGCGCTGGATAAAGACATCATCGCTGAGAAGGTAATGGGGCAGGGGCAGCGCCCGGCGTGGCTGATTAGCCAGCCGGACATCGGCGGGGTCAAGCTGCAGAATCCGGATTACGCCAGCTGGCCGCTCGACAAGCGTATTGCTGAGGCGAAAAAACTGCTCAACGAGGCTGGGTATAACGAAAGCCATCCTCTGAGCTTCAACCTGCTCTATAACACCTCTGAATCGCACCAGCGCATCGCGATTGCGGCCAGCTCTATGTGGAAGAAAAACCTCGGCGTAGACGCGAAGCTGCAAAATCAGGAGTGGAAAACTATGCTGGATACCATGCACACCCACAACTTTGACGCGGTGCGCTACGCCTGGATTGCAGACTACGACGACGCGGCGACCTTCCTGAACAACTTCCGTACCGGCGACAGTGAAAACACCAGCCAGTACAGCAACCCGGACTACGATCAAGCCTTGATCAACGCCGCAAAGGCCAAAACGCCGGCAGAGCGGGGTAAGTTCTACCAGCAGGCGGAAGACCTGTTGGGCCGTGATGTGCCTGCCATTCCGGTTTATCACTACGTCCGTACGCACCTGGTGAAACCGTGGGTGGGTGGCTTTACGCCGGATAAGCTGGGGTACTATTTCACAAAAGATATGTACATCAAAAAGCACTAAGCGAGAGGGCTGGATTTTATGCTGATAAAATCGCCGATGTGTTGTCAGTTCAACCGATTAAGCACATTTTGGCTAATTTTAAAGCGAACGATTGCAGCCACTCTTTACAGCATGCGGTGAGGTGTTTATAGTTCGCCTCACTCAGGAAGTGTGGCCGAGCGGTTGAAGGCACCGGTCTTGAAAACCGGCGACCCGAAAGGGTTCCAGAGTTCGAATCTCTGCGCTTCCGCCAGATATAAACCCCAGCTTACTCGTTAAGCTGGGGTTTTTCTTTCGTCTTATCTCAGAGTTGCCTTTTACCAGATTCTGGCCATTCCTTCGCTTGCCGGGCGAACGAGAGTGAAGCCAAATTTAGAATACAGCTCGGGGACATCCGCCATTAAACAAACGTAGGCCCCTCTACAGGCATTGTTATCCAGCCATGCCACAAGCGTTTCCATGATGAGTCTACCGAGCCCCTTTCCCTGATGAAGAGGGTCAACGGCGACGTCGACAATATCAAAATTCAACGCACCGTCTCCCACGATTCGCCCCATACCCACGGGTTTTCCCTCACACAAAATATGCATGCCATAACAACTGCCAGGCAGCGCTTTGCGTGCTGCCTCCAGCGGACGAGGGCTAAGACCCGAGATTTCGCGCAGGCGGCAAAACGCTTCTGCGGAGGGGACGGTTTCAACTACGGTATAGTTTTCATGCATAAAAAGCTCCAGTCAGTATCTCTCGGTGTGTAATCCCCTCGGGCTAAACAGCGTTAGCGCCCGGCGGCGTTTCGCTGGCACAGGCTTCCAATGAAACGTGCAACGTCTTAATATTATTGCAGAATGTAGGCCGGGTAAGCGTAGCGCCACCCGGCAAGAAAGGCGAGGTTTATGAACGGATAAAGGCCAGAATGTCCGCATTAATGGTATCCGCGTGGGTGGTATGCATCCCGTGCGGGAAGCCCGGATAAATTTTCAGTACGCTGTTCGCCAGCAACTTATCCTGCAGCAGGGCAGCATTCTTATACGGCACGACCTGATCGTCGTCGCCCTGCATCACCAGAACGGGAACCGTGATGGTTTTTAAATCTTCCGTCTGGTCGGTTTCTGAAAACGCCTTAATCCCCTCGTAGTGGGCCTTGGCGCTGCCGATCATGCCCTGACGCCACCAGTTCTGAATGGTGCCCTGTGAAACCTCGGCCCCAGCCCGGTTAAACCCATAAAAAGGACCGCTGGCGACGTCGAGGTAAAACTGGGCGCGATTCGCGGCCAGCGCTTTACGGAAGCCGTCGAAAACCTCTACAGGTGTCCCGCCGGGGTTGTTTTCTGTTTTCACCATCAACGGTGGAACGGCGCTCACGAGCACCGCTTTGGCAACGCGCCCCTGCGGCTGGCCGTACTTCGCAACATAGCGGGCCACCTGGCCACCGCCGGTTGAGTGGCCGACGTGCACCGCATTGTGCAGATCCAGGCTTTCGACCACGGCCGACGCGTCAGCCGCATAATGATCCATATCGTGCCCTTCGCTGACCTGGTCCGAACGCCCGTGACCACGGCGGTCGATTGCGATAACGCGATAGCCTTCCGCAAGGAAGAAGAGCATCTGGTTATCCCAGTCATCGGCACTCAATGGCCAGCCGTGATGGAAAACAATGGGCTGAGCCTCTTTCGGACCCCAGTCTTTGTAGTAAATATTGACGCCGTCTTTCGTTGTTACGAATGCCATACCGCAGACTCCTCTGTTAAAGACGCAACGATCGCTGGCTGAGCGCAGAGCGAACCATTATTGTCTTCATGATGTTGGCTTGTTTTGTTTCCCGTACCGACAGTACCCCTAAAGTGTAGGAGAAATAGTAAAACCGGTGGGTTTCATTCGTGTGAATGGTATCCAGAAGGGGAAAGCGAATGATGAGCTCTGGAGTGAGTCCCAGAGCCATCAGAGGAGGAGGCGTTAACGGTTCTCTTCAATATAACGGGCGAGATCGGCCGGGGTTTTCAGCACCGTCGCCACGTCGGTAGGCGGGATCATACAGCCGTAAACGTCCTGTACCTCCAGCACCATGTCGACTGCCAGAATAGAGTCGAGAATGTCGGATTCAATCAGCTCATCGTGAAAGCCAACCTTGCGGGATAACACTTTTTCAAACAGGGCGAGAATATCGTGTTCCATCATTTTTCCTGGGATAATTAATGTGTGCGGGCGTAAGCGTCCAGCAGCTTGCGGTCAATTTTGCCGTTAGGATTTAGCGGCAAAGCGTCTTTTACGATAATTTGTGAAGGCACCATGTAGTGGGGCACCACGTTTGCCAGCGAGGTTTTGATTGCATCCGGTGCCAGCTCCGTCACGCAGAACGCGGCGATGCGCAGCACGCTACCGCAGGGTTTCATCAGCGGCATCACCACCGCTTCGCTGATGCCGGACATGGCCAGCAGGCGGTTTTCAATCTCGCCGATCTCGATGCGGTAGCCATTCAGCTTGACCTGGCTGTCGTTGCGGCCCTGGCAGTAGATGAGCCCGTCTTCATAACCCAGATCGCCGGTCCGGTAGCCGCGGAACGCATCATTTTCCCGACGCAGCAGTTTTGCCGCGTTCTCCTCCGGCAGGCCTAAATAGCCGCGCATGACGTTTTTGCCCCAGATAATCAGCTCGCCCTCGGCGGAAATTTCCATTCTGCTGTCCGGCATCATCACGCCCACCGGCAGCACCGCGCTGTCGCTGTTAAGGATCTCATCCGTGATCTCAACCACGGTTGTCGCAATGGTCGCTTCCGTTGGGCCATAGGAGTTGATGATTTTGGCCTGCGGGAAACGGCGGCGGAGCTGTTTCACCAGCGCTTTATTGAGCACTTCGCCAATGAAGATAAAGACGTTAAGTGCAGGCAAATACTCGCTGTTAAAGTGCGGAGAAAGCAGTTGCTGGTAGGCAAAAGAGGGGGTGGAAACCCAGGCGGAGACCGCGTTGCTTTGCAGTCGCTCGAGCCAGTTCTCTTTCTGGATATCCTCTTTGGCATTCAGCACGATGTGGCCTCCCATCGCCAGGTTCGCCAGCAGAGGGATCAGGGAGAGGTCAAAGCTGAACACCGCGTGGTTCATTAGCACCGGTTTTTCCGGCAGCGAAAAGTCCTGGCTGACCCACTTCATGAAGTGCCATACGCTTTCACGTCCAATCTGCACGCCTTTCGGTTTTCCGGTGCTGCCTGAGGTAAACATGATATAGGCCAGATCCTGCTCCTCCAGCACCTTGCCCGCCTCGCCGGTGGCGATGAACTGCCGCGTCGCCACGTCGTAGTAGTAAGGGGCGCCGGTCAGGTTGCAGATCTCGCGAAGCCGCTCCTGCGGGTAAATGCAGTCCACCGGGATGTACGGAATGTTGTGCAGCAGGCAGCTATAGATCGCCACGGTGAACTCGGCCTGCTGATGGCCGTACAGCACGATCGGCGTACCGTCTGCGGGCTGGCAGCGTCGATAACGCTCTGCCCAGTCCGTCACGGCAGAGGAAAGCTGGAGCCAGCTTAAGGTTTCGTCGCTGCCGCTGATGGCCAGCTGCTGCGGGGAGGCGGGATCGCGCAGTGCCGCACGCAAGAAATCCTGCAGTTCCTGAAGATCGGAGTGATTTTTCATAGAGGTGACATTCCACTGAAGATGTAAAGGGATCCTGCGGCGCTTCCCAGCGTCAGAATTCGTCCCAAAAACGCAACGGCCGGATACTGCAATCCGCGGTGTAACGTTGGGCTGCGTTTGGCTGACCACAGCAGCATGTTGTGCGCGACGGAAATCGCGCCAAACAGCGCGCCGCTGATGACGTAATGGCGTTCCAGGCCATTCCACGCCCCCATGCAGAACAGGGTGCAAAAAATACCGATATTTTGCGCCAGCGTTTTGTTCTGGCGGAAAAAGTTAAACTTCATCAGGTTCATATAGACGGGCATAAAGACCACGTCGCGCAGCCATTCGGACAGGCTGATGTGGAAGCGGCGCCAGAAATCCTGCGGGTTCTTTGCAAGAAGCGGCATGTTGAAGTTTGCCGGAATATTCAGCCCAAACAGCCGACCCGCGCCGATGGCCATATTGCTGTAGCCCGCAAAATCGAAGTACAGATAGGCGCTGTAGGCAATCGACATCACCACGCCCACGGTCAGGGTAAACGGCTTATGGCTCCAGGGCTGCACGACGAGCGAATCGATCAGCATGGCAAACAGGAACTTCTGAATGATGCCGGTAATAATTTGCTCCAGCGCCGTTAAAAACTGCTCGCGGTTCAGGATAAATGCCGGCTTATTCACATCGCTCATCCATGTCCGCCAGCGATACATCGGGCCGGCCAGAATAATAAAGGGCATAAAGAGATAGCAGAAATAGTGCAGGAAATTCTGGCCCTCTTTTTTACTGCGATACAGCAGTACATCCACAGCGCGGAAGGTCATAAAAGAGAGACCGATTGTGCCTAGGTGATAATTAAAATGTAATTTCACCAGAACCAGAGGCAGCAGCGTTAAAACGACCGCCTGCCAGGTTTTTAATCTGCCTTTTTCTTTTAACGTGGCGACAAGATAAAACCAGCAAAAGACGGCCACGGGAACACTGTAATTGCCCTGAAAAATATAACCCCAGCCTAATGCTGTCACCACGGATAAGGAAACTAGCCAGGTCAGACGGTGGCGTAAAACACGATTAACCATCGCAAACACCAGCGCGGATGAAAATAAACAGACAAAAAACATTCCTGAGCTGTACATCATTTCGCCTCAGAATTTTTGATATTCAAAATGCAGCTGCATACTCATGCTGTCATCGACAGCGGTCCATGCAACGACGGTGATCGCCAGCAGTAAATAAAGGCAAAAAAGACGGATCGCGATTTTCATTATTTAAAACTCTGTGCAATAAAGCGAAGCATTGGCACCCAGGCCAGTTCGGTAGGGTGCAGACGATCCCAGTTCCAGCCGTTCTGATACGGCATGGCGTACATATCCAAATACGGGATCTGGTTCTCTTTCAGAATGGTTTGAATCTGCTTATCGAACGGGCGGAAGGTGTCGGTATTGTAAAGCGCCCAGGGGTTAACCGGGTCGACGATAGCAATCACCTGCACGTGATGCGCTTTCAAAAGCTGAACGGTTTTCCTGAACGCGGCGAACTGCCCCGGCACCACCGGCGTGTCATCCCACTGCTGCGGCTTACCGTCCTCGTCGTAAATCGTTTTGTCCATCCACAGCGTGGCCGCGCTCTGATGGCGTTTTTTATTCAACTCGCGGGCATTCGCCAGCGCTTTATCCCAGTCAGGGGAAAGACGGGCGGTTGGCTGCTGAGGCCAGGGCTGCGCCGTCTGTGGCCTGATGTTGAGCAGCGACAGCCAGTCGTTTTTAATCAGGGTGCAGAAGTTTGCAAACTGAAAACTCAGCTCGTTCCACATCAGCGCCGGATGCCAGCCATACACACGCATTTGCCCGAAGGTTAAATGGCTTATCTCTTTCGCATCAATATGCTTCAGGTAATTAACCAGGAACGGGCGCGCCTGCGGATCCTTCATCAGGGGATTAAAAATCGAGCCCGGAAAATTATCCGCATAGATAGCGGGCGGCAGGCCTTTTGAATAAAAGCCGTCAGGCGCCAGAAGCAGCACCACTTTGCTGTTTGCATTAAGGCTATCTTTAAAACGCGAGAGAAGTAAAAATTGCGTTTCGTCATCGACAAACGCATCGCCATAGGCCACGACGGGCTGGTGCAATTGCTTATTAAAATAATTAAATACGGCGTAATGTTCCTCTTCTGAGGTGGCGACCTCAGACGCACCAAGGAAGAAAATAGCATTCCCTTCTAAAGCATGAGAAATTGTGGCTATTTTTTCCGCCTGTTCTTTTGTCGTCCCTGCCATGGACTTGATCAGCGGCTGGAATTTAAGCGGCGGATCAAAGCTTGTCACCAGCGGGTGAAAACTCAGGACTAAAATGGCCAAAACGGCCATCAGGATATGTAAACAAAACGTATTTTTGATTTTCATCATCAACCAGTAAGGCGCTATGACAGTAATGCGTTAAAACCCGCATTACCCGGATTTATTACCATTACAAAACACATGGCCGTCTATTTTTTTTGGCATTCTATACCACGGTGATTTAAAAGGATGAGCGTTGCTGTGTAACGGTATGTACAAGGGGGGAAGGGGGGAGGGCAGGAAAGTGTCCGGGTGACTTTTTGCGCAGTCAAACGCCTGCAGGCAAAAATAGAAAAATTCCTGCTTTACAAGGCGCTAATAGATGTTTATAGTGCGCCTCACTTTGGAAGCGTGGCCGAGCGGTTGAAGGCACCGGTCTTGAAAACCGGCGACCCGAAAGGGTTCTAGAGTTCGAATCTCTACGCTTCCGCCAAATTCGAAAACCCTGCGATAGCAATATCGCAGGGTTTTTTCGTTTTACAGCGCAATCACCAGCTCCCCGGAGTGACTCCGCGAACAGCAGAGCGCCACCTGCTGGTCAGCCGCGCTTTTTTCTGCCTCCGACTGCACGCTATCCCTGTGGTCCACCACGCCGTCAATCACCGGCGTCAGGCAGGCGCCGCAGATCCCCATTTCGCAGGACAGCGGCACGTCCACGCCGTTTTCCTGTAATACCTGAGCGATGGTCTTATCCGCAGGCACCGGCCAGCGCTCGCCGGTGGAGGCAAGTTTGACCGTAAAGATCTCGCCTGCGACGCCGCTTGTGACAGGGGGAGCGGGCTGAAACGCCTCGCTGTGGATATGGGCGTCATTCCATCCTTTCGCCGCCGCCACCTCGCGCGCTTTCTCCATAAACCCCGCAGGTCCGCATACCCACGCGTGCAGCCCCGCTTCAGGTGCGGGGAAATGCTCCGCCAGCGTGGTTCGCGGGGTGCTGGTATGAATAATGCAGTCACCGCACTGCGAGAGTTCGCGCGCAAACGCCGCGCTTTCCCGGGTTCTGACGTAATAGTGCAGCGTAAACGGCGTTCCGGTCGCTTTCAGCTGCAATGCCATCGCATACAGCGGCGTAATGCCAATCCCTGCTGCCAGCAGCAATACCCGCTCAGCCTGATGCAGCGGAAACAGATTGCGCGGGGCCGAGATTGAAAGCCTCTGTCCCGGACGCAGCATTTCGTGAACGTAGCGCGACCCGCCGCGCGAGGCGGCTTCTCGCCCCACGCAGATAAGATAGCTCTCGTCGCCACATGCCCCGGTCAGAGAGTACTGGCGGACCACGCCGCAGGGCAGGTGGACATCAATGTGTGCGCCGGGTTGCCACGCCGGTAGCGCGTCGCCGGTTTCGGCCACCAGCCTGACGGCGAGGCTTTTATCCCCCTCGCGCCACAGCCCGTCAACGATCACGTTCAGCATATTGGCCTCCGTCATACCAGGAAAAATTCGCCAAAGCCCATCTTCTTCAGTCCCCGACGGTAGGCAATCGAACTCTTATCTGCCGGAATATGGGCTTCCAGAGTGAGATCCAGCGGCAGACTTTCCGGGCGCTGGGTTTCGACCATCAGGCGATCCTCTTCAAAAATGCGCAGGTTAAAGGCATGCACCTCCTCCACCGGAATATGCAGATCAAAGTTGCGCGCGATGGGCGCGAACATGCGGGTCACCCGTGACGAGACGGGCGAGGCGGCGTTCATAATCACCAGCCGCGATTCACCCGGAAAATGAATCGTCAGGGTGGCGGTAAACGGCAGATGCATTTCAAAATGGCGCAGCCACTGGAACCCTTCTGGCGCCTGCACGGGTGAACTGGCGGGATAGTTGCTCACGGAACTCCAGTAATCGGCCACGAAACCGAAGGGCGTCTCCTGCGGCTGATAGATAGGGACAAGCTGATTATTGGGATCGGCAAAGGTATCGGTATGGATCCACGCAAAGTGGGCAACATCCAGAAACCCCTCCACCTGGCGCCCGGCGAAGCCGTTCACCTCAAACGCCGGGCAGTTGATCTGCTGAAATCCGTCGTCGCTCCAGTGCGGCATGGTGGGCAGCGGCACGGGATTGTCCGGGTCAAACGCCAGGCAGGTCCAGATCAGGCCGAAGCGTTCTTCCACCGCGTAGTTAATCAGGTTCAGCTTCGCCGGAACGGGCTGGTCGGGGCTGGACGGAATACGGTTGCAGCGCCCGTCTTCACCAAAGCGTAAGCCGTGGTAGGGGCAGATAATCCCGTGCTCGTCGTGAAAGCCGAGCGTCAGCGGCACGCCGCGGTGCGGACACACGTCCCGGGCAACCACGACCTGGTCGTTAATTCGGTAAATCACCAGCTGTTCATCCAGCAGGGTGGCCTTGACGGGGGCCGGGCCGACGTCGCAGGCGCGCGCAACCGGATGCCAGCATTTCGCCAGGCGCAGCCAGTCCTCTGGCTCAAACGTGCAGTGGGCGGGTGGTGTCGGTTCTCTTTTCATCGTTGTCCCTCTTGTTCAGCCTAACGGGCCGCCCTGAATGGTCTCGCACAGACCGTTGATAATGCGTTCCCCGGTCTCCTCTTTGAGTTCCTGATACCAGGCCTGCGTCAACGCCATATCTTTCCCGTGGGTGACGTCGCAGCGTTTACGCGCTTTCAGCACCAGGTCACGCACCCGGTCGCAGCGCAGGGCTTCGTACTGCCGCAGCGCCAGCGTAATGTTGTGGTTTTCACGCAGGCATTCGCCCAGCACCACGGCGTCCTCCATGGCCGCGCAACCGCCCTGGCCGATATCCGGCGTGGTGCTGTGCCCGGCATCGCCGAGCAGCGCGACGTTGCCGCGCACCAGGCTGTCGAACGGCTCGATGTCATGGATTTCAATGCGGTTGGTGGTATCGGGATCCAGCGCGGCGATAAGCTTCTGCACCGGCGGCGCCCAGCCGCGGAAGTAGCCCGTGAGATCGGCGCGCAGGGTGGTGCGATCCTCCGCCAGGCCCGCGGGCAGCGGCACGTCAAAAAAGAAGTAGAAACGACCGCCGGAGACGGGCATCAGCGACACGCGTTTACCCTCGCCAACGAAGGTGGTCCACTGGTGCGCCGGGGCAATCTCTTCATCAATCTTCACCAGCCCGTTCCAGTTCACGTATCCGGCGTAGCGGCGCTCCGGGGTATAGCCCAGCACGTACGGACGAACCGCCGAGTGGCTGCCGTCGGCGGCAATCACAAAATCGCCTGTTGCCGTGGTGCCATCGGTAAAGGTCACGCTTACGCCCGCGTCGTCTTCGTGGACGTGTTCCACGCGCTTGCCGAACTGCACCTTGTCGCGACCCCAGAAGTCCAGCATTTCGCGCTGGAGTTCAGCGCGCGAGACGGGGCAGGGGCGCCCGCCGGTACGCTCAACCAGCGGGGCGAGGCTAAAGCGGGTCAGGGTGTCGCCGCGCCGGTAATCCTTGTAGGCCATAAAACGCATCGGGCCGCCGTAGGTTTCGATAATGTCGCCCATGCCGAGGTGCTGCATACACTTCACGCCGTTAGGCCAGATGGAGATGGCCGCCCCGACGGGCCGGATCTCTTTTACGGCTTCGAACACGGTACAGTCGATGCCCGCTTTCTTTAGCGCGACGGCAGCGCTCAGGCCGCCAATACCCGCGCCAATGACGATTGCTTTCATGCTTCTCTCCTTTTGCAGGGTGTAAAAACATTCAGCAATTTGCGTACCAGGCTGCAGAGTGGCGAAAACGGCGTTGTGGGAGGTGAGTTTGCACTGCTAAGGTGCGCAAACACGGTGAATATGCCTTTTTATGAATCAATAATTTCCTGTCCAGCCATACAGAATCGACTGTTTCACATCGGCGACAAGAGTGGCGTGGTTTGTGCAACAACCCGGAGGAGGACAATAAAGGAGACACTATGATCGCACTGCACGACTTCAATCATCTTCCTGAGAAAGAGGCTCTCGCGCTGCTCACCCCCTGCGTGGCGCTCCCCGGCTGGGCTGAGGCGCTGGTTTATGGACGGCCTTACCCGAGCCGGAGTGAATTGACGATCGCGGCGCAGGCGCTGATGCAGCGCTGGGACGAAGTGGCGTTAGCGCAAGCCCTGAGCGCGCACCCGCGCATCGGCGAAAAGCCCGCGGGTGCACAGGTTGAGGCGGCGCTGTCGCGCCAGGAGCAGGGCGCGGTGAATGACCGGGACGCGGCGCTTGCGCAGGCGCTGCGCGAGGGTAACGCCCGCTACGAGGCCCGCTTCGGCCGGGTGTTTCTGATCCGCGCGAAGGGCCGAAGCGGCGAAGACATTTTACAGATACTGAATGCGCGGCTGGAGAACAGCGACGCGCAGGAAGTTCAGGCGGCGCTGGAACAGCTGCGGGAAATTACGCTGCTGCGGCTGGAAGGAGTGATTAGCGAATGAGCACGCTCAGCACCCATATTCTCGATATTTCAACGGGCAAACCCGCCGCGGGCGTGACGGTTCACCTTGAACGGGAGGGCGAAATCATGGCGACGGGCGTGACCAACGCTAATGGTCGCATCATCGAATTTGTCCCTTTCCTGCCAGCAGGCCGCTATCGGCTGGTGGCGGAGATCGGCGGGTGGTTTCGCGCAACCGGCCGGGAGACGATCTACCCCTGCGCGCAAATTGAGTTTGTGACGGGAGAAGCGGCAGACGAGCACTTCCATCTGCCGTTTGTGATTGCGCCAGGCGGGTGGTCAACCTACCGGGGCAGTTGACCACACCCGCTCGCCGTTGACCCAGGTCTCACTGATGTTGCGCTCGTCGCCCAGGGTCATCAGCACAAATAGCTGCTCGTAGATATCCTGACAGCGGCGATTGCGCAGGCGCTGCAGCGGCGTCACGTCAGGATCGATAACCACGAAATCCGCCTCTTTGCCGGGGGCGAAGTTGCCAATCTTATCGTCCAGCCTGAGGGCGTGCGCGCCGCCCAGCGTGGCGTGATAAAACGCCTCGCTGGCGCGCAGGCGGTAGCTCTGCAGTTGGCCGACCTTGTAGGCTTCTCCCAGGGTGCGCAGCATACTGAAGGTGGTGCCCGCGCCGACGTCGGTGCCGATGCCCATCCGCACCTTGTGCTGCCAGCAGGCGGGCAGGCGAAACAGCCCGCTGCCGAGAAACAGGTTCGAGGTGGGGCAAAACGCCACCGCTGAACCGGTGTCGTGCAGGCACTGCCACTCGCTGTGGTGCAGATGGATCGCGTGGGCAAACACGCTGCGCTCGCCGGTCAGGCCGTAGTGGTGATATACGTCCAGATAGCGCTCGTGCTCCGGCCAGAGATCGTTCACCCAGGCCACTTCGTTTGGGTTTTCGCTGAGATGGGTCTGCAGCCAGGTATCCGGGAACTCCTCTCTGAGCAGGCTGACCGCGGCGAGCAGCTCGGGTGAGGACGTTGGGGCAAAGCGCGGCGTAATGGCATACCCCAGCCGACCCCGTTGATGCCAGCGCTGGATCAGCTCCCGCGTCTGCCGGTAGCTCTGCTTTGCATCTTCGCTCAGGTAGTCCGGCGCGTGCCGGTCCATCATCACCTTTCCGGCGATAAGGCGCATGTTGAGGCGCAGGGCTTCGGTAAACAGCGCTTCGACCGATTGCGGATGCAGCGTGCAAAACACCAGCGCGGTGGTGGTGCCGTTGCTCACCAGTTGGTTAATGAAAAATTCGGCGATCTCTTTCGCGTAGGCTTCATCGGCAAACTGGCTCTCCACCGGGAAGGTGTAGGTGGTTAGCCACTCCAGCAGCTGTTCGCCGAAGGCGCCGATCATCTCCGTTTGTGGATAATGAATGTGGGTGTCGACAAAACCGGGCAGCAGCAGCCTGCCGCGCAGGTCCGTGTAGCCTTTGTGGGGGTCGAGATACTGCTCGCCCTCCTGCCACGCCATGTGCGCCAGAATTTTTCCGTTCTGGATAAACAGCAGCCCGTCCTCAAGGTAGCGGGCGTGTTGGGCAATCGCGTCTGCGCTGTCGCAGACCTGGGCGATATCGAAAAATGCACCGCGTATCGCAGTCTGGTATTCCATCGTGGGTCCTGCCTTAGTGTTTGCGTAGCGGGGTGAAAAAGCTCAGCAAGAACGGTGCCAGAATGAACGGGCCGCAGATAAACTGCGGCCGGAAGGAGGGGTTACTCTTTTTGCGTCGCTACGCGGGAGCTGAACGAGGCCGCGCCTGCCGTCTCGCGCTCTTCCCGCGCCAGCCAGCGGTAGGTCACGCCGCCGAGGAAGACGCCGATAAACCAGCTGAAGTTTGCCACTTCATGCAGGGCCGGGATAAAGCCAATCACCAGACCTACGGCAACGGATGGGATCAGCGCGCCAATGGCCTTCGGGTTAAAGCCGTTGCGGTACCAGTATTTGCCCTTTGGCGTGTCGTCGAACAGATCGTCTACCGACACCTTGCCGCGCTTAATCAGGTAGAAATCGGCAATCAGAATGCCGAACAGCGGGCCGATAAACGCCCCGAGCACGTCCAGGGTGTAATGGATGAGCTCCGGCGAGTTGAACAGGTTCCACGGGGTGAGCAGGATCGAGCCGACGGCGGCAATCATCCCCCCGGTGCGGAAGCTGATCTTCTGCGGCGAGCAGTTAGAGAAATCAAACGCCGGTGAGACAAAGTTCGCGACGATGTTGATCCCGATGGTGGCGGTGATCATCGTCAGCAGGCCAATCGCCACGGCCAGATCGTTACCTACGCGGCTGACGGTTTCGATCGGGTCGGTGATCATGCGGCCAAACAGCGACTGGGTGCCGGAGACAATCACCACGGTGACGATGGAGAACAACAGGAAGTTAAACGGCAGCCCCCAGCGGTTGCCGCGGCGGATCTCACCCATGCTTTTGCCGTAGCGGGAGAAGTCGCCAAAGTTGAGCAGCGGGCCGGAGAAGTAGGAGACCACCAGCGCGGTCGCGGTGATCATCTGCCAGGTTTGCTCGCCCGCGCTCAGGGATTTGCTGGCGAGGGTGAAAGAGATCCCGTCAAAACCGGTCTTGTATACAATCCAGCCCGCAAGGGCCAGCATCACCACATAGACCGCCGGACCGGCGATATCAATAAAGCGCTTAATGGCGTTCATGCCGTGCCAGAAGACCATCGCCTGCAGGACCCACATGATGGCAAAGCAGATCCAGCCCAGCGGCGACAGGCCCAGGAAGGCACCGGTGGTAAGGCTCGCCAGAGAAGGCCAGAACTTCAGCACCACCAGCATCAGCGCGTTGGCGGCAAGCCAGGTCTGGATGCCGTACCACGCAAAGGCGATAAGCCCGCGGATCACCGCCGGAATATTGGCCCCGAAGACGCCAAACGCCTGACGGCTGATCACCGCATAGGGCACGCCCGCCATCTGGCTCGGTTTGGCTACCAGGTTGGCGCACAGCTGCACAATGCAGATCCCCATCAGCAGGCAGAGCAGCACCTGCCAGCTTGCCAGCCCGAGCGTAAAGAAGCTCGCGGCAACAACGTAACCCCCCATGCTGTGAACGTCGGACATCCAGAAAGAAAAGATGTTGTACCAGCTCCAGTTCTGGTCACGCGTCGGTGCCAGATCCTCATTGCAAAGACGTGGGCTGTAAACCGCACCGGAATCAGCGGCCGTACCCTGCTGTGCGTTTTGACTGTTTGGCATGAAACCTGCTCCTGTGAATGAAAACCCGTTGAGTGGGAGTGCAAACGGTGTTGCAGGATCCAGGCCAAAATAATAAATCTTGTATACAATATTTTATTTTTATGTATACGATTCGATAACGGAAAGTAAAATTCGGAGTGGTGAATGAACAACATAAACGCCCTGCAGACCGCGCCAGACCTGCATGACAAAGACGAAACCATCTTCCAGGCGCTGATGACCGCGATTGTCGAACATCAGCTGCTGCCGGGGAGCAAATTGCCGGAAGAGGCGCTGGTCGATGTGTTTGGCGTGAGCCGCACGGGCATCCGCAAGGTGCTTCAACGACTCGCCGCTGTGCAAATGGTCACCCTGACGCCCAAACGTGGTGCACACGTCGCCAGCCCGACGGTGGAAGAGGCGCGGCACATCTTCCGCACCCGCGCGCTGCTGGAGGTCGCTAACCTGCCGGACGTGCTGGCGCACTGTCAGCCGCCGCACCTTGCCGCGCTGGAGGCCATTATTCGTCAGGAGCAGCAGGCGCACGAGGCGTACGACGGCCCGGCGGCAATCCGACATTCCGCCAGTTTCCACATTCAGCTGCAGGCCATCTCCGGCAACCAGGTGCTGACGGAGATGGTGACAAGCCTGAGCCAGCGCTCCTCGCTGGTGATTGCTACCTGGGGCGCGCCGTGGCGTCAGGGCTGCCGCTGCAACGACCACGAACAGCTTGTAGATCTGCTGCGTCAGAAGGCGCTGCAGCCGCTAAGCGATGCCCTCATGCACCATTTTGAACACATCGTTGCCAGCCTCTGCTTCGAGCGGGCGGGCGAGTGCCTGCCTGATTTTGCCCGGCTGTTTGCCGGCCACAAGGAGTCGTAATGTCTGTCTGTATACAAGTGATCAACCCCAACACCAGCCTCGCGATGACGGAAACCATCGGCGCGGCGGCCCGCGCGGTGGCGGCACCGGGAACGGAGATCCTCGCGGTCTGTCCGGGCGCGGGCGTGCCGTCTATAGAAGGCCACTTTGATGAGGCCATCGCCGCCGTTGGTGTCCTGGAACAGATCAAAAAAGGCAGGGAGCAGGGCGTGGACGGTCACGTGATTGCCTGCTTTGGCGATCCGGGACTGCTGGCGGCGCGCGAGCTGGCGCAGGGGCCGGTTATCGGCATTGCCGAAGCTGCCATGCATATGGCGACGCTGGTCGCGACGCGCTTTTCGGTGGTCACCACGCTGCCGCGCACGCTGATTATTGCCCGCCATCTGTTGCACCAGTATGGCTTTCAGGACCACTGCGCAGCGCTGCACGCCATCGACTTTCCTGTGCTGGCGCTGGAGGACGGCAGCGGTCTGGCGCAGGAGAAGGTACGCGCGCGCTGTATACAGGCGCTGAAAGAGGATGGCTGCGGCGCCATCGTGCTCGGCTGCGGCGGCATGGCGACGCTGGCGCAGGAGCTGACCCGCGAGCTGCGCGTGCCGGTGATCGACGGCGTCAGCGCGGCGGTGAAGATGGTGGAATCGCTGGTGGCGCTGGGGCTCTCGACCAGCAAGCATGGGGATCTGGCCTTCCCGGAGAACAAACCGTTAAGCGGGCATTTTCAGGCATTGAATCCATTTTAACTTTTGGGGGTGGTATGGGGCTTTTCGAACAGGATTATCCGCGGGATCTGCGCGGCTACGCGGGCAACCCGCCAAACGCGCGGTGGCCGAATCAGGCGCGTATCGCGGTGCAGTTTGTGCTCAATTATGAAGAAGGGGCGGAAAACCACGTTCTGCACGGCGATGCCGGGTCCGAGCAGTTCCTGTCGGACATCATCGGCGCGGCCAGCTATCCGAACAAACATATGTCGATGGACTCCCTTTACGAATACGGCAGTCGCGCCGGGTTCTGGCGGATCCACAATGAATTTCAAAAACGCGACCTGCCGCTGACGGTCTTTGGCGTGGCGATGGCGCTGGCGCGTCACCCGGAGATTGTTGAGGCGATCAAGGCCGCGGATTACGACGTGGTAAGCCACGGCTGGCGCTGGATCCACTATCAGAATATGGACATCAGCCAGGAGCGCGAACATCTGCATAAGGCGGTGCAGGTTCTGACCGACCTGTTCGGCAAGCCGCCAACCGGCTGGTACACCGGGCGCGACAGCCCCAATACCCGCCAGCTGGTGGTGGAGCACGGTGGTTTTGACTACGACAGCGACTACTACGGCGATGATTTGCCCTTCTGGACGGAAGTGGCCTGCGGCGACGGCACCCGTAAACCGCACCTGATCGTGCCGTATACGCTGGATGCGAACGACATGCGCTTCGCGACCGCGCAGGGGTTTAACACCGCCGAGCAGTTTTATACGTACCTGAAGGACAGCTTTGACGTGCTGTACGAGGAGGGGGAGAGCGCGCCAAAGATGATGTCCATCGGCATGCACTGCCGCCTGCTGGGAAGGCCGGGGCGTTTTCGCGCGCTGCAACGGTTTCTGGATTACGTGCAGCAGCACGATCGGGTGTGGGTCTGTACCCGCCAGCAGATTGCCGACCACTGGCGGGAAGTGCATCCGTTTCAGAAGTAATTGTGCGATGTTTTGCCGGGTGGCGGCTGCGCCTTACCCGGTCTACACCATCAAACTCACCTGCGCCGCAACAATGCGCCACCCGTAGGCAAACCTTACCCACGTCTGCTGCTGGCGGCCAATCCGCTCCGTACCTTCACGGGTAAACTCGGTGCTGCACACGGCATAATCCTCCCCGAAGGTGGTAATCACGGTGTGGCGCAGCGTCCGCTGAAGCCCGGCAGACGGGCGCGCCGCCCTAAAGGCGCGGATTTCATCGATACCGTACAGATTTTCACCCGCCCCCAGACGCACCGTGTTTTTGTCGTGCCAGAACAGCTCGTCCAGCACGGCAATGTTGTTACTCACCAGCGCGTCTTCATAGCGATAAAACGCGGCGGTCACCTCGGCAACCACCCACGGCAGGTTAATGTCATCGTGATTGATCATGCTGCAACCTCCGCCGGGCGGGCATCGGTGATGCCGCTCTCTTCCAGCACGCGCGCGACGCGCAGGCAGGCCTGCTCGTTAAACGGCGCGGCAATCAGCTGCAGGCCAATCGGCGCGCCATGTGCGGTGCGCAGCGGAACGGTGGTCACGGGCAGGCCCAAAAATGAAATCGGCTGGGTCAGCATCCCCATGCTGGCGCGGATGGGGAGCGGCTGACCGTTAATCTCCATGGTTTGCTCGCCGATCCGCGTGGCGCTGCGCGGCGTCGCGGGGGCGATCAGCACGTCGGCCTGGGCAAACAGTGCGTGAAACGCCTGCCGCGCCTGCGCGCGGAACCGCTGGGCCTGAATATACCAGGCGGAGGGGACCATCGCGCCTGCCAGCAGTCGCTCGCGGGAGTGCGGCTCAAAGCGCTCGGGCTCGCGGCGAAGCGCGGGCAGGTACTGATTTCCCCCTTCGGAGGCGCTGATGATAAACGCCGCGGAGCGCGCCAGCTCGGCGTCCGGAAACTGCAGCTCATCCTGCACGTCGAGCGCCTTCGCCACCCGCGCCACGGCGTCTCTGGCCTGTGCGTCGCACCAGGTGGTGAAGTAGCCGCCGAGCACCGCGCAGCGCAGGCCGTCAAGCCCGCGGTCTAGCAGGGGGCGCGTCTGCTCGCGCGAGCTCTCTGCCTGAAAACGGTCGCTGCTGTCCCGGCCCTGCAGCGCGTCGTACACGGACGCCAGGTCGCACACGCGGCGGGCGAAGGGGCCGATATGATCCAGGCTCGCGACAAACGGATGGCTGCCGGATCGTGACAGGCGGCCAAAGGTGGGCTTGAGACCATAGATGCCGCACAGCGAGGCCGGAACGCGAATCGACCCGTTGGTGTCGGTGCCGAGCGAAAAGTGCACCAGCCCGGCGGCTACGGCGGCGGCTGAACCGCCAGAAGACCCGCCCGCAATGCGCGTCAGGTCGTGCGGGTTACGCGTCGCGCCGTAGTGGCTGTTCTCGGTGGTAAAGCCGTAGGCGTAGGCGTCCATATTCACCATCCCGGACAGCAGCCCGCCCGCGCTGCGCAGCTGGCGCACGGCGAAGCTGTCAGCGGCCGCAGCGGGGCGCTGGCTGAACAGCTCGGCGCCCGCGAGGGTGGTGTGTCCGGCAACGTCGAACAGGTTTTTCACCGCGTAGGGCACGCCCGCCAGCGGCGGCAGGGGGCGCTTTTCGCGGCGCAGGGTGTCGATGTTCTCGGCCTCGGTGAGCATGCGTGCTTCCGTCACGGTGGTCCAGGCATTGATCTGCGGATTAACGCGCCCAATCGCCTCCAGCGTCTGGCGGGCAATCTCATGGGCGCTCAGCTCGCCCGCGCTCAGCGCCTGTTGAATGTCGCTGATACTCATCTCGTGTAGCGTCATGCTTTATACACTCCTGCGATCTCCAGACGGTCGTCGAGCGGCAGCGCCATCAGCGGGGCGGCCATGCTGGCAATGCGGCTGAACTGCAACTGCAGCTCGGCGCGGCGTGCATCGTCCAGCGTCACGCCGAGCACGGACTCCATTTGCGCAAGATACTCCTGCCAGTCGGGTTGTTGTGTCGTCATTGTTTTCTCCTCAGTATCCTGCGGCCGCGCCGTTGCTGCGCGGGTCAAACGCCCCTTCAAACAGCCCGTTGGGGTGGCGGACAATCGCGCCCGCGTGGCCCATCGCTTCACTGAAGTCAGGGAATATTTCTACCTCATGTCCGAGTACCTGAAGCCGTGAGACCGTCTCTGCGGTAAAGCGTCCTTCCAGCTTTAACGTGTCTGAGGTTTGTCCCCAGGTGCGCCCCAGCAGCCAGCGCGGGCGGGAAATGCTTTCCTGCAAGGGCACGCCCTGAACCACGTAGCGGGTAAAGAGCGCGGCCTGGGTTTGCGGCTGTCCGTCACCGCCCATCGATCCGTAGACCATTACGCGCCCGTCCTTAAGACGCGCCGCCGCCGGGTTCAGGGTATGGAAAGGCTGTTTGCCCGGCGCGAGGGCCAGAAGATGAGCGGGGTCGAGGCTGAACGACGCTCCCCGGTTCTGCCAGACGATGCCGGTATCGGGCAACACCACGCCGCTGCCGAATTCGTGATAAATACTCTGGATAAACGACACGGCAAGCCCGCTGTTATCCATCACCCCCATCCACACCGTATCGCCGGGCCCTTTTCCGGTTCCCCACGGCGCGGCGTGGCCGTCGTCAACCCTGTCGGCAAGCGCCTGCAGGGCGGCGGGATCCAGCAGTTTCTGAATCTCGGTTTTCAGCTCACGCGGGTCGGTAATGTGGGCATCGCGCAGGCCAAAGGCCAGCTTGGTGGCTTCAACGATGCGGTGAATGGTGTCCGCGTCGTCGGCCTCCGCCATATTCAGGCGGTCGGTGATGCCGAGTATCGCCAGCGAGACCAGCCCCTGCGTCGGCGGGGCGTGGTTAAAGATCTCCCCCTGCTGATGCTGCAGCTTCAGCGGCGCGGTGCGCCGGGCAACGTGCGCGTTAAGATCGGCCAGCTTCACGGGCATGCCCAGCGTCTCCATACCGTGCGCCAGCACGTTCGCCAGCGGGCCGCGATAAAAGCTGTCCAGACCGTCCTCTACGAGGCGCGTCAGGGTTGAGGCCATGGCGGGCTGGTAAAAACGGCTCCCGACCTGCGGCGGCTTACCGTTCACCAGCCACGTTTCCGCGAAGCCGGGGATGGCCTTCAGTTCGTCGAATTTACTGGCCGTGGCATGGGCCTGTGAGGCCGTGACCGGGGTGCCGTTTTGCGCATAGTCAATGGCGTCAGCCAGCAGGCGGGCCAGCGGCAGCGACTTGCCGGTCATCTCGCGGGAGACTTTCAGCGCCTCGTCCCAGCCGCTCACCGTGCCGGCGACGGTTAGCGCCGCCTGCGGTCCGCGATGAGGAATGTGCGTCTGCCCGTCGTAGGCGGCAAGCGTCGCGCGCGATCCCGCCGCGCCGCTGGCGTCAATGGCGATGGGGTCGCCTTCTGGCGGCACGATAAGCCAGAAGCCATCGCCGCCCAGCCCGTTCATGTGGGGGTAAACCACGGCGATGGTGGCCGCCGCCGCGACCATCGCTTCAATCGCGCTGCCGCCTTCGCGCAGCACCGCCAGCGCGCTCTGGCTGGCAAGATGGTGGGGCGCAACGGCCATGCCGTGCGTGGAGACGTTGCTTTGCATGAGAAGTCCTCGTAATACTGAAAGTCACAAGGCGCTGCAAAAGCTGTTCCAGTTCTGAAAGAAAAGTTTCAGTAAACTGGCACGTATAATGAATACGTATAAAGAAAGGTATAATGTGATGAAACAAAAGTTACAGAGGCGCTATGGAACAACTGGATGAACGTCTGAAAGCACAATACCCGTCGCTGTCGCCGCAGGAGCAACGGGTGGCAGACTTTATATTCGACCATTTTGACGACCTGATCAGCTACAACAGCGCCGAGCTGGCGCAGCTGAGCGGAGTGTCGAAAGCCACGGTCAGCCGCCTGTTTAAGCGTCTGGGCTATGAGAAATATAAGGATATGCGCGACGAGCTGCGCACCCTGCGCCAGAGCGGGATGCCGCTCACCGATAACCGCGACGCGGTGCAGGGCAACACGCTGCTGGCGCGCCACTACAAGCAGGAGATGGCGAACCTGACCCAGTGGGTCAATGCCCTTGACGCGCAGCAGTTTGCCGACGCCATGGCCTGCATGGTCAAGGCGCGGCGCATCGTCATTATCGGCATGCGTAACGCTTATCCGGCGGCGCTCCACCTGCGCCAGCAGCTGCTGCAGGCGCGCGGTCAGGTGCTGGTGCTGCCGCAGCCGGGGCAGAGCCTAAGCGAGGAGCTGGTGGACCTAACGCCGGACGATCTGGTGGTGATGATGGCTTTCCGCCGCCGCCCGCGCATCATTCGTCCGTTAATGCAGCAGCTTCAGAGTAGCGGTATTCCGGTGCTGCTGATGTGCGAGCCGCAGGCCCATAGCCTGTTTCCGCTGGCGAGCTGGCAGCTCTGCGCCCCGCTGGACAGCGTCTCCGCCTATGACAGCTACTCCTCCGTCAACAGCCTGATCAACCTGCTGGCAAACGCCTTCCTGCATGACATTCTCGATAAAGGCCGCCCGCGCATTCACGAGATTGCCTCCCTCTACCAGCAGCTGGACGAACTCGAACAACGATAATGGGGCATCAGACTGGTGCTTTGCATTGAAATGGTGCAAATGAACGGGGCGAAAATAGAGAGTATTTTCGCCCCGTCCGCGTTTTATCAGGCTTTAAGAGAAAATTCCCCGCTTCGCCTTATCTGGCACATTAGTTGCAAAATCACATTCAAAGAATCTTTTGTTTCATGTTAACGTTACGGGGAAGCACCATGAAAAAACTGTTTATTGCACTGGCCGGGGCCGCCTGTCTCTTCACTCAGCTGCCGGCAAAGGCTGACCAGCTTCAGGATATCGAGAAGCGCGGCACCATTCGCATTGCCGTTCCGCAGGATTTCCCGCCGTTTGGCTCGGTAGGGACCGATCTGCAGCCGCAGGGCTACGACATAGACATGGCGCGCTATCTGGCGAAACAGATGAAGCTCAAGCTGCAGCTGGTGCCGGTGACCAGCGCCAACCGCGTGCCGTACCTGCAAACCGATAAGGTGGACCTGGTCATTTCCAGCCTCGGTAAAAACCCGGAGCGCGAGAAGGTGATCGACTTCAGCCGCGCCTACGCGCCGTTCTTCCTCGGCGTGTTTGGCCCGAAAGGCGCCGAGCTGAAGGACGCCGCCGCGCTGAGCGGAAAAACCATCGGCGTGACGCGCGGGGCGGTGGAGGACATGGTGCTGACCGGCCTGGCACCGAAAGATGCCAACGTGAAACGCTACGAAGACAACAACACCACGCTCTCGGCCTACCTCTCCGGCCAGGTGCAGTACGTGGCGACCGGCAACCTCGTGGTGGCGGCCATTTCGCGCCAGAACGCGGATAAAGCCCCGGTGCCGAGCTTTATGCTGAAAGACTCACCGTGCTTTATCGGCCTGAAGAAGAACGAACCGGCCCTGAAGGCGAAAGTGGATGCGCTGATTGAGCAGGGCATCAAGGACGGCACGCTGAACGGCCTGTCCGAGCAATGGCTGAAGGCCCCGCTGCCGGCAAACCTTGGCGCCTGAGCCGATGACGGAGCAACTTGATTTTTCAGCCCTCTGGCCGCACTGGCCGGAGCTGCTGGCGGGATTATGGGTCACCATTCAGCTGACGGTAATGGCAACCGTCGGTGGGCTGGCAATCGGGATTTTCGGCGCGGCGATCCGCAGCGGACGCACCACCTGGTACAGCCGGATCTGGGGCGGCTACGTGGAGATCATCCGCAACACGCCGTTTGTGGTGCAGCTGTTTTTCATCGTCTTCGGCCTGCCGAATCTTGGCCTGAAGATGACGGCGGGGGAGGCGGCGCTATTGGCAATGGTGGTGAACCTGGGCGCGTACAGCACCGAAATTATCCGCGCGGGCATTCAGGTCACGCCGAAAGGACAGTGGGAGGCGGGGCGCGTGCTGGGGCTGACCCGTCTGCAGACGTTTATTCGCGTGGTGCTGCCGCCCGCGCTGCAGCGCATTTATCCGGCGCTGGTGAGCCAGTGCATCATCGTGATGCTCGGCTCGTCGGTGGTGTCGCAGGTCTCGTATGAAGAGCTGACCTTCGCCGCTAACCTGATCCAGTCCAGAACGTTTTTGAGCTTTGAGGTCTATCTGGTGACAACCGGGATTTACTTAGCGCTGTCGATTACCCTGCGCCAGCTGATGATGGCGGCAGGACGCAAATGGCTGGGGGTGCAGGCATGATGACCACCTTTACCGACTGGGACATTATTCGCAACCTGCTGCTGGCCGGACGCTGGACGGTACTGCTGTCACTGGTGGCGTTTGTCGGCGGGGCGGTGGTAACGCTGCCGCTCCTGCTGCTGCGCCTGACGGGCGGGCGCACGGTGAAGCGCATTATCCGCGGCTATATCGAGCTGTTTCAGGGCACCCCGCTGCTGATGCAGCTGTTCCTGGCCTTCTTCGGCGTGGCGCTGTTCGGCATCGACGTTTCACCGTGGACCGCCGCCTCGCTGGCGTTAACCTTCTACACCAGCGCATTTCTGCTCGATATCTGGTACGGCAGCATTCGCGCCCTGCCGAAGGGACAGTGGGAAGCCTCGCGCTGCCTGGGCCTGACCTTCGGCCAGACCCTGTTTCGCGTGGTCGCTCCTCAGGCGCTGCGCATCGGCATCGCCCCGACGGTGGGCTTTGCGGTGCAGGTGATCAAAGGTACCGCGCTGGCGTCGATTATCGGCTTCATCGAGCTGACCAAGGCCGGCACCATGCTGACCAACGTGACCTATCAGCCGTTTAAGGTCTTTGCGCTGGTGGCGCTGGGCTACTTTATTCTGTGTTATCCGCTGTCGCGCTACAGCCGCTATCTGGAGACCAAATTCAATGCCTCTCATCACCATTAATCAGGTGCAGAAGTACTACGGCGATAACCACGTGCTCAAGGGCGTCGATCTGGATATCGATATGGGCCAGGTGATCTCCATTATCGGGCGCAGCGGATCGGGCAAAAGCACGCTGCTGCGCTGCATCAACGGCCTGGAAGGGTATCAGGACGGAAGCATCAAGCTGGGCGGCATGACCATTACCGACCGGGATTCTCAGGCGCGCGAAATCAGCCGCTCGGTCGGGATGGTGTTCCAGAGCTTCAACCTGTTCCCGCACATGACGGCGCTGGAGAACGTGATGCTCGCCCCGCGTCGGGTGCTGAAGAAAAGCGCCGCCGAATGCCGCGAACTGGCCCAGCGCATGCTGGAGAAAGTGGGGCTTGGCGATCGTCTGGATTACTACCCGTCGAGCCTCTCCGGCGGCCAGCAGCAGCGCGTGGCGATTGCCCGCGCGCTGGCGATGTCGCCTAAAGTTTTACTCTGCGACGAGATCACCTCCGCGCTTGACCCGGAGTTGGTGGGCGAAGTGCTCAAAGTGCTGGAGCAGCTGGCGGCCGAGGGGATGACCCTGATTCTCGTGACCCATGAAATGAATTTTGCCCGCGAAGTGGGCGACCGCGTGGTGTTTATGCACCAGGGGAAAGTCTGGGAGCAGGGCGACAGCAAAACGCTGTTCGCCAACCCGCAGACCACGGAACTGAAGCAGTTCATCTCCTCCGTGCGCGGCCTCAACTGATAAGGACTTAACAATGGATATCGCACACTTTCCGCAAATCAACCCGCCCCAGCGCCTGCTGATGGGGCCGGGGCCGATCAACGCCGACCCGCGCGTGCTGCGCGCTATGTCGAGCCAGCTGATCGGCCAGTACGATCCGGCCATGACCCATTACATGAACGAGGTGATGACGCTCTATCGCGGCGTGTTTCGCACCGAGAACCGCTGGACGATGCTGGTGGACGGCACCTCCCGGGCGGGGATTGAAGCCATTCTGGTCTCCGCCATCCGCCCCGGAGATAAAGTGCTGGTGCCGGTCTTTGGCCGCTTTGGACACCTGCTGTGCGAAATTGCCCGCCGCTGCCGCGCGGAGGTGCATACCATCGAGGTGCCGTGGGGCGAGGTGTTCACCCCGGACCAGGTGGAGGATGCGATTAAGCGTATTCGTCCGCGCCTGCTGCTGACCGTGCAGGGCGACACCTCCACCACCATGCTGCAGCCGCTCGCGGAGCTCGGCGCCATCTGCCGCCGCTACGACGTGCTGTTTTACACCGATGCCACCGCGTCGCTCGGCGGCAACGCGCTGGAGACCGACGCATGGGGGCTGGACGCCGTCTCGGCCGGGATGCAGAAGTGCCTCGGCGGCCCGTCGGGCACGTCGCCGATTACCCTGAGCGCGCGCATGGAGGAGGCGATCCGCCGCCGCAAATGCGTTGAGGAGGGCATTCGCACCGACGCCCACAGAGACGGCGATGAGGAGATGATCTACTCCAACTACTTCGATCTCGGCATGGTGATGGACTACTGGGGGCCGGAGCGCCTCAACCACCACACCGAAGCGACCACCGCGCTGTTTGGCGCCCGCGAGTGCGCGCGTCTGATCCTGCAAGAAGGGCTGGATAACGGCATCGCCCGCCACAGGCTGCACGGCGATGCGCTGCTGAAGGGCATTCAGGCGATGGGGCTGGAGACCTTTGGCGATCTGAAGCACAAGATGAACAATGTGCTGGGCGTGGTCATCCCGCAGGGCATCAACGGCGACCAGGTGCGTAAGCTGATGCTGGAGGATTTCGGGATTGAAATCGGCACCTCGTTTGGCCCGCTGCACGGCAAGGTGTGGCGCATTGGCACCATGGGCTATAACGCGCGCAAGGACTGCGTGATGACCACCCTGAGCGCGCTGGAGTCGGTGCTGAACTACCTGAAATTCACCACCACGCAGGGCGCGGCGATGCAGGCCGCGTGGGACCACTATCGCCGCGAGACGCCGCAATGAGCCCGGCGGCAGAACGGGTGATGGCGCGCGCCGACGCGCTGGCCGCCATCAGCGAAACCCCGGATGCGCTGACCCGGGTCTATCTCTCGGTGCAGCATCTTCAGGCCAACCAGCTGGTGGGGCAGTGGATGAGCCAGGCGGGCATGACCGTCTGGCAGGACAGCGTGGGCAACATCTGTGGACGCTATGAGGGGGCGCAGGAAGGGGCGCAGTCGGTGCTGCTTGGATCGCATCTGGATACCGTGCGCAACGCGGGACGCTACGACGGCATGCTCGGGGTGCTCACGGCCATTGAAGTGGTGGACAGCCTGCATCAGCAGGGGGTGCATCTGGCGCAGGCCATCGAGATTGTCGGCTTTTGCGATGAAGAGGGCACCCGCTTCGGCATTACGCTGTTAGGCAGCCGGGGGCTGACGGGCACCTGGCCGCAGGGCTGGCTGGAAAAAACTGACGCCAGCGGCATCAGCGTGGCGCAGGCGATGACACAGGCGGGGCTCGATCCTGCCCGCGTGTCGCATGCCGCAAGGCGTCAGGAAGATTTCAGCGCCTATCTCGAGCTGCATATTGAGCAGGGGCCGTGCCTTGAGCAGGAGGCGCTCGCGCTTGGCGTGGTGGAAGCCATTAACGGCGCCCGTCGCCTGAACTGTCGCTTCACCGGCGAGGCCGGACATGCGGGAACCGTGCCGATGCTCCACCGCAGGGACGCGCTGGCCGCCGCCGCCGAGTGGATGGTTATCATTGAAAACGCTACCCGACAGCAGGGCGGCAATCTTGTGGCGACGGTCGGGGAATTGCGCTGTCTGCCGGGAGCGGTGAACGTGATCCCCGGTGAGGTTCAGCTCTCGCTCGATATTCGCGGCCCGCAGGATGCACTGCTGGACAGGTTGCTCAACGACCTGCTGGAACATGCCCGGGCGATCGCATCGCGCCGCGGGCTGGCATTTAGCGCCGAGGAGTTTTACCGCATTGCCGCCACGCCGTGCGATCTGCACCTGCAGAACGTGCTGGGGGAGGCCGTCAAATCGGTACAGGGACGCTCGCTGTCGATGCCCAGCGGCGCGGGCCACGATGCGATTGCCATCGCGGAACGCTGGCCGGTGGGCATGCTGTTCGTGCGCTGCAGGGGCGGAGTCAGCCACCACCCGGCGGAATCGGTGATGGCTGAGGATGTTGCGCTGGCGATTGAGGCGTTTTCGCGTGCGGTGATTCAGCTGGCGGATCGCGTTACTCCAGCCCCAGCGTATACTGCGCGATCTTAAAGTAGATAATCAGCCCGGTACCGTCGATAAGCGTCGCGATAAACGGCGCGGAGACGACCGCCGGGTCAATGCCGCAGCGCTTGAGCACCATCGGGATCACTGACGACACAATCGCGCTCCAGAGCGTAATGCATACCAGCGTCAGGCTGACGATAAGCGTGATTTCCAGCCCGATACCCATCATCCAGGCGCGGATGCACCCGGCAATACCGAGCGTCACGGCAATCATCAGCGAGGTGGTCATCTCTTTGCGCAGCACGCGGCCTACGTCGCGCAGATGCACTTCACCCAGCGCCATGGCGCGCACCAGCGTGGAGGTGATCTGCGTTCCGCTGTTGCCACCCGTGCCGATCAGCAGCGGAATAAAGAACGCCAGCGCGATGGCAGACTCCAGCGCCTCTTCGAAGTGCTGGATCACCGAGCTGGTGTAGGCTTCCGCGACAAACAGCAGCAGCAGCCATACGGAGCGTTTCTTCCACAGGCTGAAGGCGCTGGTTTCCAGATAGGGCTTCTCCAGCGGCAGCGTCGCCCCCTGAAGCTGGGCGTCTTCGGTGACGTCATCTTCCAGCAGATGGGCGATTTCGCGCTCGGTCAGGCAGCCGACGAGCTTGCCGTGGGTCACCACCGGCACGACGTCCGCGTCGCCGTGGGCCAGAAGTCCGGCGACATCGGCTCGTTCATCTTCCGGTTTGACCTGCAAAAACTGCGAAATCATCAGGCTTTTAATTGGCTGCACGGTATCCGTGACTTGCAATAATTTGCGTACCGCAATCATGCCCGCCAGGCGTCCATGGTCTTCAATAAAAATATGCGACGGAATATCATCGTCTTTTAATTTTTCGAAGAATTGCTCGCGCGCCAGCGCCACGCATAATGAAACGTCGAGGACAATAAAATCGGTATTCATATATTGCGCGACCGCGCTGTCATTGAATGCCAGGTTGTGGTTGTGAATAGCGTAAGACATAGTGAATTCCCTTTGAATAATAAAATCTCTCAGGGGCGAGCAAGACAGGGCATGTCGGAAAGGAGATCCCCACGTCCTGGGTTCAGCACTGTACACCGTATCCCGCAAGGGAAGTTATACTGACAAAGCCTTGATTCGACAGTGCCTGTTTTACCCTGTGCCGGTTCTCTCGAACCCACCAGAGCGATAACGTGTATTTGTACAGGAGCCTCGCCATAACGAGATCGTTGTAAAGCGTGAGGAATAATACGCTTGTTTAAATTTATCGCTCAGGAAATTAAATAATGTTTAAGGAAGGTTTAGGTAAATCTTATTAATAAAATGTTGAGGGTTTATTTAAGGTTATTCCTTTTAAATGGAGGATTAATTAACGGGGGAAGGAAAATGGCGTGGTTTGATAATCTGCTGAATCATTTTGCGCTTTATCCGGCACATCTGTTCGCGCTGTTATTCGTAATGGCGCTGAGCAAGTCGACGGTGCTGATCTCCTCCGTGCTGCCGCCCGCCTCGGTGATGCTGCTGGCGGGCATCGGCGTCAGCCAGGGGAGCATGCACCCGGCGCTGGCGTGGCTCGCCGTGGTGCTGGGGGCAACGGCGGGATCGGTGCTGAACTACCATATCGGCCAGCTGATGGGGCACACCCGGCTGGTCGCGCGCTTTACGGCGAAGCATGCCGCTACGTTTTTACGGGTTCAGCATCAGCTGCAAAAAAACGGTGTCATCGTACTGTTTACGTCACGCTTTCTGGCGGTGTTGCGTTATGTCGTGCCGCTGGCGGCAGGGATGCTCAGGCTGAACGCCGTCAAAGTTTACGTCGTCAGCCTGCTTTCCGCCTGTGCATGGGCGGCGCTGTATGTCGGTGCGGTCACCGGCATCAGCGCCTTTTGAGTTACAGACTCCCCATTCCGCCGTCCACCAGCAGCTCCGTTCCTACCGTGTAGCTCGACTCGTCGGACGCCAGATAGAGCGCGGCTTTTGCCAGCTCCGTCGTCGAGCCCATTCTGCCGAGCGGCACCAGCTTGATGATCTCCGCCATCATCGCGTTAAGCGTCTCTTCGCTTAAGCCCGTCTTCGTAAATGCCGGCGTTTCCACCGGACCGGGGCTCAACCCGTTGACGCGGATCCCGCGCGGCAGCAGCTCCGCCGACAGCGTACGCGCCAGCGACAGGAGGGCGGCCTTGCTCGCGGCATACACGCTGCTGGTGGGCAGGCCGATGCGTGCGCTCACGGAGCCGCAGAGGATCACCGACGACGGGTTATTCAGCAGCGGCAGCAGCGCCTGAATTAAAAAGAACGGTCCCTTCAGGTTGATGCCCATCAGGCGGTCCCACGCATCCTCCTGCCAGGCTTCCAGCGGCGCGTGCGTCACGTCGCCAGCGTTGAGAAACACCGCGTCCAGGCGTGGCCAGCGGGCGGCGAGGGTTTCCGCCAGCGCTTTTTGCGACGCGATATCGCCTGCGTCGGTTGGGATCACCCAGGCCTTATCGCCCAGAATGCGCTCTGCTTCGGCGAGGGTGTCCGGGTTGCGTCCGGTCACGGCGACGCGCGCGCCTTCGGCGATAAACGCCTGCGCGGTGGCAAGACCAATGCCGCTGGTGCCGCCGGTAATCAGCGTATATTTATCGGTTAAACGACCCATGTTCTTCTCCTGAAATGTCACTGGAGAAAGCACTATAGAAACGTTAGTATCGAAAGGAAACCAGGTACCAAATGGATACTAACGAGGCAAGAGGTGTGCTATGGCAGAAATGCTGGAGGTGTGCTGCGAAAAAAAATCTGAGGCGTATACCTGCCCGATGACGCAGTTTGTCAACCTGATATCCGGTAAGTGGGCGATCCCCATTCTCTATCGCCTGATTGTGTTCAACACGCCCGTACGCTTTGGCGATCTGCTGCGTGCCGCTGCCCCCATCACGCAGAAAGAGCTGACGAAGCAGCTCCGCCTGTTTGAGCAGCGCGGGCTGGTGACGCGGACGGTCTACCCGGAGATCCCCCCGCGCGTGGAGTATCAAATTACCGAGCTGGGGTTAACCCTCCAGGATGCGCTCTCGCCGCTGGCCGCCTGGATGAGCGAGTACGGCGACCAGCTTGAGCGTTAGGCTACTGTTTAACGTAGCGCGGTGCCGGAACCCCGGTGCGCGCGCTGTTAAACAGCTCAAGGCGCGCCGCTTCGTAGCGATCCCACAGGGCGGCGTCATGCATCGGCGGAATAGTGATCTGTTCGCCCTGATCCAGACCCGCCAGTGACGCATCGACCATATCGTCGGTAGTCATCACCGACCCTTCCGGCAGATCGTTCACCGTAACCCCTGAATGGCTCCAGATCTCCGTCGCCGTCGCGGCGGGCAGCACGGCCTGAATGCGCACGCTGCTATCGGCAAATTCTTCCTGCAGTCCGCGGGTAAAGCTCAGTACCCAGGCTTTGGTGGCGCTGTACAGCGCGCTGCCCGCACGGACATGGAGCGATAACACCGAGGCGATATTGATCAGCGTCCCGCGATTGTTCTGCGCCAGGCGGGGCAGGATGGCGTAGGTCAGACGCATCAGCGCCGTGGTGTTGAGGGTGTTGATGGCCTGATGCTGCGCCACATCGCCCGCGAGGAACGGGGCCATCTGCGCGGTGCCCGCGTTGTTTACCAGCGTATCGATGGCGGTATTGTGGCGCAGTTCATTTTCCACGGCGCGGATCCCGGCTTCATCGCTGAGATCGGCCACCAGTATAGCGACGGCCACGCCATAGCGCGCGCGCAGGTCGGCGGCGAGGGTTTTCAGGCGATCCTCGCGGCGGGCGACCAGGACCAGGTTAGCGCCGCGCGCGGCCAGGCGATCGGCATAGACGGCCCCGATCCCGGAAGAGGCGCCGGTAATTAAGGCGGTGGTGATTTGCGTAGTCATCGTATGTTACCTCAAAGCAAAGTGGGTTATCTGGTTTCAATATGAAACTGAATTAACTCTCTGCTATTTGGTTTTATAATGCAACCATTTTGCCGGGCATTTTGTGCTTTTGCCGTTGGGAACGATCAGGAGGGGAGTTTAGCCACGATCTCTTCTGGCGTCAGCTCGCGCCCATCGTCGGCGATAAGCGCCAGTTTACGCAGGGGTTTGCGCTGTTCGCTATCGACGAGAACGGTGCCGCATTCGTTTTCCGCGAACAAAAATTCATTGCCCCACTGGGAGAGAGCAACCAGCACCGTCTGGAGCGCGCGTCCCTTGTCGGTCAGAACGTATTCCTGCCATGCGCTGCCGTCGGAGGCGGGCTGAAGCCGGAGGATGCCTTCATCGACCAGCAGCTTCAGCCGCGAGGTGAGCATGTTTTTTGCGATACCGAGGCTTTTCTGAAACTCGCCGAAGCGTTTAATCCCGCGCAGCGCGTCGCGAACGATCAGCAGCGACCACCAGTCGCCAATGATATCCAGCGAACGGGCGACGGGGCAGGTGCTCTCTTCAAGGCGGGTGCGTTTCACGGTCAGGTCTCCGGTGGGGTGTGGTTTTATTATAAAACTAATTAGCGCCCACCGTAAGCACGTTAATCATCAGTTTGAGAAATGCTTCCCGAAAAAACTGTCACGAATCTGTCACACTCACTGGAACATTAAAAAAACGTGAGGAACGAGGGATGAGAAAAGCACTACTCGCAGTGGCCGTGGCAGGTACTCTTTCAATGACCTTTGGCGCACAGGCGCAGGAGACGCCGAAAGGCTATCAGCTGGAGCAGGTGTTAATCATGAGCCGTCACAACCTGCGCGCGCCGCTCGCTAACAACGGCAGCGTGCTGGAGCAGTCCACGCCGAAGCAGTGGCCGGAGTGGGACGTGCCGGGCGGTCAGCTCACCACCAAAGGCGGCGTGCTGGAAGTCTATATGGGCCATTATATGCGCGAGTGGCTGGCAGAGCAGGGGATGGTGAAGACGGGAGAGTGTCCGCCAGCGGATAGCGTTTATGCTTACGCCAACAGCCTGCAGCGTACCGTCGCCACCGCGCAGTTCTTTATCACCGGCGCGTTCCCGGGCTGCGACGTTCCCGTGCATCATCAGGAAAAAATGGGCACCATGGATCCGACCTTTAATCCGGTGATTACCGACAACTCGCCGGAATTCCGCGAAAAAGCGCTCAAGGCGATGGAGTCCGAGCGGCAGAAAATGCAGCTTGGTGAAAGCTATAATCTGCTGGAGCAGTTGACGAACTACGCTGACTCTCCGTCCTGCAAAGAGAAAAAGGTCTGCTCGCTGGCAGACGCGAAAGATACCTTCAGCGCCGACTATGAAAAAGAGCCTGGCGTATCCGGGCCGCTGAAGGTGGGTAACTCGCTGGTGGACGCGTTCACGCTGCAGTATTACGAAGGGTTCCCGGCCGACCAGGTGGCCTGGGGTGAAATCAAGACCGACCAGCAGTGGCGCGTGCTGTCGAAGCTGAAGAACGGCTATCAGGACTCGCTGTTTACCTCCACCGAGGTGGCGCAAAACGTGGCGAAGCCGCTGGTGAAATATATCGATAAAACGCTGGTCACCGAACAGGCGAAAGCGCCTAAGATTACTCTGCTGGTAGGGCACGATTCGAACATCGCTTCACTGCTCACCGCGCTGGATTTCAAGCCGTATCAGCTGCATGACCAGCAGGAACGGACCCCGATTGGCGGCAAGATTGTCTTCCAGCGTTGGCACGACAAAAACAGCAATCAGGAGCTGATGAAAATTGAGTATGTCTACCAGAGCGCGGAGCAGCTGCGCAACGCCAGCGTGCTGACACTGCAGTCGCCCGCGCAGCGCGTGACGCTGGAGCTGAAGGGCTGTCCGGTGGACGCGAACGGCTTCTGTCCGGTTGATAAATTCAATGCGGTCATGAATAACGCGGCGAAGTAAGAGAGAACCCCCCGCATGGCGGGGGGAAACGCTTAAACGTTTTTACGTTCGATGGTTTGCTCGCCCCAGAAGAGCGAGTCTTTGTCCGTTTTTTCGAAGGCGCGAATCAGCACTTCATCGTTGCCTTCTTCCCAAATCTGCTCGGCCAGCTTTTCGTCGTAGTTCGCGACTTCAAAGATGGCTTCGGCAATCTCCGGAGAGGTGTTGCGTAAACTTGCCCATTCGCCCACGTGGTGAGCTTTGGATTCCTGTGTTGGCATACTTTTCCTCCTGTTGGGTTAGCCGTTCAGTTTTTTAGCGAGACCCGCGACGTATTCACCCTGATAGCGGGCGATAGAGAGTTCTTCATTGCTTGGCTGACGTGAGCCATCCCCACCGGCAATAGTGGTTGCGCCGTACGGCGTCCCGCCGCGCACCTGAGAAACGTCAAACAATTCCTGCGCGCCGTAGCCAATTGGCACAATCACCATTCCATGATGAGCAAGGGTAGTCCAGGTTGAGGTAATCGTCTGCTCCTGGCCGCCGCCGGTGCCGGTAGAGCTGAATACGCTGGCGAGTTTGCCGTACAGCGCCCCGGATGCCCAGAGCCCGCCGGTTTGATCGAGGAAGGTACGCATCTGGCCTGACATATTGCCGAAGCGGGTCGGGGTGCCGAAGATAATGGCATCATACTCCGCCAGCTCCTGCGGGGTGGCGACCGGAGCATTTTGTGTTTTTCCCCCGGCTTTGGCGAACGCTTCCGCCAGCATGGTTTCCGGTACGCGTTTTACCACAACCTCAACGCCGTCCACTCTGTTTGCACCTTCTGCTACCGCGTGAGCCATGGTTTCAATGTGTCCATACATGGAATAATAGAGCACCAGAACTTTTGCCATTTTGCATCACTCCTCGTTGGTTTTTCTGACAGCGGATCGCTGCGTTCATTTAAAGATATGACATCACGGCCAGACTGCAAAAATGAACGGCATTTCTTTGATTTATAACAACATGGTTACAATAAGGTGCTGTAGCAAAATGAAACAACTTTCTGGTCGTCGAATTTTAAAATGATAAGAAAGGCTTATAGATTTCCGTCGCGTTATCTGACCCGAAAGGCGGATATCATGTTGCAGAATATTACCCGTGGCTTGCCGGATTGCCTCAGTCCACTAAGCTTAGTTTCACGCGGCACAGATAAAGGCCCTGTCCTTTAGCCGCGAGGTGAAAGAATCCTCTTTTACTGAATGCAATATGATGTCTAATGTTTCACACTCTGGAGGTTAGAGATGGCAAACCATCGTGGTGGTTCAGGTAATTTCGCTGAAGACCGTGAAAGAGCATCAGAAGCAGGTCGTAAAGGTGGCCAGTCTAGCGGGGGTAACTTCAAGAACGACCCTCAGCGCGCATCAGAGGCTGGTAAAAAAGGGGGTAAAAATAGCCACGGCAGCAATAAGTAGTACGCCGGGTTGACTCCCTGCCGCCGGGTTTCCCGGCGGTTTTTTTATGTCTGCAACATTGAACTGTAACCAAAGGCAACGCACACTACAGAATTGATCTCACTTGTTGGTGTCGCATGTCCGTCTCACGCTTTAAATTCTCCATAAAACCGCAGGAAGCCATCCTTATTCTCATCACCATGTTCTGGGGCGGGACCTTTCTTGCCGTCCAGTACGCGGTGACCCTCAGCGATCCGTTCTTTTTTGTCGGCCTGCGCTTTGCGACGGCGGCGATAGCCGTGGGGCTGATCTCCCTTAAAACGCTGCGGGGTCTGACGCTGAAGGAACTCAAGGCCGGCGTGGCGATTGGGATTGCGATAGCGATGGGCTATAGCCTGCAGACGTGGGGATTGCAGACCATCTCCAGCAGCAAATCCGCTTTTATTACCGCCATGTACGTGCCGCTGGTGCCGCTGCTGCAATGGTTATGCCTCGGGAGGCTACCGGGGCTGATGTCCTGCATTGGCATCGTGCTGGCGTTTATCGGCCTGATTTTATTAGCCGGGCCGGAAAATAACCTGCTGGCGCTGGGGCCGGGCGAGATCATTACCCTCGTCGGGGCCATTGCCATCGCGGCGGAAATTATTCTGATCAGCGCCTGGGCTGGGAAAGTGGACGTCAAGCGCGTGACGGTGGTGCAGCTCGCGACGGCGTCGCTGGTGGCCTTCGCGACGATGGTGCCAGCCGGGGAATCCGTGCCGCCGATGTCCACGGGGCTGGTGGTGGTCGCGCTGGGGCTTGGCATCTTCAGCGCCATTATCCAGGTGACCATGAACTGGGCGCAGCGCAGCGTATCGCCAACGCGGGCGACGGTGATCTACACCGGTGAACCGGTCTGGGCGGGGATTTTCGGACGACTGGCCGGCGAGCGTTTACCGCTGCTGGCGCTGGTGGGCGCGGCGTTTATTGTCGCCGGGGTGCTGGTGAGCGAGCTAAAGCTCAGAAAGCGGCGGCGTGAAGCGAGTCATTTGACTGCTGAAAAAGGTTTAGATTGAAAAAACAGACGGGTTTATCTACGATGTGTACGGATAAATACCGTACACGGTGAAGTAAACCATGCCAGCACTGAAAAAACAGCGTATCGATCTTCGCTTAACGGACGAAGACAAAACAATGATTGAAGAAGCGGCAGCGATGACGAATCAAACGATCACCCAGTTTATGGTGAACAGTGCGTCAGAGCGGGCAGCGGAAGTCATCGAGCAGCACCGCCGTCTCGTATTAAACGAAGCATCCTGGAATGCGGTGATGGATGCCATCGACAATCCACCAGAGCCAAATGAACGCCTGAAGCGAGCGGCGAAACGTCTTCGAAACATGGAGTGAAGCGTCGTGGATAATCTCACGATCGAAATGTTTTCAGAGGGAAAAGACTATGATTTCAGGGACTTCGATTGTGGTGAACCCTCGCTAAATGTCTTCCTCACAGAACATCTGGTGCGTCAGCACAATGGGCGTATTTTACGAGGCTATTTGCTTAAAGATCGCGATGGTCCGCGAGTCCTGGGCTATTACACGTTGTCTGGTAGTTGCTTTGAAAAAGCGATGCTGCCTTCTAAGACTCAGCAGCGTCGGATCCCTTATAGCAACGTACCGAGCGTAACGCTGGGACGTCTGGCGATACATAAAGACCTGCAGGGACAGGAGTTGGGAACAACGCTCGTCACGCATGCCATGCGGGTCGTCTATCTGGCATCGCAGGCGGTGGGAGTACACGGAATATTTGTTGATGCCTTTAGCGAGCAGGCTAAACGATTTTATCTGAAGCTGGGGTTCATCCCGCTGGCAGGCGAAAACAGCCATTCTTTGTTCTTCCCGACAAAAGCTATCGAACGACTGTTTGAGCAGGCGTGATCGCTCTTAAGGAGCATGCAGGTCGGGTAAGGCGTAGCCGTCACCCGACATATCGATTTCACGAATCCTGATGCGCCGCGGCGGCCTGCGGCGCGGCAGCCATCCGGCGGCTCAGCAGGGCGTTAAGCAGGATCGCGCCGAAGGTCGCCGTACCAATCCCGCCAATCGTAAACCCGCCCAGCGTCAGGGCAAAATCGCCCGCGCCCAGCACCAGCGTGACGGCCACCATGATCAGGTTGCTGTTCTGGCTGAGGTCAACCCGATGCTGCACCCAAATGCGCGCCCCGGCCACGGCGATTAGCCCGAACACCACAATCGACGCGCCGCCGATGACCGGTGACGGAATGGTGTGGATCAGCGCGCCGAACTTCGGTGAGAAACCAAGAAGGATCGCCATTACCGCCGCCGCCACGAAGACCAGCGTTGAGTAGACCTTGGTCACCGCCATCACGCCGATGTTTTCCGCATAGGTGGTCACGCCGCTGCCGCCCACGGAGCCTGAGAGCATGGTCGCCAGCCCGTCGCCGACGAACGCGCGGCCCATGTACGGATCCATGCTGCGCCCGGTCATTCCCGCCACCGCCTTCAGGTGCCCTAAGTTTTCCGCCACCAGGATCACCGCCACCGGGGCGATAAGCATCATCGCCTGCGTGTTAAAGGTGGGCGAGGTCACCTGCGGCAGACCGAACCAGGCGGCCTGATGAAGCAGGGTAAAATCGACCGGCTTGCCCATGCCGAACACTTTCGCCAGCAGGGCGTAGATCAGACAGGCGACAATCAGCCCGACCAGGATCAGCAGACGCTGGATCATCCCGCGCGTAAAGACTGCCACCAGGCCGATGCACAGCACCGTGATCACCGCCATCCAGCTTTCAAACGGCGAAGCGGAGACGCTTTTCACCGCAATCGGCGCGAGGTTCAGGCCTATCGCCATCACCACCGCGCCGGTGACGACGGGGGGCATCATCCGTTCGATCCAGCGCGTGCCGATCTTCATCACAACGAGACCAATCAGGGTATAGACCAGCCCGCAAGCGATGATGCCGCCGAGGGCCACGCTCAGGTTGGGGTTGATCCCCTGGCCGTTAAAACCGGTAGTGGCGATCACCACGCCGACAAAGGCGGCGCTGGAGCCCAGGTAGCTGGGCACGCGCCCGCCGGTAACAAAAAAGAACAGCAGGGTGCCGATTCCCGACATCAGAATAGACAGGTTGGGATCGAGCCCCATCAGCATCGGCATCAATACCGTCGCGCCAAACATCGCGACTGCATGCTGGACGCCCATCACCATGGTTTGCCCGAGCGGGAGGCGTTCATCCGGCGCGACCACGCCTGCTTCAGTGGAGGTCGATTTCAACTGCCAGTGGGGAAATCCGAACATGGTCTGTCTCCTTAAAGCGCCTTAGCAGGCGGGTCGCATAAGCGCGTGGTAGCTGCGGTCAAACCACACCAGACCTTGCGGGGCGGGGTGGCGAATAATCGATACGATGTCGCAAAACAGAATGTCGTGAGTACCGACGCTGACCACCTGGCTGATGCGGCAGTCAAACGAGGCCAGCGCATCCTCCAGACGCGGGCAGCCCGTGTCGCCCGTCTGCCAGCGGGCGGCGGTAAAGCGTTCCGCCATCGGCGTTTTACCGCCAAACAGATTGGATAAAGGCTCCTGTCCGGCGCTCAGGGTATTCACGCACAGGGTGCGGTTTTCGCTGAACGTGGGCCAGACCGACGCGCCGCGGTTCAGGCACACCAGCAGGGTGGGAGGGGAATCCGTGACGCTGCATACCGCGCTGGCGGTGAAGCCCGCCATCCCCGCCGGGCCGTCGGTGGTGATGATGTTGACCGCCGCGCCGACGCAGGCCATGGCGTCGCGAAAGGTTTGTTTATCGGGTGTCATCACGATCGCTCCTTACGCCAGTCCGCAGGCATCGTCGAAGGTCAGGCGCGGCAGGCGCCCGTAAAGTTTGCGCGTATCACCATAGCCAATGTTGATCAGCAGGTTGCTTTTAAGCGTTGTGCCGGTGAAAAAGGCCTCGTCGACCTTTTGTCGGTCAAAGCCCGACATCGGCCCGGTGTCCAGGCCGAGTGCGCGGCAGGCGAAAATCAGATACGCGGCCTGCATTGAGCTGTTGCGAAAGGCCGTCTCTTCCGCCAGCGCGGGGCTTGCGGTAAACCAGCTTCTGGCATCGCCGTGCGGGAACAGCTCGGGCAGGCGCTCGTAGAATTCCCCGTCCCAGGCGACAATCGCTGTCACCGGGGCGGTAAGCGTTTTATCGAGGTTGCCGCTGGAGAGCGCCGGGCGCAGCTTCTCTTTTCCCTCTGCGCTTCGCACAAAGACAATGCGCGCCGGTGAGCAGTTGGCAGACGTTGGGCCCCATTTCATCAGGTCATACATCTCGCGCAGCGTCTCGTCGCTGACCGGCATATCCAGCCAGCCGTTGTGGGTGCGGGCACCGGTGAACAGCGTTTCCAGCGCGGCGGGGGTAATGGCTTCGCTCATTAAAGCTCCTTATAAAGCGGGTTCAGGGCTGTGCAGCAGGCTGGCAAGCCCGTTCAGCAGCAGGGTGTTAAAGGTGTCCGGTTCGGTGACGTTGCAGGCATGTCCGCCCTGGCGCATGACCGTTTTGTGGGCGTGCGGGAGGGCGGCGTGCAGTTCAGCGGAACAGACGGACGGCACCAGCACGTCGTCGGCGGAACAGATAATGTGCACCGGGCAGCGAATGCGTGCGGACTGGCGGCGGAAGTCGGCTTTTTTCAGGGCGCTGAGCCTGCGCAGCAGGTTGGTTTTACCCTGGAAATGGGCCAGCGCCAGCGCTTCTTCGGCCTCCAGACGCGGCGCGCGGGCGGCCATCCAGTCTGCCGGGTAGAGAAATAGCGGCTGCGCCTCGACCCACGCCTGCGCGCCGCCGGAATGCAGCAGCCGCTCGCGAACGTCAAAACAGCGGCGGGTGTGGGCATTGAGGGTCAGCCAGCCGTTGACGCACACCAGCGCGGTGAGGGCGTCGGGCCTGTCGAGGGCCAGTTGCAGGCCGACCAGCGCGCCGAGCGCGTGCCCGACGACGCTGTAGCGCGCAATGCCTGCGTCAGCCAGCGCCTGGGCGAGCTCGTCTGCCATCTGCGCAAGGCTGTAACCCTCCGGCAGGGTGTCGGGGTTATTGCCCGTTCCCCGCTGGTCATAGCACACCACCTGATACTCCGGCTCCAGCGCGGCCTGCTGGGGCAGCCAGTAGCTGCCGCTGCCGCCGAGACCGGAAATAAAGACCACCACGGGCGCACCCTCGTATGGCGGCGGCGAGACGGAAAGTTTCATGCCTGCCTCACTTCGCGATGTGCGCAACGGTGGCGATCTCAACCAGCGCGTCCGGTTTTACCAGCCCGCACTGAATGCAGAACCGCGCCGGTTTATCGCCGGGGAAGAACTCGGCGTAGATTTCGTTAATCGCGGCGTAGTTTTTCCAGTCGGTGATAAAGATGCTGTTGAAGGTCACGTCCTCCAGGGTGCCACCCGCCGTTTCGATCACGGTTTTGATCGTCTCCAGCACGTGGCGGGTTTGCGCCTTTGGGTCGTTGATAAATACCACGTTGTTGTCTTTATCAAACGGCAGCGTGCCGGAGACATACACCACGCCGTCGGCGAGGGTGCCGGGGACGAACGGGGCGATGGGCGTGCTGGTGCCAGGCGGGATGATTACGGATTTCGGCATCGTGTGTCTCCTCAGGCGATACGGGCGAGCGGAGGATTCAGGGCGTCGCAGAAATCCGCAACGTTACTGACCCAGCCAAAAAAGGTTTCGATATTGAACAAAGCTGCCTTCTGGGCGAATTCCGGCCCGGCCTGATGGGTCGCGTCTTCCAGCACCACGCCGAAATACTCGAGGAAAAAGCCGTCGCGCAGGGTCGATTCCACGCAGACGTTGGTGGCAATGCCGGTGAACACCAGGTGGCGAATGCCCCGGCTGCGCAGCAGACTGTCGAGCGGGGTGTTAAAAAAGCCGCTGTAGCGCGGTTTCGGCAGGACGATATCGCCCGCCTGCGGGACCAGCTCGTCCACCAGCTGATAATCCCAGCCGCCTTTGGCCAGCAGCTTGCCCTGCAGTTCGGGCCGCTTGCGCATGGTTTTCAGGGCGTTCGACTTGTGGAAGTTGGGCGAGCCGGGGCCGCCGGCCTCGACGTACTGGTCATCCCAGCCGTTCTGGAACCAGATGATGAGCATTCCCGCCGCGCGCGCGGCGGCGACGGCGGTTTTGATGTTCTCGATCACAGGCCTTGTGGCGGAGACGTCGAACCCCGCCAGATCCAGATAACCGCCCTGGCTGGCATAGGCGTTTTGCATGTCCACCACGATCAGCGCGCTCTGCTGCGGCGCGAAGGTAATGGCTTCCGGGCGAGCGTTTAAGGTCGTCATTACGCCACCTCCTTCGTGACGGCAGGAACGTGGGCGCGGCACTGCATCAGCGGCTGGATGCGCTCGCCGAAGGTTTCTACGCCGGTGAGGAAATCATCGAAGGTCAGCAGGACGCCCTCCGCGCCGGGTACGGCAGCCACTTCGTCGAGCATCCTGGCAACGCTGGCGTACGAGCCAACCAGCGTGCCCATGTTGATATTGACGGCGGAGGTCGGGTCGGCCATCTGACGCACGTTGGTGTCTGCGCCGGAACGGGTGTCTTTCTGGCTCTGCTCGGTAAGCCAGCTCAGGGCGTCGTCGTCAGCGCCGTCCTTATACCGTTCCCATTTGGCGCGTGCGGCGTCGTCGGTTTCGTCGGCAATGACCATGAACAGCACGTACGAGCCCACGTCGCGCCCGGTTTTGTCGGCGGCCTCCTTCATGCGCGCGGCGGTCGGGGCAAAGGCGGCAGGGGTGTTAACGCCTTTGCCGAAGCAGAAGTTAAAGTCGGCGTATTTCGCGGAGAATTCCATCCCCGCGTCGCTCTGCCCGGCGCAAATCACCTTCATCGGCACCGACGGCTGCGGGCTGACGCGGCAGTCGTTCATGGTAAAGAAGTCGCCTTTGAAGTCGCTTTTGCCGGTGCCCCACAGGTCGCGCAGCACCTGCACGTATTCGGTCAGGTAGTCGTAGCGACGGGAGAAGTAATCGTCACCCGGCCAGAGTCCCATCTGCTTGTACTCCGGTTTTTGCCAGCCGGTGACCAGGTTAACGCCAAAGCGCCCGCCGGAGATGGAGTCGATGGTGGAGGCCATGCGTGCCACGATCGCGGGCGGAAGGGTGAGGGTGGCCGCGGTGGCGTAGATCTGGATCCGCGAGGTAACCGCTGCCAGCCCGGCCATCAGTGTGAAGGACTCCAGGTTGTGATCCCAGAATTCCGTTTTGCCGCCAAAGCCGCGCAGCTTGATCATCGAAAGCGCAAAGTCGAAATGGTAGTGCTCCGCTTTCTGCACGATGGCTTTGTTCAGCTCAAAGGTCGGCATGTACTGCGGTGCAGTGGTCGAGATAAGCCAGCCGTTGTTGCCGATGGGTACAAATACGCCAATTTTCATCACGAACCTCTCTTCATTACGTCGCAGGTGTAACGGTGGTTTTGCAAAGGCAATGCCAGTTTTGAAAACGCTTGTGTTATTAATGTGTTAATGGGAGGTTGGGGGATTGATGCCGCTAAATGTGGACTAAATGGTCAAAAACATTGCACAGAAAACAGGCACTCATGCGCGATGGGAGTGCAGAAGGTCGTGGCGAGGCGGGGGTTTTGCTATGCTGAGCGCAGGAAAGAAAATGGAGAGCGGAAATGACACAAGGCGCAGTGAAAACACCCGGAAAACGTTCGCAGGCGGTGAGCGCCAAGAAGCAGGCGATCCTCAGCGCCGCGCTGGAGACCTTTTCACAGTTTGGCATTCACGGCACGCGCCTGGAGCAGGTGGCGGAGCAGTCCGGGGTGTCTAAAACCAATCTGCTCTACTATTACCCGTCGAAAGAGGCGCTGTATGTGGCGGTGATGCAGCAGATCCTCGATATCTGGCTGGCGCCGCTCAAGGCATTTCGCGAAGAGCTGGCCCCGCTGGTGGCTATCGAGGAGTACATTCGCCTGAAGCTCGAGGTGTCGCGCGATTACCCGCAGGCGTCAAAGCTGTTTTGTCTTGAGATGCTGCAGGGCGCGCCGCTGCTACAGGCGGAGCTGACGGGGGATTTAAAGCAGCTGGTGGACGATAAGTCGGCGATTATCGCCGGATGGGTTGCCAGCGGAAAGCTGGCCCCGGTCGACCCGCAGCACCTGATCTTTATGATCTGGGCCGCTACCCAGCATTACGCTGACTTTGCGGCCCAGGTTGAGGCGGTGACCGGTAAAACGCTCCAGGACGAGGCGTTTTTCCAGAGCACCCTCGAAAACGTGCAGCGGATGATTATCGAAGGGATCCGCGTGCGTTAATTGCCCGGCGGGAGAGGGCAGCTTAAGTCGCCCTCTTCACACTGCATCAGCGAGGCCAGAAACGCCTCGCGCTCCACGGTTTTTTCCGCCAGGCACTGGTTAACAATCATTGGCTGGACGCTCCCGCCTTCCGTCCCCGAACCGATAAACGCGCAGTCCGCGTCGCGCAGGCTAATCCACGCCTGCTGCGCTTTTTTCAGCAGGTCGCGCTGGGGGGCCGCCGCGCGTTTGATGGCGGCCTGATAGGTCTGGTTGAGTTTTTTATCGGCTGCCTGGTACTGCTGCGCGCTACAGGTATTCAGTTCAAGCTGCGTGGTGGCGTTGTCGCACTCGTTGGCCAGCGCGCTGGCGCTCAGCAGCAGTGCCGCACCGGCGATAAGATATCGTTTCATATACTCCCCAATAAAATAAGGCTCCGTCTCCGGAGCCTAATTAGCACAGCGTTAGCCGATTGTCATCAGGCTGGCGTTACCGCCCGCCGCCGCGGTGTTGACGCTGAGCGAGCGCTCCACGTACAGACGCTCCAGCAGCAGGTTGGTTTCCCCGCGGGCGAAGCCCTGCACGGAAACAATCGCCCCGCTGCGGGCCGCCACCTGCTCGCACAGCTCGCGCAGCTGGTCGGAATCACCGTGGTAGATCACCGCGTCAAACGGCTGGGTCAGCAGGGCATCGGCCTTCGCAAAGCGAATGCGGGCCGAGACCGCTTTCGGCAGCTGTTTGGCGAGATCGCGATGCAGCGCATCGTCCGGCCACAGCACTTCACACCCGGTGGCCATCGCCGCGGCCAGCTGTACCAGCGCGTCCTGCTCGTTATCCGCCACGCACAGTACGTGCTCGCGCGGCATCAGCGTCCAGGTGTTGCGCTCGCCGGTTGGCCCCGGCAGCAGACGCTGGGTACCGGCCTGCGCCAGCTCGCCGTACTGCTGGGCAACCGCACGCAACTCTGGACGATTATCAGCCCACTTAATCAGCGCCTCCAGCGGCTGGGTCAGCACGGCTTTCACCTGCGCGTCCACCGGATATTCAGCGTCCTGACGCGCCAGCGTCACGCCCAGGGCATTTTCCGGACGGTTCGCCAGCAGACGGTACAGGTAGAGCGGACCGCCCGCTTTCGGACCCGTACCGGAGAGGCCTTCGCCGCCGAACGGCTGCACGCCAACGACCGCGCCAACCATGTTGCGGTTGACGTACAGGTTGCCGACTTTGGCCGTGCCGGTGACCTGCGCAATGGTCTCGTCGATACGGGTATGCACGCCGAGCGTTAGGCCGTAGCCGGAGGCGTTGATCTGGTCGATAAGCGCGTTGAGGTTGTTACGGTTGTAACGCACCACGTGCAGCACCGGGCCGAAGATCTCTTTTTTCAGCTCGTCGAAGCTTGCCAGCTCAATCAGCGTAGGCGGCACAAAGGTGCCGGTACGCCACTCGCGGGCATCTTCGCTGTTCTCGCGCACCGCCTGGAACACCGGACGGCCTTTGGCGCGCATGGCCTGAATATGGTTTTCAATGTTGGCTTTAGCTTCCGCGTCGATCACCGGCCCGATGTCGGTGGTGAGACGGCCCGGGTTGCCCATGCGGCATTCGGCCATCGCGCCGCGCAGCATCTTCAGCGTGTGGTCAGCTACGTCATCCTGTAAGCACAGCACGCGCAGGGCGGAGCAGCGCTGACCGGCGCTGTCGAAGGCGGAGGCCAGCACGTCAACCACCACCTGCTCGGTGAGCGCGGAGGAGTCAACAATCATGGCGTTCATGCCGCCAGTTTCGGCGATAAGCGGGGTAGGACGACCCTGCGCATCCAGACGGGTGGCGATGTTGCGTTGCAGCAGGGAGGCCACTTCGGTCGAACCGGTAAACATCACGCCGCGCACGCGGTTATCGGAGGTGAGTTTGGCGCCCACCGTTTCACCGCGCCCTGGCAGCAGTTGCACCACGCCCGCCGGAACGCCTGCTTCCAGAAGAATGTTGATGCCCTGGGCGGCAATCAGCGGGGTTTGCTCTGCCGGTTTCGCCAGCACGCTGTTGCCTGCGGCAAGGGCGGCGGCAATCTGGCCGGTGAAGATCGCCAGCGGGAAGTTCCACGGGCTGATACAGACCACCGGACCGAGCGGGCGGTGCGTTTCGTTGTCGAAATCATCGCGCACCTGACCGGCGTAGTAGTGCAGGAAGTCGACCGCCTCACGCACTTCGGCGATGGCGTTGCTGAAGGTTTTACCCGCTTCGCGCACCAGAATGCCGATGAGCTGCTGCATCTGATCTTCCATTAGCACCGCGGCGCGTTCCAGAATGGCGGCACGCTCCTGCGGCGGGGTGGCGAACCAGATTGGCGCGTTATTCACCGCGCTCTCCAGCGCCTGATCGACTTCCGCTTCCGTGGCTTCACGCGCGTAGCCGACGATATCCTTCGGCTCTGCCGGGTTGATCACCGGCTGCATTTCACCGTCCTCAACGGACTGCTCAAGGATCGGTTTGGCCTGCCATTTCTGCAATGCGCTGTTGAGCAGGGCAGAGGAGAGCGACGCCAGACGGTGTTCGTTCGCCAGATCCAGGCCCGCCGAGTTGACGCGGCCCGCGCCGTACAGCTCGCGCGGCAGGGCAATTTTCGGATGCGGCAGACCAATCTGGCCTTCCTGCGCCGCCAGCTTCTCTACGGCCTGCACCGGATCGGCCACCAGTTCGTCAAGCGGCAGGGTGGTGTCGGCGATGCGGTTAACGAAGGAGGTGTTCGCCCCGTTTTCCAGCAGACGACGCACCAGGTACGCCAGCAGGGTTTCGTGGGTGCCCACCGGGGCATAGATGCGGCACGGGCGGTTCAGCTTGCCGTCCGCCACTTTACCGGTGACCTGCTCGTACAGCGGTTCGCCCATGCCGTGCAGGCACTGGAACTCGTACTGGCCCGGATAGTAGTTCTGCCCGGCCAGGCTGTAGATCGCCGCCAGGGTATGGGCGTTGTGGGTCGCGAACTGCGGGTAAATCAGGTTCGGCACGCCGAGCAGTTTTTTCGCGCACGCGAGGTAAGAGACGTCGGTGTAGACCTTGCGGGTATAGACCGGATAGCCTTCCAGACCTTCCATCTGGGCGCGTTTGATTTCGCTGTCCCAGTAGGCGCCTTTCACCAGGCGGATCATCAGGCGGCGACGGCTGCGGCTGGCCAGGTCAATCAGGTAATCAATGACGAACGGACAGCGTTTCTGGTAGGCCTGGATGACGAAACCAATCCCGTTCCAGCCCGCCAGCTCCGGTTCGAAACACAGTTTTTCCAGCAGATCGAGGGAGATCTCCAGACGGTCAGCCTCTTCGGCGTCGATGTTGATGCCGATATCATACTGGCGCGCCAGCAGGGTCAGGGACTTCAGGCGCGGATAGAGCTCTTCCATCACCCGGTCGTACTGCGCGCGGCTGTAGCGCGGGTGCAGGGCGGAGAGCTTAATAGAGATGCCCGGACCTTCATAAATACCGCGACCGTTGGACGCTTTACCGATGGCGTGGATCGCCTGCTGGTAAGAGACCATGTAGGCCTGCGCGTCGGCGGCGGTCAGGGCCGCTTCACCCAGCATGTCGTAGGAGTAGCGGAAACCTTTGTCTTCCAGCTTGCGGGCGTTCGCCAGCGCTTCGGCAATGGTCTCCCCGGTGACGAACTGCTCGCCCATCAGACGCATCGCCATGTCCACGCCCTTGCGGATCAGCGGCTCGCCGCTCTTGCCGATAATGCGGTTCAGAGAGCGTGACAGGTTGGCTTCGTTATGGGTGGAGACCAGCTTGCCGGTAAACAGCAGACCCCAGGTGGCGGCGTTGACGAACAGCGACGGGCTGCGGCCAATGTGGGAGTGCCAGTTGCCGTTGCTGATCTTGTCGCGGATCAGCGCGTCGCGGGTAGCTTTATCCGGAATACGCAGCAGCGCTTCCGCCAGGCACATCAGCGCCACGCCTTCCTGTGAGGAGAGGGAGAACTCCTGCAACAGGCCCTGCACCATCCCGGCGCGGCCGGTGGCGGTTTTCTGGTTGCGCAGCTTGTCGGCTAACTGATACGCCAGGCTGTGCGCCTGGGCGGCAACGGCTTCCGGCAGGCGGGCCTGCTCCAGCAGCATCGGCACGGCGTCGGTTTCGGCGCGGCGGTAAGCCCCGGTAATGGCGGCGCGGCTGACGGACTGCGGCAGGATCTGCTCGGCAAATTCGAGGAACGGCTGGTGGTTATCTTCCACCGCCGTCGCGGCGTCTTCGCTTTCGTTCGCTGCGCCCGCCAGCAGGGCAGGCAGCTCCGGCAGGCCGTCTTCGCTCTCCAGCCTTTCCAGATAGTTAAAAATCGCCTGCTTGATTAACCAGTGCGGTGTGCGGTCAATGCGGGTTGCTGCGGTCTTAATCCGTTCGCGGGTCGCGTCATCCAGCTTAACCCCCATGGTGGTCATCCCCATGCCAAAACTCCTGTTGTTCTGTAATAGCGTTCTGTTGATAGCGTGAAATATCCACCATGTTGCAACTTTGTGCAACCGTGTTAAATGTGACCTGGTTTGCAAGCTGGAAAATGAATGGATTGTTAACGAATAGTTAGCTGGAAAAAAGCGCTGGCTTCTGCATGCAAAGCCTGTTTTTATGCGGTGCTTAACACTTTTCAAAGGTGCAACCCATATAAATGTGAGCGAGTGCAACCTATAGGAAAGACGTATAAAACCAGGGATGAAATTCATGTAAATGCAGTGTTAAATCGTTTGTCAGTGGGAAGCGTATACGGCAGGATAGCGCGCCCAACGGAAACACATACACACATCACTACGTTCCGGTGATGACATAACAAGGCAACCCGGACGGTTGTCGCTCGACATTTTGGAGAATTTGAATGGCTATTAGCACACCGATGCTGGTGACATTTCTCGTTTATATTTTTGGCATGATCCTGATAGGGTTTTTGGCATGGCGTTCCACTAAAAACTTTGACGACTACATCCTTGGCGGGCGCAGCTTAGGCCCAATGGTCACCGCGCTCTCTGCGGGCGCATCCGACATGAGCGGCTGGCTGCTGATGGGGCTGCCGGGCGCGATTTTCATCTCCGGTATCTCGGAAAGCTGGATCGCCATCGGTCTGACCGTGGGCGCATGGATCAACTGGAAGCTGGTGGCAGGCCGTCTGCGCGTGCATACCGAGGCCAACAACAACGCCCTGACGCTGCCGGACTATTTCACCGGACGCTTTGAGGATAACAGCCGCGTGCTGCGCATTATCTCCGCGGTGGTGATCCTGGTGTTCTTCACCATCTACTGTGCCTCCGGCATCGTGGCGGGCGCCCGTCTGTTCGAAAGCACCTTCGGCATGAGCTACGAAACGGCGCTGTGGGCCGGTGCGGCGGCAACCATCCTCTATACCTTCGTGGGCGGCTTCCTGGCCGTCAGCTGGACCGACACCGTGCAGGCGAGCCTGATGATCTTCGCGCTGATCCTGACCCCGGTGATTGTGATTTTCACCGTTGGCGGCTTTGGCGATTCACTGGAAGTGATCAAGCAGAAGAGCATCGAAAACGTCGACATGCTGAAAGGGCTGAATTTCGTTGCCATCGTCTCCCTGATGGGCTGGGGCCTGGGCTACTTCGGTCAGCCGCACATTCTGGCGCGCTTTATGGCGGCGGATTCTCATCACACCATCGTTCACGCGCGTCGCATCAGCATGACGTGGATGATCCTGTGTCTGGCGGGCGCGTGTGCGGTCGGCTTCTTCGGTATCGCCTACTTCAGCAATAACCCGGCGCAGGCGGGCGCGGTGAACCAGAACGCCGAGCGCGTGTTCATCGAGCTGGCGCAGATTCTGTTTAACCCGTGGATTGCCGGTATTCTGCTCTCCGCGATCCTGGCGGCGGTGATGTCCACCCTGAGCTGTCAGCTGCTGGTTTGCTCCAGTGCAATCACCGAAGACCTCTACAAGGCCTTCCTGCGTAAAAATGCGAGCCAGAAAGAGCTGGTGTGGGTAGGGCGCTTTATGGTGCTGCTGGTGGCGCTGATTGCCATTGCGCTGGCAGCCAACCCGGAAAACCGCGTGTTGGGTCTCGTGAGCTACGCGTGGGCGGGCTTCGGTGCCGCGTTTGGGCCGGTAGTCCTGTTCTCCGTCATGTGGTCACGCATGACCCGCAACGGCGCGCTGGCGGGGATGATCATCGGTGCGGTGACCGTCATCGTCTGGAAGCAGTTCGCGTGGCTGGGCCTGTACGAAATCATTCCGGGCTTCATCTTCGGCAGCATCGGTATTGTGGTGTTCAGCCTGCTGGGTAAAGCCCCGTCTGCCTCTATGCAAAAGCGCTTTGCGGAAGCGGATGCGCACTACCACACTGCGCCGCCGACTAAGCTGCAGCCAGAATAATTTTCTCACGCAGTACCGTAGGCCGGGTAAGCGCAAGCGCCACCCGGCTTTTTTCTTGCCAAAATCCGTATTTTCCTGTGATATCCATGTGCTTATAACAATGAGGATAGCGATACATGACCATCAAAACAGGGGTAATGGCAGCGGCATTATTGATGCTGGCGGGCTGCAACGCACCCTCGCAACACGCGGCGGTGGAGACCTGCAAAGCGGATAACCAGATGCAGCAAACCACGCTCTATTTCGGCTTAAACCGTCCTGCCGGGGCGCAGATTACCGGCAGCGAGTGGCAGCAGTTTGTTGACCAGGACGTGACGCCGCGTTTTCGCGATGGCTTAACGATGTTTGATGCGCGCGGGCAGTGGCTGGGGAACGACGGGAAAGTGGCGCGTGAACCTAGCAAAGCGTTAATGCTTATCCACGGTAAAGACGCGCAGAGCGAGAAGAACATCGAAGCGTTGCGCGGGATCTATAAGTCTCGTTTCGCGCAGGAGTCGGTGATGCGGGTCGACCAGCCGGTGTGCGTACAGTTTTAACAACAACGGCGGGATAACCCGCCGTTGTTGTTTTGTAGCAAAGCAATTTACAGCACTAATCCCGCAAAGCTCGCCGACAGCAGGCTCACCAGCGTCGCACCGTATACCAGGCGCAGACCAAACCGCGACACCACGTTGCCCTGCTGCTCGTTCAGCCCTTTGATCGCCCCGGCGACGATGCCGATGGAGGCGAAGTTGGCAAACGACACCAGGAAGACGGACAAAATACCCAGCCCGCGCGGTGACATTTCATGAGCAATTTTTTGCAGCTCAATCATCGCTACAAATTCATTCGCCACCAGCTTGGTTGCCATAATGCTGCCCGCGTTTAACGCATCGCTGAGTGGAATCCCGATAAGCCACGCCAGCGGATAAAACACATAGCCCAGGATCTGCTGGAAGCTCATGCCGAATACGCTGGAGAAGAGGGCGTTAACGGCGCTGATGAGGGCGATAAAGCCAATCAGCATTGCCAGAATAATCATCGCCACCTTAAAACCGGCCAGAATATACTCGCCCAGCATTTCAAAGAAGCTCTGGGATTCGTGCAGTTTTTCCAGCTTGATATCCGGCTCGGCTTCCGGACGCACCGGGTTAATGACCGAGAGAATAATAAAGGTGCTGAACATGTTCAGGATCAGCGCGGCAACGACAAACTTGGCGTCGAGCATGGTCATATAGGCACCGACAATCGACAGGGAGACCGTCGACATGGCCGTGGCCGCCATGGTGAACAGACGACGCGAGGAGAGATCCCCCAGCACGCCTTTATAGGCAATGAAGTTTTCCGACTGGCCAAGGATCAGCGAGCTCACCGCGTTGAACGATTCCAGCTTGCCCATGCCGTTCAGTTTTGACAGCAGCGTCCCGATGATTCGAATAAAAATCGGCAGGATCCGCCAGTGCTGGAGAATACCAATCAGTGCGGAAATAAAAATAATCGGACACAGCACGCCGAGGAAAATAAACGCCAGCCCTTTTTCACCCATTCCGGCAAAGACGAAATTCGTCCCTTCCGAGGCAAATTTCAGCAGTGACTCAAAGAAGCCGGAAACGTATTTAATCAGGAATAGCCCGCTTTCGGCGTGCAGGAAAAAGAACGCCAGCGCCATTTCAATAACAATCAGCTGTAAAACATAACGAATGCGAATTTTTCGGCGGTCGAAACTCACCAGCCAGGCAAGGGCAAGAATAATCACCAGCGCCAGCAGGAAATGGACAATCTTAAACATGGGATATTTTCGGTTGGTTTTTGAGGCGGATATTTAGCCACAGCACTGGTTAACCGTAAATGGGCATTTTTATTATAACTTATAAACTTAACGGTAACGGCGGCAACTATTAACAGGCTTTGCGTTTACAACTCGTCATCAAATCACCACATATTTCGCTTGTGTTTCCTTTCGCCGTAATGATAATCACTATCACAAGAATTTACCTTTCTTTGCATCAGTTGACCGCGATAAACATTTAAGGTGTCGGCATGTTTGTTCCATTTCTCATTATGTTACGTGAAGGCCTTGAAGCGGCCCTGATTGTCAGCCTTATCGCCAGCTATCTGAAGCGCACCCAGCGTGGGCGCTGGATTGGCGTGATGTGGGTTGGCGTCTTCCTTGCCGCGGCGCTCTGCCTGGGCTTAGGTATCCTCATCAATGAAACCACCGGCGAATTCCCGCAGAAAGAGCAGGAGCTGTTTGAAGGTATCGTCGCCGTGATTGCGGTGTTCATCCTGACGTGGATGGTCTTCTGGATGCGCAAAGTTTCCCGCAACGTGAAGGTGCAGCTGGAGCAGGCGGTGGATAACGCCCTGCAGAAGGGGAATCACCACGGCTGGGCGCTGATTATGATGGTCTTTTTCGCCGTGGCGCGCGAGGGTCTGGAATCGGTTTTCTTCCTGCTGGCGGCATTCCAGCAGGACGTGGGCATCTGGCCGCCGCTGGGCGCCATGCTCGGTCTGGCAACGGCGGTGGTGCTGGGCTTTCTGCTCTACTGGGGCGGCATTCGCCTCAACCTGGGCGCCTTCTTTAAGTGGACCAGCCTGTTCATTCTGCTGGTGGCCGCGGGGCTGGCGGCAGGGGCGATTCGCGCCTTCCACGAGGCGGGCCTGTGGAACCACTTCCAGGACGTGGCGTTCGATCTCAGCAACGTTCTCTCCACCCATTCACTGACCGGCACCCTGCTCGAAGGCATCTTCGGCTACCAGGAAACGCCGAGCGTCAGCGAAGTGGCGATGTACTTTATCTATCTGGTTCCGGCGCTGGTGCTGTTCGCGATGCCGCCGCGTACCGGCTCGCAGGCGTCGCGCGTTGCGCCGTAATTATTCTTTTAGTTACAACATACTTTTTAAGGGAAGAGTCATGGCAATTCAGTTTCGTCGTAGTGCATTGTGCGCAGGCATTGCCGCGCTGTTCGCTTCTGCATTCGCTGCGCAGGCTGCGGATATTCCGCAGGTAAAAGTCACCGTTAACGATAAGCAGTGCGAGCCGATGACCATCACGGTTAACAGCGGTAAAACCCAGTTTATCATTCAGAACCACAGCCAGAAGGCGCTGGAGTGGGAGATCCTCAAAGGCGTGATGGTGGTGGAAGAGCGCGAGAACATCGCGCCGGGCTTCAGCCAGAAGATGACCGCCAACCTGCAGCCGGGTGAATACGACATGACCTGCGGCCTGCTGACCAACCCTAAAGGCAAGCTGATCGTCAAAGGTGCAGCGACGGCGGACGCGGCCAAAGGCACGGCCCTGCTGAGCCTGGGCGACGCCATCACCGCCTATAAAGCCTACGTCACCAAAGAGACGGCGGACCTGGTCACGGGCACCAAAGCCTTCACCGACGCCGTGAAAGCGGGCGATATCGAAAAAGCGAAATCCCTGTACGCGCCAACCCGTCAGCACTACGAGCGTATCGAGCCGATTGCCGAGCTGTTCTCTGACCTCGACGGCAGCATTGATGCCCGCGAAGATGACTACGAGCAGAAGGCCGCCGATCCGAAATTCACCGGCTTCCACCGTCTGGAAAAAGCTCTGTTTGGCGATAACTCCACCAAAGGAATGGAGAAATACGCCGGGCAGCTGAACACCGACGTGCTGGAGCTGCAAAAGCGCATCAGCGAGCTTGCCTTCCCGCCGTCGAAGGTGGTGGGCGGCGCGGCCGGTCTGATTGAAGAAGTGGCCGCGAGCAAAATCAGCGGTGAAGAAGATCGCTACAGCCATACCGACCTGTGGGACTTCCAGGCCAACGTCGACGGTGCGCAGAAGATTGTCGAGCTGCTGCGTCCTCAGCTGCAGAAAGAGAACGGCGAACTGCTGGCGAAAGTAGATGCCAACTTCAAAAAGGTCGATACCATCCTGGCGAAGTACCGTACCAAAGACGGGTTCGAAACCTACGACAAGCTGACCGACGCCGACCGTAACGCGCTGAAAGGCCCGATTACGACGCTGGCGGAAGATCTCTCCCTGCTGCGCGGCGTACTGGGTCTGGACTAAGCACGATGAACAAGCACGAAGAATTCGACGTGGCGGAACCTTCCCGACGTCGGTTGTTAAAAGGGGTAGGGGCGCTGGGCGGCGCGTTTGCCCTGGCGGGCGGTTGCCCGGTGGCGCATGCGGCGAAACCGCAGAGCGCGCCCGGTACGCTCTCGCCGGATGCCCGCATGGAGACCCAGCCGTTTTATGGCGCGCACCAGGCGGGTATTCTCACGCCGCAGCAGGCTTCCATGATGCTGGTGGCCTTTGATTCGCTGGCCAGCGATAAGGCGGATCTGGAGCGTCTGTTCCGCCTGCTGACGGCGCGCATCGCGTTTCTTACCGCGGGCGGGCCGGCACCGGATACGCCGAACCCGCGCCTGCCGCCGATGGATTCCGGTATCCTCGGGGCGTTTATCGCGCCGGATAACCTGACCATTACCGTGTCGGTAGGGGAGTCGCTGTTTGACGGCCGCTACGGCCTGGCAAAACAGAAGCCGAACGCGCTGCAGAAGATGACGCGCTTCCCGAATGACTCCCTCGACGCGGCGCTGTGCCACGGCGATCTGCTCCTGCAGATTTGTGCCAATACCCAGGACACGGTGATCCACGCCCTGCGCGATATCATCAAGCACACGCCGGATCTGCTGAGCGTGCGCTGGAAGCGGGAAGGGTTTATCTCTGACCACGCCGCCCGCAGCAAGGGCAAAGAGACGCCGGTTAACCTGCTGGGCTTTAAGGACGGCACGGCCAACCCTGACAGCAGCGATGCGGCGCTGATGAAAGACGTGGTGTGGGTGACGGCAGATCAGGGGGAACCCGCATGGGCGGTGGGCGGCAGCTACCAGGCTGTGCGCATTATTCAGTTCCACGTGGAGTTCTGGGACCGCACGCCGTTGAAAGAGCAGCAGACGATTTTTGGCCGCGACAAGCAGAGCGGGGCGCCGCTGGGCATGAAGCACGAGCATGATGTGCCGGACTACGCGAACGACCCGGATGGCGACGTTATCGCGCTCGACAGCCATATTCGCCTTGCCAACCCGCGCACCAAAGAGACGCAGTCCAGCCTGATGATGCGCCGTGGCTACAGCTATTCGCTGGGCGTGACCAATTCCGGCCAGCTTGATATGGGGCTGCTGTTCGTCTGCTATCAGCACGATCTGGAGAAAGGCTTCCTGACCGTGCAGAAGCGGTTAAACGGCGAAGCGCTGGAAGAGTACATTAAGCCCATCGGCGGCGGCTATTTCTTTGCCCTGCCCGGCGCGCGCGATGCTGGCGCGTATCTCGCACAAGGTCTGATGGAAGCCTGATAATCGTCCCTGCGATAGTTCGCGGGGACATTATTTTTTTATATGACTATCTTATTGTTATATTTCTGTAATATTCATATATAAGACTGATTCCGCTGCAGGAACAGTCTTAAAAGTTGCATTCAGGTAAAATAAATGTTGCATTTATGATAACTCCTGATGTACTTAAGATAAGACAGCGGTAGTTCCCGGCAGTGATGCTGAATCACTATGGAGATCGCGAATGGTTGCGTCCTGTACTGGACAAGGTAAACATAACAACCGCAGCACCCGGCGCGGAGGCTCAGACTCCGGCAGCGATTTCCTCACCACTAAATTCTCCCCCACACCTCAAGAACCTGATTCGACCGACGTGCAGAACGGTGCGCGTAGCCGTTCTGTATCGTCATCTGATAAAGCAAGCAATGGCTTACAAGGAAGCCAACCCTCTGATGTTCGTGCGCATAATCGTGCCGAAGCTGGCGCGTGTGATGAATACCAACAACTCAAGGTGCTATCCATGGGAAGACAAAAAGCAGTGATCAAAGCTCGTCGCGAAGCAAAACGTGTGCTGAGACGGGACTCACGTAGCCATAAACAGCGTGAAGAAGAATCGGTCACCTCGCTTGTGCAGATGAGTGGCGTAGAAGCAATTGGCATGGCCAGAGACAGCCGTGATAATTCTCCAATTGTGGCGCGCAATGAGGCTCAGGCGCACTACCTGAATGCTATCGAGAGTAAACAGCTCATCTTTGCAACCGGCGAAGCCGGATGCGGGAAAACCTGGATCAGTGCAGCCAAAGCAGCGGAAGCGCTGATCCATAAGGACGTGGAGCGCATTATTGTTACCCGTCCTGTACTGCAAGCTGATGAAGATCTCGGCTTCCTGCCCGGCGATATTTCGGAGAAGTTTGCTCCGTACTTCAGGCCCGTCTATGACGTGCTGGTGAAGCGACTGGGTGCATCCTTTATGCAGTACTGCCTGCGACCAGAGATTGGCAAGGTGGAAATCGCGCCGTTCGCCTATATGCGCGGACGTACATTTGAAAATGCGGTCGTTATTCTCGACGAGGCTCAGAACGTGACCGCTGCGCAAATGAAGATGTTTTTAACGCGCCTCGGGGAGAACGTGACGGTTATCGTCAACGGCGATATTACCCAGTGTGACCTGCCGTCGGGCGTGAAGTCCGGCCTCAGCGACGCCATGTCACGTTTTGAGGAAGATGAGATGATTGGGGTGGTACGCTTCACCAAAGAGGACTGCGTGCGCTCGGCGCTGTGTCAACGGACGCTGCAAGCGTATTACTGAGTGTGCTGTTGCGTTCAAGGCCCGGGAAACCGGGCTTTGTTTTATGTGCATTTTATTCCCTCTCCCCTGGGGCTGAGGGATCCCCAGT
>NZ_JADBQN010000034.1:0-26021 GCF_014895915.1 Enterobacter cloacae complex sp. P13B
GGCGTTGTTGCTAAAGTTCTGGGCTAATTAATTATCCCTGAATAAAAAAGGACGCTTCGGCGTCCTTTTTTGTTTTCTGTACCTTTCCTTGTCACAAAATTTCGCATTTTTTAACCGCTCCCGGCCCGTATCCTGGCGTATGTGCTATTGTAATCATAACCATTCTCACTTACACTTTGCGCATATTTTGAACGGGAGTCTCTATGTACGTTTGTTTATGTAATGGTGTAAGCGACAAAAAAATTCGTCAGGCCGTTCGCCAGTTTCAGCCACAATCTTTCCAGCAGCTTCGCAAATTTGTTCCGGTGGGAAATCAATGCGGTAAATGCGTTCGCGCAGCGCGTGAGATCATGCAGGACGAACTGATGCAGATCCCGGAATTCAAAGAGATCGCGTAAGCCCCTATCTTTTTTTTGACATCCCCGTAGCCCGTTCTACGCTTCAATGAGTGGAAGCGGAGGGACTATATAATGAAAGGTGATGTTAAAATCATAAGTTATCTCAATAAATTATTGGGAAATGAGCTTGTCGCAATCAACCAGTACTTTCTTCACGCGAGAATGTTTAAAAACTGGGGTCTGACACGTCTGAATGACGTTGAGTACCATGAATCTATAGATGAGATGAAACACGCCGATAAATACATCGAGCGTATCTTATTCCTTGAAGGCATCCCAAACCTGCAGGATCTCGGCAAGCTGGGCATCGGTGAGGATGTCGAAGAGATGCTGCGTTCTGACCTCCGGCTGGAGCTGGAAGGTGCGAAAGATCTGCGCGAAGCCATTGCTTATGCTGACAGCGTCCATGACTATGTGAGCCGCGATATGATGATTCAGATCCTTGCCGATGAAGAAGGCCACATTGACTGGCTTGAAACCGAACTGGATCTCATTAGCAAAATTGGCCTTCAGAACTACCTACAGTCTCAGATCAAAGTGGAAAATTAATCAGATTTTCCCATCCAACGCATAAACCCGCTGCTGCCAGAAATGGTCCAAAAGGCAGTGGGTTTTTTAATGCTCCTTTATCTGAGGTGAGAAACGAAAAAACAAGAATGCAAAGCAGCGCCATAAGCGCGGCGAGTAACGCCAGCGTAGGCAGTATGCACCAGCCATGCCACGCACCAAGTGCTGCCAGATACTTCACATCGCCATATCCCATTCCTTCCCGCCGGCAGATAAGCCGATAGCCCCAGTAAATCGTGGCAAAACCAAGATATCCAGCCACCGCCCCCATTACGGCACTCGGCAGAAAATCAGGATGGATAAAGACCTGGTAGACCAGGCCCGTCCAGAGCAGCGGGCAGAGAAATTTATCGGGCAGTAAACCGTCGCGAATATCAGCGCGTACGAGTAAGGCCGTCAGAGAAAAATAGATCATCAGGAAGGGGAGGGTGGTTAGCATGGAAAAGGCCTCAAAAGGTTTTGAGCGCATACTCGTTACAATCTGCCTGTCCGGCAACGCACAAAAACAGCAATTGCGTAGCGGCTTCAAATAAAAAAATTCAGAAAGGATATACGGCGTAAAAAGTTGCGCAGTCCTACGCATACTGAGCCTTTGACGCTTAATTTCTAAACGGCACTTGCGTCTTTCTCTGATTTACGTATAATGCGCGGGCTTGTCGTAATTGACGGCGGGTTCAATCAGAACCAGAGTAGCTCATTTTGTTACTCAACAATGCTCCCAATTGGGGGGCTACGTAAGAACGGTTACACTCTCCCATCAATCGTAATGGGTTTGAGGAGTAATCATTTTCGTTTATAAAATAATTGGAGCTCTGGTCTCATGCAGAACCAAAGAATCCGTATCCGCCTTAAAGCGTTTGATCATCGTCTGATCGATCAATCAACCGCGGAAATCGTCGAGACTGCTAAGCGCACTGGTGCGCAAGTCCGTGGTCCGATCCCGCTGCCGACCCGCAAAGAGCGCTTCACCGTTCTGATCTCCCCGCACGTCAACAAAGACGCGCGCGATCAGTACGAAATCCGCACTCACAAGCGTCTGGTTGACATCGTTGAGCCAACTGAGAAAACCGTTGATGCTCTGATGCGTCTGGATCTGGCTGCCGGTGTAGACGTGCAGATCAGCCTGGGTTAATCAGGTCATCGAGCGATTGAGAGGTTGAAACAATGATTGGTTTAGTCGGTAAAAAAGTGGGTATGACCCGCATCTTCACTGAAGATGGCGTTTCTATCCCAGTAACCGTAATCGAAGTTGAAGCAAACCGCGTTACTCAGGTTAAAGATCTGGCTAACGATGGCTACCGCGCTATTCAGGTTACCACTGGTGCTAAAAAAGCTAACCGTGTAACCAAACCAGAAGCGGGTCACTTCGCTAAAGCTGGCGTAGAAGCTGGCCGTGGTCTGTGGGAATTCCGTCTTGCTGAAGGCGAAGAGTTCACCGTAGGTCAGGACATTAGCGTTGAGCTGTTTGCTGACGTTAAAAAAGTTGACGTAACCGGTACCTCTAAAGGTAAAGGTTTTGCTGGTACCGTTAAGCGCTGGAACTTCCGTACCCAGGACGCTACTCACGGTAACTCCTTGTCTCACCGCGTTCCGGGTTCTATCGGTCAGAACCAGACTCCGGGCAAAGTGTTCAAAGGCAAGAAAATGGCAGGTCAGCTGGGTAACGAACGTGTAACCGTTCAGAGCCTGGACGTAGTACGTGTTGACGCTGAGCGCAACCTGCTGCTGGTTAAAGGTGCGGTCCCGGGTGCAACCGGTAGCGACCTGATCGTTAAACCAGCTGTGAAGGCGTAAGGGGATAGCAATGGAATTAGTATTGAAAGACGCGCAGAGCGCGCTGACTGTTTCCGAAACTACCTTCGGTCGTGATTTCAACGAAGCGCTGGTTCACCAGGTTGTTGTTGCTTATGCAGCTGGTGCTCGTCAGGGTACTCGTGCTCAGAAGACTCGTGCTGAAGTAACTGGTTCTGGCAAAAAGCCATGGCGCCAGAAAGGTACCGGCCGTGCGCGTTCAGGTTCTATCAAGAGCCCGATCTGGCGTTCAGGTGGCGTGACCTTCGCTGCGCGTCCACAGGACCACAGTCAAAAAGTTAACAAAAAGATGTACCGCGGCGCGCTGAAAAGCATCCTGTCCGAACTGGTACGTCAGGATCGTCTGATCGTTGTCGAGAAGTTCTCTGTTGAAGCGCCTAAAACTAAGCTGCTGGCACAGAAACTGAAAGACATGGCTCTGGAAGATGTGCTGATCATCACCGGTGAGCTGGACGAGAACCTGTTCCTGGCCGCACGTAACCTGCACAAGGTTGACGTACGCGATGCGACTGGTATCGACCCGGTTAGCCTGATCGCCTTCGACAAAGTCGTAATGACTGCTGATGCTGTTAAGCAAGTTGAGGAGATGCTGGCATGATTCGTGAAGAACGTCTGCTGAAGGTGCTTCGCGCACCGCACGTTTCTGAAAAAGCGTCTACTGCGATGGAAAAAACAAACACCATCGTTCTCAAAGTTGCTAAAGACGCGACCAAAGCAGAGATCAAAGCTGCTGTGCAGAAACTGTTTGAAGTCGAAGTCGAAGTCGTTAACACCCTGGTAGTTAAAGGGAAAGTTAAACGTCACGGACAGCGTATCGGTCGTCGTAGCGACTGGAAAAAAGCTTACGTCACCCTGAAAGAAGGCCAGAACCTGGACTTCGTTGGCGGCGCTGAGTAAGTCGGAGGAGTAATACAATGGCAGTTGTTAAATGTAAACCGACATCTCCGGGTCGTCGCCACGTAGTTAAAGTGGTTAACCCTGAGCTGCACAAGGGCAAACCTTTTGCTCCGTTGCTGGAAAAAAACAGCAAATCCGGTGGTCGTAACAACAATGGCCGTATCACCACTCGTCACATCGGTGGTGGCCACAAGCAGGCTTATCGTATTGTTGACTTCAAACGCAACAAAGACGGTATCCCAGCAGTTGTTGAACGTCTTGAGTACGATCCGAACCGTTCCGCGAACATCGCGCTGGTTCTGTACAAAGACGGCGAACGCCGTTACATCCTGGCCCCTAAAGGCCTGAAAGCTGGCGACCAGATTCAGTCTGGCGTTGATGCTGCAATCAAAGCAGGCAACACCCTGCCGATGCGCAATATCCCGGTTGGTTCTACCGTTCATAACGTAGAAATGAAACCAGGTAAAGGCGGTCAGCTGGCACGTTCCGCTGGTACTTACGTTCAGATCGTTGCGCGTGACGGTGCTTATGTCACCCTGCGTCTGCGTTCTGGTGAAATGCGTAAAGTCGAAGCAGACTGCCGCGCTACTCTGGGCGAAGTTGGCAATGCTGAGCATATGCTGCGCGTTCTGGGTAAAGCTGGTGCTGCACGCTGGCGTGGTGTTCGTCCTACCGTTCGCGGTACTGCGATGAACCCAGTCGACCACCCACATGGTGGTGGTGAAGGTCGTAACTTTGGTAAGCACCCGGTAACTCCGTGGGGCGTTCAGACCAAAGGTAAGAAGACCCGCAGCAACAAGCGTACTGATAAATTTATCGTACGTCGCCGTAGCAAATAATTTTAGAGGATAAGCCATGCCACGTTCTCTCAAGAAAGGTCCTTTTATTGACCTGCACTTGCTGAAGAAGGTAGAGAAAGCGGTGGAAAGCGGAGACAAGAAGCCCCTGCGCACTTGGTCCCGTCGTTCAACGATCTTTCCTAACATGATCGGTTTGACCATCGCTGTCCATAATGGTCGTCAGCACGTTCCAGTCTTTGTTACCGACGAAATGGTTGGTCACAAACTGGGTGAATTCGCACCGACTCGTACTTATCGCGGCCACGCTGCTGATAAAAAAGCGAAGAAGAAATAAGGTAGGAGGAAGAGATGGAAACTTTAGCTCAACATCGCCATGCTCGTTCTTCTGCACAGAAGGTTCGCCTTGTTGCTGACCTGATTCGCGGTAAGAAAGTGTCGCAGGCCCTGGACATCCTGACCTATACCAACAAGAAAGCTGCGGTATTGGTCAAGAAAGTACTGGAATCTGCCATTGCTAACGCTGAACACAACGATGGCGCTGACATCGACGATCTGAAAGTCGCGAAAATTTTCGTAGATGAAGGCCCAAGCATGAAGCGCATTATGCCGCGTGCGAAAGGTCGTGCAGATCGCATCCTGAAGCGCACCAGCCACATTACTGTGGTTGTGTCCGATCGCTGAGACTCTGGAGACTAGCAATGGGTCAGAAAGTACATCCTAATGGTATTCGCCTGGGTATTGTAAAACCATGGAACTCTACCTGGTTTGCGAACACCAAAGAATTCGCTGACAACCTGGACAGCGATTTTAAAGTACGTCAGTACCTGACTAAGGAACTGGCTAAAGCGTCTGTATCTCGAATCGTTATCGAGCGTCCAGCGAAGAGCATCCGTGTGACTATTCACACTGCTCGTCCTGGCATCGTTATCGGTAAGAAAGGCGAAGACGTAGAAAAACTGCGCAAGGTCGTAGCGGATATCGCTGGCGTTCCTGCACAGATCAATATCGCTGAAGTTCGTAAGCCTGAACTGGACGCTAAATTGGTTGCTGACAGCATCACTTCTCAGCTGGAACGTCGTGTTATGTTCCGTCGTGCTATGAAGCGTGCTGTACAGAACGCAATGCGTCTGGGCGCTAAAGGTATCAAAGTTGAAGTTAGCGGCCGTCTGGGCGGCGCGGAAATCGCACGTACCGAATGGTACCGTGAAGGTCGCGTACCGCTGCACACTCTGCGTGCTGACATCGACTACAACACCTCTGAAGCGCACACCACTTACGGTGTAATCGGCGTTAAGGTATGGATCTTCAAAGGTGAGATCCTGGGTGGTATGGCTGCTGTTGAACAACCGGAAAAACCGGCTGCTCAACCTAAAAAGCAGCAGCGTAAAGGCCGTAAATAAGGAGCGTCGCTGATGTTACAACCAAAGCGTACAAAATTCCGTAAAGTGCACAAAGGCCGCAACCGTGGTCTGGCGCAGGGTACGGATGTTAGCTTCGGCACTTTCGGTCTGAAAGCTGTTGGCCGTGGTCGTCTGACTGCACGTCAGATCGAAGCAGCACGTCGTGCAATGACCCGTGCAGTTAAGCGTCAAGGTAAGATCTGGATCCGTGTATTCCCGGACAAACCGATCACCGAGAAGCCACTGGAAGTTCGTATGGGTAAAGGTAAAGGTAACGTGGAGTACTGGGTTGCCTTGATCCAACCGGGCAAAGTCCTTTATGAAATGGACGGTGTTCCGGAAGAGCTGGCCCGTGAAGCCTTCGGCCTGGCAGCAGCGAAACTGCCTATCAAAACCACCTTTGTAACTAAGACGGTGATGTAATGAAAGCAAAAGAGCTGCGTGAAAAAAGCGTTGAAGAGCTGAACGCTGAGCTGCTGAACCTGCTGCGTGAGCAGTTCAACCTGCGCATGCAGGCTGCAAGTGGCCAGCTGCAACAGACTCACCTGCTGAAGCAAGTGCGTCGCAATGTTGCACGCGTTAAGACTTTACTGACTCAGAAGGCGGGTGCGTAATGACCGATAAAATCCGTACTCTGCAAGGTCGTGTTGTTAGCGACAAAATGGAGAAATCCATTGTTGTAGCTATCGAACGTATTGTGAAACACCCGATCTACGGTAAATTCATCAAGCGTACGACCAAACTGCACGTACATGACGAGAACAACGAATGTGGTATCGGCGACAAGGTTGAAATCCGTGAATGCCGTCCACTGTCCAAGACTAAGTCCTGGACGCTGGTTCGCGTTGTAGAGAAAGCGGTTCTGTAATACAGTACGCCTTCTCAATACGAATAAACGGCTCAGCGATGAGCCGTTTATTTTTTCTACCCATATTGCAGAAGCGGTGTTATAATGCCGCGCCCTCGATATGGGGCTTTTTAACGGCTCTGATTTTAGAGTCTCAGGTAGTAGTTGACATTAGCGGAGCACTAAAATGATCCAAGAACAGACTATGCTGAACGTCGCCGACAACTCCGGTGCACGTCGCGTAATGTGTATCAAGGTTCTGGGTGGCTCGCACCGTCGCTACGCAGGCGTAGGCGACATCATCAAGATCACCATCAAGGAAGCAATTCCACGTGGTAAGGTCAAAAAAGGTGATGTGCTGAAGGCGGTAGTGGTGCGCACCAAGAAGGGTGTTCGTCGCCCTGACGGTTCTGTCATTCGCTTCGATGGTAATGCATGCGTTATTTTAAACAATAACAGCGAGCAGCCTATCGGCACGCGTATCTTTGGGCCGGTAACTCGTGAACTTCGTACTGAGAAGTTCATGAAAATTATCTCTCTGGCACCAGAAGTACTCTAAGGAGCGAATCATGGCAGCGAAAATCCGTCGTGATGACGAAGTTATCGTGTTAACCGGTAAAGATAAAGGTAAACGCGGTAAAGTAAAAAATGTTCTGTCTTCCGGCAAACTTGTCGTTGAAGGTATCAACCTGGTTAAGAAACATCAGAAGCCGGTTCCGGCCCTGAACCAACCAGGCGGCATCGTTGAAAAAGAAGCTGCTATTCAGGTTTCTAACGTTGCAATCTTCAATGCGGCTACCGGTAAGGCTGACCGTGTAGGCTTTAGATTCGAAGACGGCAAAAAAGTCCGTTTCTTCAAGTCTAACAGCGAAACTATCAAGTAATTTGGAGTAGTACGATGGCGAAACTGCATGATTACTACAAAGACGAAGTAGTTAAGAAACTCATGACCGAGTTTAACTACAATTCTGTCATGCAAGTCCCTCGGGTCGAGAAGATCACCCTGAACATGGGTGTTGGTGAAGCGATCGCTGACAAGAAACTGCTGGATAACGCAGCAGCTGATCTGACAGCAATCTCCGGTCAAAAACCGCTGATCACCAAAGCACGCAAATCTGTTGCAGGCTTCAAAATCCGTCAGGGCTATCCGATCGGCTGTAAAGTAACTCTGCGTGGCGAACGCATGTGGGAGTTCTTTGAGCGCCTGATCACTATTGCTGTTCCACGTATCCGTGACTTCCGTGGCCTGTCCGCTAAGTCTTTCGACGGTCGTGGTAACTACAGCATGGGTGTCCGTGAGCAGATCATCTTCCCAGAAATCGACTACGATAAAGTCGACCGCGTGCGTGGTTTGGATATTACCATTACCACTACTGCGAAATCTGACGAAGAAGGCCGTGCTCTGCTGGCTGCCTTTGACTTCCCGTTCCGCAAGTAAGGTAGGGTTACTGAATGGCTAAGCAATCAATGAAAGCACGCGAAGTAAAGCGCGTAGCTTTAGCTGATAAATTCTTCGCTAAACGCGCTGAACTGAAAGCGATCATTTCTGATGTGAACGCTTCCGACGAAGATCGTTGGAATGCGGTTCTCAAGCTGCAGTCTCTGCCGCGTGATTCCAGCCCGTCTCGTCAGCGTAACCGCTGTCGTCAAACAGGTCGTCCACATGGTTATGTGGGCAAGTTTGGGTTGAGCCGTATCAAACTGCGTGAAGCCGCCATGCGCGGTGAAGTGCCAGGCTTGAAAAAGGCTAGCTGGTAATTACCAATTGAATCACGGGAGTAAAGACAGATGAGCATGCAAGATCCGATCGCGGATATGCTGACCCGTATCCGTAACGGTCAGGCCGCGAACAAAGTTGCGGTCACCATGCCTTCCGCCAAGCTGAAAGTGGCAATTGCCAACGTGCTGAAGGAAGAAGGTTTTATCGAAGATTTTAAAGTTGAAGGCGACACCAAGCCGGAACTGGAACTTACTCTCAAGTATTTCCAGGGTAAAGCTGTTGTAGAAAGCATTCAGCGTGTCAGCCGCCCAGGTCTGCGCATCTATAAGAAAAAAGATGAGCTGCCAAAAGTTATGGCTGGCCTTGGTATCGCAGTTGTTTCTACCTCTAAAGGTGTTATGACTGATCGTGCAGCGCGCCAGGCTGGTCTTGGTGGCGAAATTATCTGCTACGTAGCCTAATCGGAGGAAAGAATGTCTCGTGTTGCTAAAGCACCGGTCGTTATTCCTGCCGGCGTTGATGTAAAAATCGACGGTCAGGTTATTACGATCAAAGGTAAAAACGGCGAGCTGACTCGTACCCTCAACAAAGCTGTTGAAGTTAAACATGCAGATAACGCTCTGACCTTCGGTCCACGTGATGGTTTCGTGGATGGATGGGCTCAGGCTGGTACCGCGCGTGCCCTGCTGAACTCAATGGTTGTTGGTGTTACCGAAGGCTTCACTAAAAAGCTTCAGCTGGTTGGTGTAGGTTATCGTGCAGCTATCAAAGGGAATGCAGTAGGCCTGTCTCTGGGCTTCTCACACCCTGTTGAGCATCCGCTGCCGGCCGGTATCACTGCAGAATGTCCGACTCAAACTGAAATCGTGCTGAAAGGCGCTGATAAACAGCTGATCGGTCAGGTTGCAGCAGATCTGCGCGCCTACCGTCGTCCTGAGCCTTACAAAGGCAAGGGTGTTCGTTACGCCGACGAAGTCGTGCGTACCAAAGAGGCTAAGAAGAAGTAAGGTAACACTATGGATAAGAAATCTGCTCGTATCCGTCGTGCGACCCGCGCACGCCGCAAGCTCAAAGAGCTGGGTGCAACTCGCCTGGTGGTACATCGTACCCCGCGTCATATTTACGCACAGGTAATTGCACCGAACGGTTCTGAAGTTCTGGTAGCTGCTTCTACTGTAGAAAAAGCTATCTCAGAACAATTGAAGTACACCGGTAACAAAGACGCCGCTGCAGCTGTAGGTAAAGCTGTTGCAGAACGCGCTCTGGAAAAAGGCATCAGCAATGTTTCCTTTGACCGTTCCGGGTTCCAATATCATGGTCGTGTCCAGGCACTGGCAGATGCTGCCCGTGAAGCTGGCCTTCAGTTCTAAGGTAGAGGTGTAAGATGGCTCACATCGAAAAACAGGCTGGCGAACTGCAGGAAAAGCTGATCGCGGTAAACCGCGTATCTAAAACCGTTAAAGGTGGTCGTATTTTCTCCTTCACAGCTCTGACTGTAGTAGGCGATGGTAACGGTCGCGTTGGTTTTGGTTACGGTAAAGCGCGTGAAGTTCCAGCAGCGATCCAGAAAGCGATGGAAAAAGCCCGTCGCAATATGATTAACGTCGCGCTGAACAACGGCACCCTGCAGCACCCAGTTAAAGGTGTTCACACGGGTTCTCGTGTATTCATGCAGCCAGCTTCAGAAGGTACCGGTATCATCGCCGGTGGTGCAATGCGCGCCGTTCTGGAAGTTGCTGGGGTTCATAACGTTCTGGCTAAAGCATATGGTTCCACCAACCCGATCAACGTGGTTCGTGCAACTATTGATGGCCTGGAAAATATGAATTCTCCAGAAATGGTCGCTGCCAAGCGTGGTAAATCCGTTGAAGAAATTCTGGGGTAATTGACCATGGCAAAGACTATTAAAATCACTCAAACCCGCAGTGCAATCGGTCGTCTGCCGAAACACAAGGCAACGCTGCTTGGCCTGGGTCTGCGTCGTATTGGTCATACCGTTGAGCGCGAGGATACTCCTGCTGTTCGTGGTATGGTCAACGCGGTTTACTTCATGGTTAAAGTTGAGGAGTAAGAGATGCGTTTAAATACTCTGTCTCCGGCCGAAGGCTCTAAAAAGGCGGGTAAACGCCTGGGTCGTGGTATCGGTTCTGGCCTCGGCAAAACCGGTGGTCGTGGTCACAAAGGTCAGAACTCTCGTTCTGGCGGTGGCGTACGTCGCGGTTTCGAGGGTGGCCAGATGCCACTGTACCGTCGTCTGCCGAAGTTCGGCTTCACCTCTCGCAAAGCAGCGATCACAGCGGAAATCCGTCTGTCTGACCTGGCGAAAGTTGAAGGCGGCGTTGTAGACCTGAACACGCTGAAAGCGGCTAACATTATCGGTATTCAGATCGAGTTCGCGAAAGTGATCCTGTCTGGTGAAGTTTCTACTCCGGTAACTGTTCGTGGCCTGCGTGTTACTAAAGGTGCTCGTGCTGCTATCGAAGCTGCTGGCGGTAAAATTGAGGAATAAGTAGCAGATGGCTAAGCAACCGGGATTAGATTTTCAAAGTGCCAAAGGTGGATTTGGCGAGCTGAAACGCAGACTGCTGTTTGTTATCGGCGCGCTGATTGTGTTCCGTATTGGCTCTTTTATTCCGATCCCTGGTATCGATGCCGCTGTACTTGCCAAACTGCTTGAGCAACAGCGAGGCACCATCATTGAAATGTTCAACATGTTCTCTGGTGGTGCTCTCAGCCGTGCTTCTATCTTTGCTCTGGGTATTATGCCGTACATTTCGGCATCGATTATTATCCAGCTGCTGACGGTCGTTCATCCGGCCCTGGCAGAGCTGAAGAAAGAAGGGGAGTCTGGACGTCGTAAGATTAGTCAGTACACCCGTTACGGTACTCTGGTGCTGGCAATATTCCAGTCGATCGGTATTGCTACCGGTCTGCCGAATATGCCTGGTATGCAGGGCCTGGTATTAAACCCAGGCTTTGCATTCTATTTCACCGCTGTTGTTAGTCTGGTCACAGGGACGATGTTCCTGATGTGGCTCGGCGAACAGATTACTGAGCGTGGTATCGGTAACGGTATCTCAATCATTATCTTCGCCGGTATCGTTGCGGGACTCCCGCCGGCCATCGCCCATACTATCGAGCAAGCGCGTCAAGGCGACCTGCACTTCCTCCTGTTGCTGTTGGTTGCAGTATTAGTATTTGCAGTGACGTTCTTTGTTGTCTTCGTTGAACGTGGTCAACGCCGCATTGTGGTGAACTACGCTAAGCGTCAGCAGGGTCGTCGTGTCTATGCTGCACAGAGCACACATTTACCGCTGAAAGTGAATATGGCGGGGGTTATCCCGGCTATCTTCGCTTCCAGTATTATTCTGTTCCCGGCAACCATCGCGTCATGGTTCGGGGGCGGTACTGGTTGGAACTGGCTGACAACAATTTCGCTGTATTTGCAGCCTGGGCAACCACTTTATGTGTTACTCTATGCGTCTGCGATCATCTTCTTCTGTTTCTTCTACACGGCGTTGGTCTTCAACCCGCGTGAAACAGCAGATAACCTGAAGAAGTCCGGTGCATTTGTACCAGGAATTCGTCCGGGAGAGCAAACGGCGAAGTATATCGATAAAGTAATGACCCGCCTGACTTTGGTTGGTGCGCTTTATATTACTTTTATCTGCCTGATCCCGGAGTTCATGCGTGATGCAATGAAAGTACCGTTCTACTTCGGTGGGACCTCACTGCTTATCGTTGTTGTCGTGATTATGGACTTTATGGCTCAAGTGCAAACTCTGATGATGTCCAGTCAGTATGAGTCTGCATTGAAGAAGGCGAACCTGAAAGGCTACGGCCGCTAATTGGTCGCCTGAGAAGTTACGGAGAGTAAAAATGAAAGTTCGTGCTTCCGTCAAGAAATTATGCCGTAACTGCAAAATCGTTAAGCGTGATGGTGTCATCCGTGTGATTTGCAGTGCCGAGCCGAAGCATAAACAGCGCCAAGGCTGATTATTTCGCATATTTTTCTTGCAAAGTTGGGTTGAGCTGGCTAGATTAGCCAGCCAATCTTTTGTATGTCTGTACGTTTCCATTTGAGTATCCTGAAAACGGGCTTTTCAGCATGGTGCGTACATATTAAATAGTAGGAGTGCATAGTGGCCCGTATAGCAGGCATTAACATTCCTGATCAGAAACATGCTGTGATCGCATTAACTTCGATCTACGGCATCGGCAAGACCCGTTCTAAAGCCATCCTGGCTGCAGCGGGTATCGCTGAAGATGTTAAGATCAGTGAGCTGTCTGAAGGACAAATCGACACGCTGCGTGACGAAGTTGCCAAATTTGTCGTTGAAGGTGATCTGCGCCGTGAAATCAGCATGAGCATCAAGCGCCTGATGGATCTTGGTTGCTATCGCGGTTTGCGTCATCGTCGTGGTCTGCCAGTGCGCGGTCAGCGTACTAAGACCAACGCACGTACCCGTAAGGGTCCGCGCAAACCGATCAAGAAATAATCGGGGTGATTGAATAATGGCAAAGGCACCAGTTCGTGCACGTAAACGTGTAAGAAAACAAGTCTCTGACGGCGTGGCTCATATCCATGCTTCTTTCAACAACACCATCGTTACTATTACTGATCGTCAGGGTAACGCATTGGGTTGGGCAACAGCCGGTGGTTCCGGTTTCCGTGGTTCTCGCAAATCCACTCCGTTCGCAGCTCAGGTTGCAGCAGAGCGTTGCGCTGAAGCCGTAAAAGAATACGGCATCAAGAATCTGGAAGTTATGGTTAAAGGTCCGGGTCCGGGTCGTGAATCTACTGTTCGCGCTCTGAACGCCGCTGGTTTCCGCATCACGAATATTACTGATGTGACTCCGATCCCTCATAACGGTTGTCGTCCGCCGAAAAAACGTCGCGTATAACGCTCGTTTTTTAGGTTAGTTGGAGATAGAAAATGGCAAGATATTTGGGTCCTAAGCTCAAGCTGAGCCGTCGTGAGGGCACCGACTTATTCCTTAAGTCTGGCGTTCGCGCGATCGATACCAAGTGTAAAATTGAACAAGCTCCTGGCCAGCACGGTGCGCGTAAACCGCGTCTGTCTGACTATGGTGTGCAGTTGCGTGAAAAGCAAAAAGTTCGCCGTATGTACGGTGTGCTGGAGCGTCAGTTCCGTAACTACTATAAAGAAGCAGCACGTCTGAAAGGCAACACAGGTGAAAACCTGCTGGCTCTGCTGGAAGGTCGTCTGGACAACGTTGTATACCGTATGGGCTTCGGCGCTACTCGTGCTGAATCACGTCAGCTGGTTAGCCACAAAGCAATCATGGTAAACGGTCGTGTTGTTAACATCGCTTCTTATCAGGTTAAAGCGAATGACGTTGTTAGCATTCGTGAGAAAGCGAAAAAGCAATCTCGCGTGAAGGCCGCTCTGGAGCTGGCTGAGCAGCGTGAAAAGCCAACCTGGCTGGAAGTTGATGCTGGCAAGATGGAAGGTACGTTCAAGCGTCAGCCTGAGCGTTCTGATCTGTCTGCGGACATTAACGAACACCTGATCGTCGAGCTTTACTCCAAGTAAAGCTTAGTACCAAAGAGAGGACACAATGCAGGGTTCTGTGACAGAGTTTCTAAAACCGCGCCTGGTAGATATCGAGCAAGTGAGTTCGACGCACGCCAAGGTGACCCTTGAGCCTTTAGAGCGTGGCTTTGGCCATACTCTGGGTAACGCACTGCGCCGTATTCTGCTCTCATCGATGCCGGGTTGCGCGGTGACCGAGGTTGAGATTGATGGTGTACTTCATGAGTACAGCACCAAAGAAGGCGTTCAGGAAGATATCCTTGAAATCCTGCTCAACCTGAAAGGGCTGGCGGTGAGAGTTCAGGGTAAAGATGAAGTTATTCTTACTCTGAATAAATCTGGCATTGGCCCTGTGACTGCAGCCGACATCACCCACGACGGTGATGTTGAAATCGTCAAGCCGCAGCACGTGATCTGCCACCTGACCGATGAGAACGCAGCTATTAGCATGCGTATCAAAGTTCAGCGCGGTCGTGGTTATGTGCCGGCTTCTGCCCGAATTCATTCGGAAGAAGATGAGCGCCCAATCGGCCGTCTGCTGGTCGACGCATGCTACAGCCCTGTAGAGCGTATTGCCTACAATGTTGAAGCAGCGCGTGTAGAACAGCGTACCGACCTGGACAAGCTGGTCATCGAAATGGAAACCAACGGCACAATCGATCCTGAAGAGGCGATTCGTCGTGCGGCAACCATCCTGGCAGAACAACTGGAAGCTTTCGTTGACTTACGTGATGTACGTCAGCCAGAAGTGAAAGAAGAGAAACCAGAATTCGATCCGATCCTGCTGCGCCCTGTTGACGATCTCGAATTGACTGTCCGCTCTGCTAACTGCCTCAAGGCAGAAGCTATCCACTATATCGGTGATCTGGTACAGCGTACCGAGGTTGAGTTGCTGAAAACGCCGAACCTGGGTAAAAAATCTCTTACCGAGATTAAAGACGTGCTGGCTTCACGTGGTCTGTCTCTGGGCATGCGCCTGGAAAACTGGCCACCGGCAAGCATTGCTGACGAGTAACCGGATCACAGGTTAAGGTTTTACTGAGAAGGATAAGGTCATGCGCCATCGTAAGAGTGGTCGTCAACTGAACCGCAACAGCAGCCATCGCCAGGCTATGTTCCGCAACATGGCAGGTTCACTGGTTCGTCATGAAATCATCAAGACGACCCTGCCTAAAGCGAAAGAGCTGCGTCGCGTAGTTGAGCCGCTGATTACTCTTGCCAAGACTGACAGCGTTGCTAATCGTCGTCTGGCATTCGCCCGTACTCGTGATAACGAGATCGTGGCAAAACTGTTTAACGAACTGGGCCCGCGTTTCGCGAGCCGTGCCGGTGGTTACACTCGCATTCTGAAGTGTGGTTTCCGTGCAGGCGACAACGCGCCGATGGCTTACATCGAGCTGGTTGATCGTTCAGAGAAAGCAGAAGCTGCTGCAGAGTAATCTGCAGTAACGTAAAAAAACCCGCCTCGGCGGGTTTTTTTATATCCGCATTATCCCCACTTCTCTACAATACCTGTATCAATTTTGTTCATCCCCTGGAGCTGATGATGTGGTTGCTTGACCAGTGGGCAGAACGCCATATTCGCGATGCCCAAAATAAAGGCGATTTCGACAATCTTCCCGGGAGCGGCGAACCTCTTGAACTTGAAGATGATTCGCATATTGCGCCTGAACTCCGGGCTGGATACCGTTTGCTAAAAAATGCTGGCTGCCTCCCGCCCGAGCTTGAGCAGCGCAGAGAGGCTGTTGAACTTGTCGATCTGCTAAAAGGGATCCGTCAGGACGATCCTCGACATAAAGAACTTAGCCGCAGGCTTGCCCTGATCGAGCTCAAGCTGCGCCAGGCAGGAATGAGCACGGAATTCCTGCATGGGGAATACGGTGAAATATTGATGAAGAAGATAAACGAGGAGTAGCGATGTACCGTATCGGTGAACTTGCAAAGCTCGCGAACGTAACGCCGGACACTATCCGATATTACGAAAAGCAGCAGATGATCGATCATGAGGTACGCACGGAAGGCGGCTTTCGGCTTTATACCGATAACGATCTGCAACGTCTGAGATTCATACGCTACGCCCGACAGCTTGGCTTCACGCTTGATTCGATCCGCGAGTTATTATCGATCCGCATCGATCCTGAGCATCACACTTGTCAGGAATCCAAAAGCATCGTGCAAGCCCGGCTTGATGAAGTTGAAGCCCGTATTCTGGAACTGCAAGCCATGCAGCGCTCTTTGCAAAGGTTAAATGATGCCTGCTGCGGAACGGCTCATAGCAGTATTTATTGTTCAATTCTGGAAGCCCTTGAACAGGGAGCCAGTGGAGAAACTCGGGGATGTTGATTTTTAATCTACTCGGGTCTAGACTTCCGTCGTCATAAACCATGCTCAGGAGAAATTATGAGCCGCTATCAGCACACGAAGGGACAAATTAAAGATAATGCCATCGAGGCTTTACTTCACGACCCGCTTTTTCGACAGCGCGTTGAAAAGAATAAAAAAGGAAGGGGGAGTTATCTGCGTAAAGACAAACATGCAAAACGGGGTAACTGGGAGGCCAGTGGCAAGCAAGCGAATCGCTTATTTACCACTGGCCTTCCTGTTTTTAACTGCTGATTAAACGCGGTTATTCTGCTCTTTTAACAGATCGCGAATTTCACTCAGTAACACTTCTTCTTTCGTTGGTGCAGGCGCTGCTGCAGGCTCTTCTTTTTTACGGTTGAGCCGGTTAATCAGCTTGATAGCCATAAAGATAGCAAACGCCACAATCACGAAATCAAATACGTTCTGGATAAACACGCCGTAGTGCATTACAACTGCCGGGATATCACCCTGGGCTTCACGCAGCGTGAACGCGAACTGTTTGAAATCAATGCCCCCGATTAGCAGCCCTAAAGGTGGCATGATGATGTCCGCTACTAATGATGAAACAATCTTGCCGAATGCCGCACCAATAATGACACCCACTGCCAAATCAACCACGTTCCCGCGCATCGCAAATTCGCGAAATTCTTTAATAAAACTCATTATGTTCTCCTTGTGCCAGCTGACGACTATAAGTTTAACAAATGATTAGCCAATTGCCATTCGGGATAATTAAACGTTATGAAAATAAAAGGCACAGAAATAAAGAGGGTAAAGTGCGGGGCTCTATTGAGAGCCCCGACGTATTAAAGGAAGAATGGACTAGGCTGGAATAAACGTTCGACGTCGGTAATAAATTTTTTATCGGTAAGGAACATAATTACGTGGTCACCTTGCTCAATACGCAAATTATCATTGGCGATCATAACGTCATTCCCGCGCACTACGGCGCCGATAATAGTGCCCGGCGGCAGCTTAATTTCGTCGATGGCGCGGCCCACAACGCGTGACGTGGTTTCATCTCCATGAGCTACTGCTTCAATGGCTTCTGCCACCCCGCGACGCAGAGATGAAACGCCGACAATGTCCGCTTTACGTACATGGCTCAGCAGAGCGGAAATGGTCGCCTGCTGCGGTGAAATGGCAATATCAATAACGCTGCCCTGAACCAGGTCGACATACGCCTTGCGCTGGATAAGCACCATGACCTTCTTTGCTCCCATACGTTTGGCGAGCATGGCGGACATAATATTCGCCTCGTCATCGTTGGTGACGGCAATAAAGAGATCAACTTGATCAATATGCTCTTCAGCCAATAATTCCTGATCCGACGCGTCGCCATAAAATACGATCGTATTTTGCAGTTTTTCCGCCAGCTCAGAAGCACGCTGTTGATCGCGCTCGATCAATTTCACGCTGTAGTCTTTTTCCAGCCTTCGCGCCAGGCCCGCGCCGATATTGCCACCGCCGACCAGCATAATGCGTTTATAAGGCTTTTCGAGACGCTGCAACTCACTCATCACCGCACGAATATGCTGAGAGGCCGCAATGAAAAAGACCTCATCCCCCGCTTCGACAATCGTGGAGCCTTGAGGACGAATAGGTCTGTCGTGGCGGAAAATGGCGGCGACGCGCGTATCGATATGCGGCATGTGCTCACGCATTGTGGAAAGCGCATTGCCGATCAACGGGCCGCCGTAATAGGCCTTAACGACGGCAAGACTGACCTTACCTTCGGCAAAATTCACCACCTGCAGCGCGCCTGGATATTCGATCAGACGATAGATATTGTCGATAACCAGCTGTTCTGGCGCGATGAGATGGTCAATAGGAACCGCTTCTGAATTAAAGAGCTTCTCAGCATCGCGGACATAGTCCGGAGAACGGATGCGCGCGATTCGGTTAGGGGTGTTGAAAAGCGAGTAGGCCACCTGACAGGCCACCATATTGGTTTCGTCAGAACTGGTCACCGCAACGAGCATGTCTGCATCGTCGGCGCCTGCCTCGCGTAGCACGCGCGGGTGTGAGCCATGGCCCTGCACAACGCGAAGGTCAAATTTGTCCTGTAAAACGCGCAGACGATCCCCGTTGGTATCAACGATTGTGATGTCGTTGTTTTCGCCAACCAGGTTTTCCGCCAGCGTTCCGCCCACTTGTCCTGCGCCCAGAATGATAATTTTCATATCTCGTGACCTGTTCTCAACATCACTCTTTGATTAGCTTAGCGTAAAAGAAGCCATCGCCTTCTTCCGCGCCCGGTAGGTTTTGCTGACCCGGGCATTCAGGCGTTCCCGTATCGCGCAGCGCTGCGTCCGGGGTACGTTTAAGGAAGGCCGCGATTTGCTGGCTGTTTTCTTCTGGCAGTACGGAGCAGGTTGCATACACCAGCGTGCCGCCGGGTTTAAGATGTGGCCAGATTGCATCAAGTATGTCCGATTGCAGTTGGGCAAGTTCCTTGATATCGCGATCGCGGCGCAGCCACTTGATATCCGGATGGCGACGAATCACGCCTGTTGCAGAGCAGGGCGCATCCAGCAAAATGCGGTCAAACTGGGTTTCACCACACCATTCTGCGGGCTTGCGTCCGTCGCCCTGCTTAACCTGAGCCTTCATGCCCAGACGCTTGAGGTTGTCGTAGACGCGTGACAGGCGCTGCTCATCGACATCCACGGCCATTACGCTGGCCTGCGGAGCCACTTCAAGAATGTGCGTTGTTTTTCCGCCAGGCGCGGCGCAAAGATCGAGGATCTGTTCCCCGTTTGCTGGTTCAAGCCAGGTCATGCAACCCTGAGCCGAGGCATCCTGTACGGTCACCCAGCCTTCATCAAAACCAGGTAAAGCATGTACCGGTGCAGGGGAGGCTAAACGCACGGCATCCGGATAGGCTGCATGCGTGAATCCACTCATTCCGGTTTCTTCCAGTAATGCCAGCCATGCGTCACGGGTGTGGTGATTACGGTTGACGCGTAACCACATCGGTGGGCGTTGATTATTCGCTTCGGCAATGTTTTGCCATTGCTGCGGATACGCTTTTTTAAGGCGATTCAGCAGCCAGTCCGGGTGCAGAAAACGTGTTTCGCTTTGTGCAAATTCAGCCAGTAGCTCATCCTGCTGACGCTGGAACTGACGCAGTACGCCGTTGATCAGCCCTTTCAACTGAGGGCGTTTAATCGCAACGGCACCTTCCACCGTTTCAGCCAGCGCGGCGTGAGGTGGAATGCGGGTATGAAGAAGCTGATAAAACCCCACCATAATCAAATAATGTACGGTGCGCTGTTTGCCTGTCATTGGGCGCGACATCAGCTTATTAATGAGCCACTCAAGCTGAGAAAGGGTGCGCAGGACACCAAAGCAGAGTTCCTGGAGCAGAGCTTTGTCTTTATCAGATACCTTTTGTTGCAGGGGAGGCAGGATGTTACTCAATGACTGGCCCTGCTCGATAACCTGCTCAACGGCTTTGGCCGCCATACTGCGTAGATTTTGTTTTTTCATAACTATAAAAATAAAAATGCCCGGAAACACCGGGCTTTAAGCATATATTGGATTAGGCAAGACGATTACCCGGTATAAACCATTCACGACGGGAATTTAATAGATCCTGAGCGCTCATGGCTTTCTTACCGGCCGGTTGCAGCGATTCAAGATTCAGGATCCCTTCTGCTGTCGCAACCTGGATACCGTTCTTGCTGGCGTCGATAATCGTGCCGGGTTCAGCAGCCGTATTGCCATTAATGACTGACGCTTTCCAGACTTTCACTGGCTGCTCATCAATCTCCATCCAGCTCATCGGCCACGGATTAAAAGCGCGGATGCAGCGTTCAAGTTGAGCGGCAGACAAGGACCAGTCGAGCCGGGCTTCTTCTTTACTCAGTTTTTCAGCATACGTCACCAGCGCCTCATCCTGAACTTCCGGCTTCGCTGTATTATCAGCAAGTTGCTGCAGCGTCTCGATAAGCCCTTGCGGACCAAGGCCTGCAAGTTTGTCATACAGCGTAGCGCTGGTATCGTCTGCAGTAATAGGGCACGCCAGTTTATGCAGCATGTCGCCAGTGTCTAAACCTACGTCCATCTTCATGATTGTGACGCCGGTTTCAGCATCCCCCGCCCACAGGGAGCGCTGGATAGGTGCCGCACCACGCCAGCGCGGGAGCAAGGAGCCGTGCACGTTGATACAACCCAGACGAGGCATATCAAGCACCGCTTTTGGCAGAATTAAACCGTAAGCCACCACGACCATTACGTCGGCGTTCAGGTCAGCAACCAGCTGCTGATTTTCCTGAGGGCGTAAGGATGCGGGCTGGAAAATAGGAAGCCCATGCTCTTCTGCCAGCACCTTTACCGGGCTCGGCATCAGTTTTTTACCGCGACCAGCCGGACGGTCCGGCTGGGTAAAGACGCCGACAACCTGGTGACCAGAAGATAACAGCGCGTCAAGATGACGCGCTGCAAAATCAGGGGTTCCCGCGAAGATAATACGTAGTGTTTTAGACACGATGATCCTTGTATCCGGGGGGACGTTATGCGCGAGAGCGCAAACGATCCAGTTTCTCTACTTTTTGACGAATACGCTGCTGTTTCAACGGCGAGAGGTAATCGATAAACAGCTTACCGACCAGATGATCCATCTCATGCTGAATGCAAATTGCCAGCAGGTCATCTGCTTCCAGTTCGAACGGATTACCGTCACGATCCAAAGCGCGAATTTTCACTTTTTCGGCACGTGGCACCAAAGCGCGCTGTTCCGGAATAGAAAGACAACCTTCCTCAATGCCCGTTTCACCGCTCTTCTCAAGCAATTCAGGGTTGATCAGCACCAGACGCTCATCGCGATTTTCAGAAACGTCGATCACGATAATACGTTTGTGAATGTCTACCTGCGTCGCCGCCAGGCCAATGCCTTCTTCGGCGTACATGGTATCGAACATATCATCAACGATACGCTGGATTTCTGCATTCACTTCTTTAACCGGTTCAGCGACGATGCGAAGGCGCTCGTCCGGAATATGTAACACTTGCAAAACTGCCATAAATTTCCAGAGTCGTGTTCAGGAGTTGATAAGAATATTACTTCTATTCTAGACAAATCCCGGGTCGATTGACAGCATCAGTGACCAATCGCAATGATTGCGCAGGCCGCTTATGGCAGGGGGAAAGGATGACGTCTATCGAGATATGGCTACGGCTAATACACACAGGTTCATTATGTGGCGATGGAATGCTGGAAGCGGCTGCACGGCTGCACAAGCAAAAAAATATCGATGCTTCCGCTGTCAGAGACGCTGGGCTGTCAGCAAAACAGGCTGAACGGTTCTTTGCCCCAGATGAGGGTGAGCTGGAGCGTAGTCTGGTGTGGCTTGAGCAGCCGGGAAATCATTTATTGACGGCAACCCATCCGCTTTATCCTCCTTTACTTCGAGCAATTCCTGATTATCCCGGTGCATTATTCGTAAAAGGTAACCCTGAAACGCTTAATGCTGCCCAGCTGGCGGTCGTGGGTAGCCGTGCGCCGTCATGGTATGGAGAACGATGGGGGAGAATTCTGTGCGAACAACTTTCGCAAAGTGGTTTCACAATCACCAGCGGACTGGCCTGCGGTATAGACGGTGTTGCTCACAACGCCGCGCTGTCTGTAAAAGGGCGTAGCGTGGCCGTACTGGGGAACGGCCTGTTTAGCATTTATCCCCGTCGGCATCAGGCGCTGGCTATGCGGCTTATCGAAGCTGACGGGGCGATAGTGTCTGAGTTCCCTCTTTCGGCGCAGCCCCGGCCGGCAAACTTTCCGCGTCGTAATCGAATCATCAGCGGGCTTAGCCAGGGTGTATTGGTCGTTGAAGCGGCAGTGCGAAGCGGCTCGCTGGTCACTGCACGATGCGCGCTCGATCAGGGGAGGGAGGTTTTCGCCTTACCCGGCCCGATTGGTAACCCGGGGTGTGAAGGACCACACTGGCTGATAAAGCAGGGTGCGACGCCGGTAACAGAAGCGCGGGACATTCTTGAAAATTTGCAATATGGCTTGCAATGTCTGCAGGAAGATCCCGAAAAGCGACATTATTCATCAGATCAGGGAAAGGTGGCATTGCCATTTCCCAAGCTCCTGGCTAACGTAGGAGATGAGGTAACACCTGTTGACGTTGTCGCTGAACGTGCCGGCCAACCTGTGCCAGTAACGGTAGCACAGCTACTCGAACTGGAGTTAGCAGGGTGGATCGCAGCTGTACCCGGCGGCTATGTCCGATTAAGGAGGGCATGCCATGTTCGACGTACTGATGTATTTGTTTGAGACTTACATCCATAACGAAGCAGAAATGCGAGTGGATCAGGACAAATTGACACAGGATCTTACCGATGCGGGGTTTGAGCGGGAAGATATCTATAATGCGTTGATGTGGCTGGAAAAACTGGCTGATTATCAGGACGGCCTCGCCGAACCGATGCAGCTTGCTTCTGACCCGTTGTCAGTACGCATTTATACCGCAGAAGAGTGTGAAAGGCTGGACGCCAGCTGCCGGGGATTCATCTTATTCCTTGAGCAGATTCAGGTGCTGAACCTCGAAACGAGAGAAATGGTGATAGAGCGTGTCATGGCGCTGGATACGGCAGAATTTGAATTGGAAGATCTGAAATGGGTGATTCTGATGGTTCTGTTTAATATCCCGGGCTGTGAAAATGCCTATCAACAAATGGAAGAATTACTCTTTGAAGTGAATGAAGGTATGCTGCATTAATTCTATGTGTAGCACCAAGAGTTGTTATGGCCAAATCAGCACTATTCACGGTGCATAAAAATGAGCCCTGCCCGCAGTGCGGGGCTGAACTTGTTATTCGGTCCGGGAAACACGGCCCGTTTCTCGGTTGTTCACACTATCCGGAATGTGATTATGTCCGTCCTCTGAAAAGCCAGGCGGATGGACATATCGTCAAAATTCTGGAAGGACAGCTATGTCCTCTTTGTGGTGGTGAACTAGCGCTACGTCAGGGCCGTTTCGGTATGTTTATTGGCTGTAGCCGTTATCCGGAATGTGAGCATACGGAACAAATTGATAAGCCTGATGAAACGGCGATTGCGTGTCCTCAGTGTCAGCGCGGTCAGCTGGTACAGCGCCGTTCCCGCTATGGTAAGACCTTCCATTCCTGCGATCGCTACCCTGAATGCCAGTTCGTTATCAATTTCAAACCGGTAGCGGGCGTCTGCCCTCATTGCAACTATCCGCTACTTATCGAGAAGAAAACGGCGCAAGGTATGAAACGCTTCTGCGCCAGCAAACAATGTGGAAAGCCGGTTACGGCGGATCAAAATAGTGAATAATAACCTGCCATCAGGCTCCATTGCTTATGCAGTGGACGTACTGAAAAATGAAAAAGTCATCGCCTATCCAACTGAAGCTGTTTTTGGAGTCGGTTGCGACCCTGACAGCGAGACGGCTGTGAGCCGCCTGCTTGCCTTAAAACAAAGACCCGTAGAGAAAGGGTTGATTTTGATAGCTGCGAATTACGAGCAGCTTAAGCCCTACATTGATGACTCTATGCTGACACCGGCGCAACGCGAGACTATTTTCTCCGCATGGCCAGGACCGGTGACCTTTGTTTTCCCTGCGCAGCCGACAACACCGCGCTGGCTGACCGGACGCTTTGATTCCCTCGCCGTTCGCGTCACCGATCATCCTCTGGTGGTTGAGCTTTGCCTGGCATTTGGTAAACCGCTGGTCTCAACCAGCGCCAACCTGACCGGATTGCCACCTTGTCGTACAACTGAAGAAGTGCTGGCACAGTTCGGAAATGACTTCCCGGTTGCTGTTGGAGAGACGGGAGGGCGCCTGAATCCGTCTGAAATTCGCGACGCTTTGACCGGCGAACGTTTTCGCCAGGGGTAATCTCATGGAAACCTATGCTGTTTTTGGTAATCCGATCGCACACAGCAAGTCACCGCTGATCCATCAGCAATTTGCGGAGCAGCTGCAGATAAATCATCCCTATGGCCGCGTACTGGCACCGGTAGATGCATTTATTCCAACGCTCGAGGCTTTTTTCGCCGCAGGTGGCAAAGGTGCGAATGTGACGGTTCCTTTTAAAGAGGAAGCTTTCGAACGTGCTGATGAACTGACCGAGCGCGCTTCTCTTGCTGGTGCAGTAAATACCCTAAAACGGCTTGAGGACGGACGTCTTCTGGGCGACAACACTGACGGAATAGGTTTGCTGAGCGATCTGGAACGACTGTCATTTATTAAACCTGGATTCCGGGTCCTGCTGATTGGTGCGGGGGGCGCATCGCGGGGAGTACTGTTGCCTCTGCTTTCCCTGGACTGTGCGGTGACCATTACCAACCGAACTTTTTCCCGGGCAGAAGCGCTGGCGGCGTTGTTTGCGCATACCGGCAGCGTAAGTGCGGTAGCGCTTGACGATCTTGCCGAACGTGAGTTCGATCTTGTCATTAATGCCACATCCAGCGGCATCAGTGGCGAGATCCCGGCAATCCCCGCTTCGCTGGTCAGCGCGCACATGTACTTCTATGACATGTTCTATCAGAAAGGGAATACGCCCTTCCTGAACTGGTGCGAACAACACGGTGCGAAACAGTTAGCCGATGGGCTGGGAATGCTGGTGGGGCAGGCTGCGCATGCGGTACTGCTCTGGCACGGGGTGTTGCCTGCAGTCGAGCCGGTCATTGAAAAGCTAAAGCAGGAGCTTTCGGCGTGAATCAGGCTATTCATTTCCCGGACAGAGAGAGCTGGGATGAGCATAAGCAGGCGGTCTGTTTTCCGGTGCTGGTGCAGGGTATGCAGCTTACCTGTGCCATCCATGGAGAAGCGCTGTTACATCGTTTTGGCGGCACAGACCCGATAGCCGTTTTTTGCGAAAATCGCTGGGATCTGGAAGAGGAAGCCAGCGATTTAATCCGCGAGCAGCAGGAAGACGATCAGGGGTGGGTTTGGTTATCCTGATCCAAATAGTCATTCTTCCATTTTACGTAGTTGTTCGCCGAGTATTTTAATCCTTCGATCTCTGCCTCCTTCAGGGGGCGGATCTGTTTTACCGGGCTTCCCAGATAGAGATAACCACTTTCCAGACGTTTGTTCTGCGGAACCAGGCTACCGGCCCCAATCATTACGTCTTCTTCTACTATCACGCCATCCAGCAAAATCGATCCCATGCCAACAAGCACCCGATTACCGATAGTGCAGCCGTGAAGCATCACTTTATGTCCGACGGTAACATCTTCTCCAATGATGAGGGGATTGCCCTCCGGGTTATAAGAGGATTTGTGCGTAACATGCAGAACGCTACCGTCCTGAATATTGGTACGGGCACCGATCGACACATAATTTACATCTCCCCTGATGGCGACGAGCGGCCAGATACTGACGTCATCGGCCATTCGGACATCACCAATGACCACGCTGGTGGCATCGATCATCACGCGATCGCCTTTTTGGGGGAACAGATCTTTATAAGGGCGTAATACTGCAGACATAACTACCTCTAAGGATGAGCGCTATACGGAAGACTTGATCATATTATTGGATCGAGGCAAGGCAAAATGCGTCAATATTTAAGCAGATCGGGCGGGATTTCAGCGAAAAGCGCGGAAAATCAGCAGTCGAAAAAAAAGATCTAAAAAACACTTGTGCTAAAAATTGGGATCCCTATAATGCGCCTCCAT
>NZ_JADBQN010000035.1:0-27170 GCF_014895915.1 Enterobacter cloacae complex sp. P13B
TTCACCTACTCCTTACCCCGACGGTCCGGGTTATGATTTCATTAATATGTTAATGATCTGGTTTTATGCTTTTGCTGTTTATTTCGCAATCAGAAGTGAAGAATTTGTGATATGAATAACAATAAATTTACATTATGGATTTTAATCCTATGTAAATCAGTTGATTAATAAAAACGAATGGTTTCTGTTAGACTTTCTGGCAGGAAACGTGTTGTTTATAAAAACATCTTTTATGAATCGTTTACTTGTTAATGATGTGAAGGGGAGAGGCTATGCATGATTCATTAACCATCGCGCTTTTGCAGGCGCGGGAAGCGGCGATGTCGTACTTCCGTCCGATTGTGAAGCGGCATAACCTCACCGAGCAGCAGTGGCGCATCGTGCGCGTGCTGGCTGAACATCCGTCGATGGATTTTCACGATCTGGCGTTTCGCACCTGTATTCTGCGCCCGAGCCTGACCGGCATTCTGACGCGCATGGAGCGCGACGGCCTGGTGCTGCGCTTAAAGCCGGTGAACGACCAGCGCAAGCTGTACGTGTCGCTGACCAAAGAGGGAAATGCGCTGTACGAGCACGCCCAGGCGCAGGTGGAAGAGGCGTATCAGCAGATTGAGGCGGAATACACCCCGGAGAAGATGAAGCAGCTGACGGCGCTGCTGGAAGAGTTCATTACCCTCGGCAATCGTCACATTGCCGCGCGCGGGGATGAGGAGTAGCTCATCCGCGTAATGCCGCGAGGACGTTGCTGAACAGCTCGGGGAGAGGGGCGTCGTACCACAGAGCGTACAGGTCGGCGGGAATCTGTTCTTCAAGCGTGACAAAGGTGACGCCGGGCCAGTGGATCAGCGCGCAGGTTTCCGGCAGCAGCGCCACTCCCGTGGCCGCGCTGACCAGCGCCAGCACCGTTTGCGGCTCAAAGACCTGCTGGGCAATCAGCGGCTGAAAGCCATGTTCCGCGCAGGCGTCGTATACCTGACGCGCGAAGTCGCCCCGGTTAAAGGAGAGTGAGATAAAGGGGCGCTGCGCCAGCTCCGCCAGCGATACGCGGCTGCGTTTCGCCAGCGGGTCGTTTTCATGCACCGCCAGGCGCATGGTTTCCCGCGAAATGAGCTGGCAGCGAATGTTGACCTCGGCGTTGGGGATGACGTTGCGGTTGATGGCGATATCAATCGTGCGGGCGCGCAACGCCTCTATTTGCTGCTGCTGAGAGAGCTCTGTCAGCGTCCAGTGGACGTTGGGGTACTGCTCGTGCAGCGTCTTAAGCCGGGTAAGCAGCGTTCCCCAGATGGCGCTGCCAATAATGCCGATGTTGATATGCTGTTTTTCACTGCGGCCAATCTGCTGAACGTAGTTGAGGGACTGTTCGGCAGCGCTCAGCAGCCGGTCGACCTCGGCCTTCAATATTTTTCCCGCGTGGGTTAACACGACCTTACGGCTCGTCCGCTCGAAAAGCTCAACCTCGAGCAGGGTTTCAAGCTCTTTAATCTGCATGCTTAGCGGCGGCTGGGAGATATTCAGCCTGGCCGCTGCGCGGCCAAAGTGCAGTTCATCGGCCAGAACCTGGAAGTAGCGTAGCATGCGCATGCGCACGCGGCTGAGGAGAGCAGAATCGTTCATGAGGATGGCTGGTAAGGGAGAGGTTGCCGCCATTGTTGCCGTCCTCTCCCTGGTCTGTCAAACCGCGCTGGCGGTTGAGTGATGCAAACGCTCGGCCCGGCTGCGCATAACCGCGCACAGCAGCACCAGAAGCAGGGCAGCGTAGGCGACGGTCGCGGCATTCACCGCACCGTGCAGGCCAAAGCGGCTGTTCACCAGCGACGATACGGTGGCGAACAGCAGCGTGCCGACGGTGCCGCAGGTCAGCAGAGCGGAGATCAGCGTTGGCGAGCTGCGGCTCACCTGCAGCGAACCGTAGCTCATGAGCCCGGAGAACAGGCCAGAGTTAAAGAAGCCAAAGCAGCCGTAGGCAATCAGGATCGCCGTAGTGCTGCCACTGTTGGCGATAAGCGCAATGGAGATCATCCCGACAACCGTGCAGATCAGCAGGAAGGTACGCAGCTTCATAAGCTTGACGGTGAACTGGTTGATGAACAGCCCGGTTGCTTTGGTGACCCAGTAAACGGTTGTAAACAGCGCTGCCTGCTCAGGCTGCATGACGAAGCGCCATTGCAGATAGCCCGGCGTCCACATGGTGAAGATGGGCTCGGCCAGCAGGAACAGAAACAGCGAAAGGCAAATCAGCCATACCGACATTCCCCAGGGTTCAGCCACCGGCGAAGACGCTTCAACGGGTGTTGCCGCTTCTGTCGTCGGAAAGCGAGCGCGCAGCACCAGAACCAGCATCAGCGCACCCAGCGCCCCCATGATGGCATACATCGCCATCCAGCTTGCGCCAAGCTTAAAAAGCCACGCCAACAGGAAGGAGAGCGTTGCCCCGGCAAGGCTAAAGAAGAAATCGGTGAAAATCAGGCTGGCAGAACGGCTTTTTTCATCGGGATTAATGCGCACCACCAGATAGCTGCCGATAGTCATGAAGATCCCGCCGCAGGCCCCCATCAGGGCGACCGCCACGCTGAACAGGGTCAGGGTCGGGTGCGTAAACAGCACGATGCTCACGACGAGGGTGAGCGCGGCGGCGATGGCCAGCGGTTTTTGCAGCCCCCATTTTTTCATCAGCAGGCCGCCGAGCATAATCGGCACAAACATGCCGATGTTCATCAGGGTAAATACCTGGCCGATAAAGCTCGGATCTTTGTTGAAGGCCGCGCACAGAGGGCCGAGGACAATCCCGAGCGTCGATACCAGCGCGCCGACAAAGTAGTAGCTGAGGTAGGATACGGCGTTCAAACTGCCGCGAGAATAGTTGTTATCAGACATGTGTATTCTCCTGACGGGCACGGATGCCCGTCTGTGGATAACGATCAGCGGTAGTGCTTCACAAACTCGCTGATGAGACGAATAAAATCATCTGTGACCATGGCAGCGCATTTCAGGGTCTGCTCATGGGAAAGTTCAACGTCGCTCAGACCTTCCGCCATGTTGGTAATCGCGGAGACGGCCAGCACGCGCAGGCCGCAGTGGCGGGCAACAATCACTTCCGGCACCACTGACATACCGACGACGTCACCGCCTATTCTTTGCATCATGCGGATCTCTGCTGCCGTTTCGAAGTTGGGGCCAGGGTAGGAGACAAACACCCCTTCATGCAGCGTCAGGCCGAGAGTTTTTGCCGTGACGTGCAGGCGTTCGCGAAGCGTCTTGTCGTAGGCATTCGCCAGGCTGAAAAAGCGTGGGCCAAAGCGTTCGTCGTTGGGACCCACCGTTGGCGTGGACGGCATGGTATTGATGTGGTCGTTCAGCGCCACCAGCGAACCCGCTGGAATGTCGGTGTTCAGGGAGCCGGCGGCGTTGGTGCAGAGCATGAAATCACATCCCAGCAGCTTAAAGGTGCGTACCGCGTGGGTCATGATGCCCATCCCGACGCCTTCGTAAAAATGCCCACGGCCCTTCATGCAGATAAGGTTGACGCCGTGCAGGCTCCCCATCACCACTTCGCCCGCATGGCCAATGACCGTACTGACCGGAAAACCGGGCAGCTTTTCGTATGAGACAACGGTTTTATTTTCCAGCCTGTCGGCTAACGCGCCGAGACCCGAGCCGAGGATCATCGCGATGCGGGGCGTAAAACCGGGTTTAGCCGCGCGCAGGATTTCAGCGGCTTCAAACGGGGAATCAGTAAAGACGGAACGGGACATAACTACTCCTTAACGGGTTATCTCCTTACATTTTCGGGTGCCGTTGATTGGGGTTCCAATATGATTGACGGGGTTATTGATATTGTTTTTATATTGATGTCGGCGGAAGGGTAGATATTTCAGTGGGTTAAGAAAAGGCGGGGCCCGCAGCGTCGCAAAATGGGGAGAAGAAATGTGATTGGCTTCACTGTGCGGGTGTGAAACGCGATTGCGCGACTTTTTTGCACGAAAAGAGTGCGTTTTTTGTAAAGTTTTCCCTTATCAGGCCGAAAATTCTGTTATCTGTCTGATGGAAAGAGAAAACATGTTAAACCGTATCAAGATTGTCACCAGCTTAATGCTGGTTTTAGCGATATTTGGCCTTTTACAACTCACATCCGGTGGTCTTTTCTTTAATGCTCTGAAGAATGACAAAGAGAATTTCACCGTCCTGCAAACCATTCGTCAGCAACAATCCACCCTTAACGGGAGCTGGGTTGCGCTGCTGCAAACCCGTAATACCCTGAACCGCGCGGGCATCCGCTACATGATGGATCAGAACAATATCGGCAGCGGCGCGACCGTTAACGATCTGATGCAGATTGCGTCTGCCTCGCTGAAACAGGCGGAAAAAAACTGGGCTGACTATGAAGCCCTGCCGCGCGACCCGCGTCAGAGCGACGCCGCTGCGCTGGAAATTAAACGTAACTACGATATCTACCACGGTGCGCTGGCTGAGCTAATTCAGCTGCTGGGGGCGGGCAAAATCAACGCCTTCTTCGACCAGCCGACCCAGAGCTACCAGGATGGATTCGAGAAGCAGTACGTGAGCTACCTGCAGCAGAACGACAAGCTGTACCAGATGGCGGTTGAAGACAGCAACAGCTCTTACACTCAGGCTATCTGGGTGCTGATCAGCGTGCTGGTTGCCGTGCTGGTGGTGATTGTGGCCGTCTGGCTGGGTATCAAGCAGGCGCTGATCTCTCCGCTGACGCGTCTCATTGACAATATCCGCCACATCGCCAGCGGCGACCTGGTGAAGCGCATCGACGTGGAAGGCTCTAACGAGATGGGCGAACTGGCCGACTCGCTGCGTCATATGCAGGGCGAGCTGGTGCGTACCGTGGGCGACGTGCGTAACGGCGCGAACGCTATTTATAGCGGCGCGAGCGAAATCGCGATGGGCAATAACGACCTCTCTTCCCGTACTGAACAGCAGGCCGCTTCCCTGGAAGAGACCGCTGCCAGCATGGAGCAGCTGACGGCGACCGTTAAGCAGAACGCCGAGAACGCCCGTCAGGCGAGCCACCTGGCGCTAAGCGCGTCTGAGACCGCGCAGAAGGGCGGCAAGGTGGTGGACAACGTGGTGCAAACCATGCGTGACATCGCAGGCAGTTCGCAGAAAATTGCCGATATCATCAGCGTGATCGACGGCATTGCCTTCCAGACCAACATCCTGGCGCTGAACGCGGCGGTAGAAGCGGCGCGTGCGGGCGAACAGGGCCGTGGATTTGCGGTGGTGGCAGGAGAAGTGCGTAACCTGGCCCAGCGCAGCGCCCAGGCGGCACGCGAGATCAAGAGCCTGATTGAAGACTCCGTGGGCCGCGTGGAAGTGGGGTCAACGCTGGTGGAAAGCGCCGGTGAAACCATGGGTGAGATCGTGAACGCGGTGACCCGCGTGACCGATATCATGGGCGAGATTGCCTCTGCGTCCGACGAGCAGAGCCGCGGTATCGACCAGGTGGGCCTGGCGGTGGCGGAGATGGATCGCGTGACCCAGCAGAACGCCTCGCTGGTGGAAGAGTCTGCCGCAGCGGCGGCGGCGCTGGAAGAGCAGGCAAGCCGTCTGACGCAGGCCGTGGCAGTGTTCCGCATTCAGCAGGAGCAGATGAAGGCGCGCGAGTTCGCTGCCGCGAAAAGCGTTGCCGCGCCGGTGATGTCGCGTAAAGTCGCGACGGCGGACGCGGGCGATAACTGGGAAACGTTCTGATCCAGCGCGTTGTGCCGGGTGGCGGCTACGCCTTACCCGGCCAACGGAAGCTTGTTGTAGGCCCGGTAAGCGAAGCGCCACCGGGCGATATCAAAGCGGCAGGCGCATGGCGCAGCGCGATTCATACGCGAAACCGTGCGCCGTCTCTTCTTCGCGTTTTTCACGCAATTCAGGCGTCAGCCTCGTCATCATTTCAAACCCCAGCCGCGCATAGAACGGCGCATTCCACGGCACGTCCCGGAACGTCGTCAGCGTCAGCGCGGTCAGCCCCCTTTTACGGGCGCAATCTGCCACGCAGGCGATGAGCTGTCTGCCAATCCCTTTTCCCTGCCAGTCCAGATCAACCGAGAGTTCGACAATAAACAGTGATGACGGGTGGGCTTCGGCAAGGACAAACCCGACGGGCTGGTCGTTTGCCAGCGCCAGCCAGCTAAGCCCGCGTTCGGCATAGTCGAGGTGTTGCTCAGCGGGAATGACCTCGCCGTCGGCAAGCCAGGCGAGTTCCGGGATGTCGCGGAATCGCCCGGCCGCCGCGCGTTCAATGGCGGACAGGGCGGCAACGTCGCTGAGGGTGGTGGGGCGAATGCGAATAGTCATGGCGGCAAGTATAGCCTGACCCGTCGACATTATTCCGAGCAGATCAGCACCGGCGAATAAAAATTGCTGATCACCAGCGCGTCTTCCGGTGTGCGCTCTATCGTCAGAAGCCTTTTATTGCCCAGCGTCAGGCCGGCAACGTATTTTTCAAAGACCCCGGGCGGCATCGCGTCATGGCTAAAGCGCTCCACTTTTTGAATGACGATCTCATACAGTTCGTCCTCCACGTGACGCCATTTAAACATCTCCTGGCGAGAAACCTCCCAGCTGCGCGGGGCATTCACCACGTTGCCGTTAACCGTGATGTACCCCGTTTTGTCGGGGTGAAAGCGCATAATGACCTCACCGTCAAAGGTGAAATTGTGGCTGTCGCGCTCGTCGGTAAACGTCAGGTTTCCGTCGCAGGCTACCGACAGCGGAGGCGTGTGAAAATACCACGCCAGCGCTGTGCCCAGCAGCAGCAGGTTGAGGATCAGGATTAGCCAAACTTTTTTCTGTCTCATATCACCACTCGTAATAGTAAAGCGTACGACAGGCGCTGGCTTTACCCCGCGTGAGGGAGCATTGGGAGAGCACCAGCCGCCCTTCGTGGCCGTAGAAAAGCGTTCTCTGAATGTGCATGTAGAAAATCGAATTTTTCAGGCACGGAAGGTGACCGTCCTTTTGAAGCGTTTGCGCGAGCGTAATCGCCTTCCCGTGAAACACGTCCGCCAGCGGCGTAAAGGTGTAAACCGGACAGGTGCCGATATGCGTCAGCAGATGGATCTCCCGCTGCGGTGCGTCTGGCTTGATGAGCGCGATCCAGATGCTTAGCGCAACGACGACCAGCGTGAGCGCGCCGCAGAACAGCCATTCCGGGCGAACGCGCCATGCAGGTTTCACCGTTTTGGCGATCGGGGGGGCCTCCTCCAGCGGAGTGACCGTGACGTCTGTGCTGAGCATAAAGCCCGTTTTCGGTACGGTAACGATAAACAGCGCGTCGGGAAGCAGGGTCGCCAGCATCTTGCGCAGAATGCTGATGTACTGGTTTAAGGAGTTGTTAGACCCCTGGAGCCCTCGCCGATCCCAGACTTCCTGGAGAAAGGTTTCCCGTTCGACCACGTTCCCATGATGCTGAACCAGCAGCCTCATGATGGTATTGGCTGTGCAGGTGAGGAGCTGCGCATCCTCATCCGGCGCATTGATAAGAGAAACAGAGCCGTCCTCGTCGTTATAGACGATGGCGTCAGCAAGCAGGTATTTCATAAGTTGTTGTAATAAAAACAGAGATAATGAATGAAAAAAGGCTTACGCCCTCAAGGCTGCATTGCTGGCTATTTTAACGCCACTGTTACCGATAACATTGATCCAGACAGGTTTTTGGGTGATTTAATAAGTCAGCGTGATAATCACGTCATCAATAAACTCCCCGGTGCCGATTAGCGGCTGTGCCGGGACCTCGCCGTAAACGGTGTAGTTCTGGGTGCCGCCTGCAGGGTTGGTGACCTGCAGCGCATCGCCGCTGCTTTGATCTCCCCAGCGTTGCGTGGCCGCCTCATCCTGCCAGAGACCGTAGCGCAGGCAATGACCCTCGCTGTTGCAGAGCTGCCGCTGGTTACCGCTGGCATGGTTGCCTTTTCCCATGGCAAGGGTGAACGCGGTTCCGGCCGGACAGCGCGTGGTGAGGGTGGCGGAGGATCGCGTCGGGCTCAGGGTAGCGGTGCTGGTCAGCGTGCCGAAGTTAAGCGGCGTCACGCGCTCGATGTAGCACCCCTGGCTGATTTCGGCCTGCGCGCTGGTGCCGCCCTGCACCTGCTGCCCCTCTGCGGAACCGTCCGAGCAGTTTTGCAGCGCGTCCTGGCGCAGGGCGCTGTGCCAGGCGATGCGCAGATTCATGTTGTAGTTGTAATAGTGGTAGGCCGGAAGCTGGCTTTGCCCTGGCGGAATGGTAGCGATAAGCGGAAAGGTACCGCTGACGTTGGCATTGCTTTCCGCGGCGAGGGTCTGCTGAATCAGGTTCCCGTTGCTGGCAGGCCCCAGCTCCTGAGAGCGCGCTGCGCCGTTAAGCAGGCGGAAGAGGAGGGTGTACTGTTTCCCCTCCTGATCTCCCTGGGAGATCATCTCAAAGGGCGGGGCGTCTACGCTGCTCAGGCAGACGTTAATATATTCCGTCCTGCCCTCGTTGTCGGCCTGGCAGCTAAATTTGACCTCGGTGTTGACGGAGGTGGTATTGCCCGCCACGACGTTGCCAAAGTTAATGGCGGGCATGGAGGTTATCCAGCAGGCTGCCGCCATCGCCTTCACGGACAGGACGAGCAGCAATAATAACGGCGCTCTTAATGACACAGTTGTTCTCCGATATTCTGTATAGATGACGCGGTACGGGGCGCCGGAAGCGTGACCCGGCACTCTCCCTCACCGGTCTTCACCACCAGTTCGCCCGGCAGGGGCGGATCTTCAAGCCAGATAAAGCCGTCGCGTCCTACGATGGTGGCACCCTGCGGCGTTGACACGATGCTGCCCAGCGGGAGCGGCCTGCGGCGGCTGTCGACCAGCCGGGCCTGAACCGTGACGGCGTGATGGACGTTAAACTCGACTTTCACCGCGCTGCTGTTGCCCGGTCTGGCATGCATGTCGGTAACAGGGGCGATCACATCGGCGGGCAGATCGAGCGGGTTAATGCTGACTTTGCTGTTGTGGTAGCGCGGCAGGTCGGTTAGCAGGAGATAACCGTCTTCATCCGTTTCACCGGCCGGGCGGTTTTCCAGCATTACCGGTACGTGCCCAATGCCGTGGGTGGACACCAGCGCCATGCCCTGCTGGATGTAGCGCAGCGGGTACAGGCTGCCGTCCAGCAGCGTCAGGCTGCCTTCGGCGGAGGCGTACTGGTTGCCCTGGTTGGCACCTTGCTGCAGCCCAACGTGCCATTCGCCCGCTCGGCCCAGGTAGCCGAGGTCCGCATATCTTTCACGTCGTTCGCCGAAGCCCTGGCCCAGCTCCCATGACCAGCCGCCGGCCTCATCGTCCGGCTGGTGGCGGTAATCCATGCGCGGCGTATCCCGGCTGACCTGAGCGGAGAGCGTGTCCTCGCGACCCAATGGGACGGAAAGCAGCAACTGAACGTGGCTCGACGCGTCCGTAAACGAGCGGGTGTAGCTCAGCGTGGTGGAGATGTGTGCCGGCAGCGATACCGACCAGGAGGCGTTGAGGTAACGCTCTGTGCTGCCCTGAATGTTCTGCTGTACCCAGCCCGCGCCCACGGTACCGAAGTGGGGGATGGACTGGCTTACCCAAACGCTGTCGCTGCGTCTGACGGGCGCGGCACCGCTCATGCGGGCGTTGTCGGCGAAATCCACCTCGGTACGGACGGTGCTGGCAGAAATGCTCGTTCCCCTGCCGTTCCACTGCCAGCCAAGGCCCCACTGAACGCCCTGACCGTAAGGGCTGTCGCTCACGGCAACGTGCTTGCTGACCACCCCCACGGCGGGAGAGACCAGCCAGTCAGTGCCCATACCCACGTTGCGCAGCCTGCGCTGCTGTTCCGTATGCAGCGCTAGCGTCAGGCTATTATTCACCCCATAGCGCCAGCCCGCGTCCAGCAGCGGCGAGGCGGCATAGTCGTCGGAGCGCAGGGCGTAGTTTTCGCGCATCCAGCCGATGTCCAGCGAACCGCTGCTGAACCCTTCCGCCAGCATGCCCGGCGCGCCGTAGAGGTCGAGCTGTACGGTGCGACGCTGGCCGTTGATATCGGTAATGACCACCTCCGCCTGTCCGCTTCCGGTGAAGGAGGGCAGGGTATCCAGTAGAAAGTCTCCCGGCGTGACGCGCTGGCTGCTCTGCTTAAGGCCGTCGATATACAAATCGACCGTGGAAGGCAGCACGGCCGTGTCGCTGTAGCGGCTGCGCGGTTCGGTATTGAGCTGGGGATTGAGCTCAAAGTTACGTGCCCAGTGCAGCCCGCCAAAGCGTACCTGTCGGCTCCAGCCGGTGCCGGTGGTGACGCTGTCGCCCAGCGCCAGCGTGGTCAGCGAGTCGGTGTTGTCCCACTGCCAGCGGGTTTCGAGACGCGTATGGGTCGGTCGACCGGCGCTGTTTTCCTCCCCGACATGGCTTGAAAAACTGCTGCTGAACGTTCCGGGTAGCCCACCGGACGCGGTCAGCATGGTCTGGGCGTTAAGCTGGCGCTTCCCTTGCACGTCGCTGGCGTAGAGCGCATATCCGAGCGTATAGGCGTTGACGGGCTGCGCATCAGGATAGCGGTACATCGGCGTGGGCCTTGAGACGGTCAGATGCTGCTGGCCCTCGAGCGCGTCTGCCTCTGCGGTAATCGACACCTGCTGGGACAGCACGTCGAGATTGACGTTCAGGCCCGGCAGGGAGGTCAGCTCAACCCACTCTGCGCGATCGTCCGGGGCGTGAAGCCCCAGCTTTTTCATGTCGCTGCGGCTTATCCATAGCGCATTATCCACCACCCGGCAGGCCCATAGCTCGCCTCGCGGGGCGTGGTTCACGGTAATGGCCAGCCATTGCACGGTGTCGGCGGGCTCAGTCCGGGCTGACAGCATGAGCGGTAGCCAAAACAGGAGCGCGAGAAGCGAGCGGGCGCAGGGGTATCTGGCTGGCATGATGGTCATCATTAAGATAGACGCGCAGCGAGCTGAGCGCGTGACGTGTGGGCTGCTTGAGCGATAAAAGGGCGGTTTGTCCCGGGAGCACATAGCCCGCCAGGCCTTTAATCGACCCGACAACCTTCCCATCGGCCGTCAGGGCCTCAAGGTGGCTCAGGCGGATGTGGCGGTTTCCGGCGTTAAAGCAGCGGAGAGTGGCCGGTATGTCTGCCTGCTCACAGCTCAGGGCATCGTGGCTGACGGGCGCGCTCTGGCTCCCGGCAATAAACACCGGAATCGAGTAGCGCAGCAGGAAGTGTACCGCGGAGGGGTTGGCGGCACGGGACGCGGCGTCCGGCAGTTCGTCAATAACCAGCCGGTAACTTTGCTCCTGCGCACGGATGCCGGGCTGCATGACGATAATGCGCACCAGTTGCTGCTGGCCCGGCGCCAGTGAAGTCATCGCCGGGCTGGTGACCACCTCCCCGGTGGACACCAGCACATCTTTACCGTTTTTTTGCGTCCATTCGTATACCCGAATCTGCGCATTGATGGCCGCTTTCCCACTGTTTGTGAGATAGACCGCCGCCGCCCGCTGGTCGCTCTGCAGATCGAGCGTTACCGGGGCCACCTGAAGCGTGGCGGCCAGCGCGTAGCGCGACAGCAGCGCCAGCATCATGAGCCACAAAATGAAGCAGGGAAGGTAGCGACGCACGATCAGTACTCCAGTTTTAACGTGATATCGTCGCTGTAGTTCCCTGCCTGGGCGGTTGTCAGCGCCCCGGCGTCAATGACGCCATACAGCGTTTCTTCCTGTTCCGCACCGTTGCCGGTATCGTCCAGACCAGTCGTCTCGTTAATTTGCTTCTGTTTGCCTTCGTCAGCAAAGAGTTTCCACGCAATCTTCTGCGCCCCGGTTTCGCCGTTTTCCGGCTTCAGCCAGAAGGTGCCGCTTTCGCCGTCGGGGCTGGTGGCGGTGAGGGTGAACGGCGTGCCGTTGGTACAGACGATATCGACCTGCGTTTTGGCCAGGATTTCGCTCGACTCATCGGAGCCGTGACGCGAGAAGTTGAGGTCGTTGGCTTTGAGGGTGCACGACTTCACGACCTCAAGTGATACGTGCATCGTCGCGCTTGCGGTACTGTCTGCGGCGATCGCAGCAGCAGGAAGCAGGAGAGCGGAACAACATACAGCGGTGGGAATAATTTTCATGATCTTATTTCCTGACGTGAGTAACAGTGCAATTACAAAGCGAATGACTGAGCGTCCAGCAGGCAGCGTTTTTGATGGCATTCTGCCAGGGTATGGCAGCAAAAGGTGGGGCAAGGCCATAAGCAGGCGTTGCCGCGCAGAACGATGACCCGATCGCCAGCATTCAAAATGAAAGGGGTCATTTTCTCCCCCACAGATAGCCCTGGCCGTAATCGGCCGCGCTCGCGCAGGCCAGCGCGAAATCACCCGCGGTTTCGATGCCTTCGATCAGCACCTTGCTGGCGACGCGCTTGCACTCGCGGGTGAGATGCAGAAACTTCGCCTGCTCGGTCCGTCCGTTCCAGAAGGTATGTTTGTCAATTTTGATGCCGCAGAAGCGGATCTGGCTGGTCAGCAGGTCGGGAAGTAGGTCTTCGCAGACATCGTCTGCCCACACTTCTATCCCCCACTGATGGAGCGTCGCGATGCATTTCCTCAGCGCCTGGCTTTGCGTATCGTCGAGTTGGACCATCGTATGGAGATCGGTGATCTCGATAGCAAGTTTCTCCGGGCACGGGGTTTCTTCTTTTAGCCTGTCGAGGAAGTCCGTTTCCAGCAGTAAATCCGATGCTGCATTGAGGTAATACTTGTCGCCATCCTTGCAAAACATGGCGTGACGAAGCTGCACAAAGAAGTGCGCTTTACGCTGCGTCGCCGACAGCGAGCCAAAGTAATCTTCAAGATTGACGTTGGGCTTTGCCGTGGACAATACCTCCCAGGCAATCACATTTTCACTGCGCAGTGCCCGGATGGATTCGAACTTATAGCCGGTTAGCATGATAAACGTGCGTAACGCTCCGTGGTGATTTCAGGAGCTTGGAATTTTACGGATCTGGATTTTGGCGGGATATTTATAGATAAAAATGGCTTATATAAAGTGTTTTAATCTAATTTATAAGAATATTATAGGATTATTTATTTTCATAAGCGCCCGGCAGAACGCCGGGCGCGACGCGTCTTAACCCGCCTTGCTGACGATTTTGATTTCGACCATGCCGATTCCAAGCTCGCGGGGTGAGTGCCCAAGGATATTCCCTTCATTCGTGGACTGCGGGTCCGGCGGTACGATCACCAGGGTATTACTGCGCGAAGGATTCTCAAAGTGCAGCGTGTGCGTGCTCACGTCGTTTCCAAGCGTTAACGTCTGCTCCTGATCTCCCACGCGAACGGGGACGGGCTTGTTGGCATTGGGTCCATAAGCCCTGGCGGTGATCACCAGGTCGAACTGTTCCGGCAGCGGATGGGTGTACTCGATTTTCACCTCGTTGCCCAGCTGCGCGTTTGACCAGCGTCCCCACGACTCCGGACGGGAGATGCCGCTAAACTGCTTCACCTCTTCGGGCGCGCCGGCCACGTTAAAGATAAAGCTGTCCGCTTTATAGCGGATGTCGTTGTCGACGATTTTCAGCATGTCGATGTTGTGCTGATAGCGAGCCGTATCAATCACCGTATCTTTAAAGGCGGTTTTGCCTTTCCACTGGGCTTTGTCGACATGCTGCACGGTTTGCTCCCCGCCAAGCTGGCCCTGAGAGACGCACCAGTCCGTAGAGAGCGCCAGCGGCTGCGACCAGAGCTGACCCATTTTGTAACACCGGTCAATCCAGACGAAGTTATCGCGAGGGGCGAAATCGGCCAGCTGGAAGCGCAGCGGCGCGGAATACTCGCTTTCCGGCAGCGGTTCGACGCGACTATCCGACACGCGCACCAGCAGCGGCAGGCGGAAATTGCTGCCGGAGAAGGCAACGGTGTTTTTATCCCGATCGACGGTGAAGTCTTTCATCTCTTTCGGGAAATTCCACAGGCGGATGATGTCGGGCTTCCAGGCGAGGATTTTCTCCTTCATGTTGAGGAACACTTCCGACAGGGATTGCCCCGACAGCGTGCTGCGCCCGAGGCCAATAAAGTTGTCGCCCCCCAGAATGTCCAGCACGGTTGCGCCGTTATCCATGGAGTTGCGTTTGGTGGCGATTAACTCCTGCTGCGGCTGGTCGCCGCGCAGCACGAAGAACAGGTTGCTGCGATCCTGCTTGCTGAGCTGGTCCCACGCGCTGTTTTTCATCGCCAGATGGTCAGACGATACGACGATGACGGTGTTTTTAAACCAGGGCGAGGCTTTGATTTTCTCGACCAGCGCGGCGATGTGCTCCTGGCTACAGGTCACCGCACTGAAAGACTTGTTGTTTTTGCCGTCCACGTCATAGCTTTTTCGCTTACAGGTGCGCGAGACGAACCCGTCCGGATGGTGCGTATCTACCGTCAGCGCAAAGAGAGAAAAACGCTTCCCGGCGCGGGAAAGTTCCTCGAATTTCTTCCAGGTTTCGTCCAGCACCGTATCGTCATAGAAGCCCCAGTCGTTGCGGTAGGTGGGATCGGCAACCGTCGTTTTTAACTCTTCTGAGCCATACAGGTGGTCAAAACCGTGGGATTTCAGGAACACATCTTTTCCGGCAAAGCGCAGGTTTGCTCCCTGCATAAAGTAGTTTTCATAGCCGGAGTTTTTCAGGATATCGCCCAGGCAAATATTCTGCGGGAAGAACGTCGACATCGAGGCGGAGGCGTTGCCTTCAAAAGGTGCGAACAGCGGGATACCGCACTGGGAGGCCACCATCCCGGCGATAGTGTAATCCGTGCCGGGTAACTGCATGGTGTGGCTGAAATCGAGACATTCGTTTTTCAGCGCGCCCAGTTCCGGCGTGAGGTTCGGAAACGCATCGTTATCAAAGTAGGTGCGCTCCAGGCTTTCACCGTAGATGTAGACCAGGTTGAGCTTCGGGTTGGCGATCGTTTTCGACGGCTCTTTATAGTAGGCCACGAAGTCCGGATCGCCGTCGCGCGACTGGGATTTTACAAGCTCGGTGATCTGATGAAACGCGGGGCTGGCGTCAACGGAGGCCAGCGCCAGGAAAAGCGCCAGCAGGCTGTAGCCATGATGGTGAGGAAGATGGCGACGGCGGCGCAGCACCCAGGCGAGCGCGCCGAAAATCGTCACCAGCGCCACGATCAGTCCCAGCCCCGGAAGGATGTATTTACCTACTCCCGCGCCCGTCAGGCTGTTCGTCAGGGTGTAGAGCACAGCATCGTTAATGCCGTCGCCGGTGAAGTAATCGCTGGCGTATAAGGTAATGTTTAAAACGATAAAAATGCCGAGCACCACCAGCGTGGCGATAAACCACCAGGTGTTACGGCCGGCTTTCCAGGCATAAACGCCGACGGAAGCCAGAAAAAGGATAAGAGAGATGAATTCTGACAACAGCATATCCTCATGACGCCAGGTGCTTCGCTGGCTAACTGTTTATTTTTGGTAAGACAATGTAATGGCGATGTCGTTTAGCTGCAATTTTAGTGTCACGAAAGTGTGCTGTTGTTAGGATTTGGTTTATAAAATCGTTTTTATGAGGATGGTCGCATCCTGACAAACGGACGCTGAGACGGTGGCAGGTAGGAAAAACGCTCGTTTAACGCCGCGATGCAAGCCTATCGCATTAAACGCGGCGTGTTGTGGCAGAAAATGGGGCAGATCAGGAGATGAAATTAACGCCTTGTTTCAGCACCAGATCGCAGGCTTTGGTTTTCACCTTTTTTGCCAGGGCGGAGTTGCCGAGGGTGCTCAGATTCAGCTGTTGGCCGTTTTGCGCGTTAAGCAGGCCCTGAATGCCGTCCATATAGCTGGTATCCGCTTTTTGCTCCTGCGTGTCGAGACCCAGTTTACCCAGCACCTGGTTTTTCACGTTTTGCGCGTCGGTCACCGAGGCCAGCTTTTGCTTAGCGCAATATTCCAGAATCCCCGCCGCGTTGTTCATCGTGCCCGCGCTCAGGCTCTGGGAACTGTTGCTCAGCAGGCTGGTGAGAGAAGAGGCCGAGAGCCCGCCCTGGGCGCTGCTGCTCTCTTTGGTCAGCTCATTCGCGGCGCTTGACAGGGACTCCTGCCACGAAGCCGCTTGTGCTGCGCCGGTAACCAGCAGCGCGCCTAAAAAGGTGCTGATAAGAATCTGTTTTTTCATAATGGCTTTCTCAAAAAGGTCCGTTTTGGGCCGGAAGGGGTTCCAGTATATACCTGCGCCCTGCTGGCGATTCCTGGAACTGTCTTAATACTCTTTGCCGGTGACGCGGCTGCGGTAACTGTCCCAGTCGAAGATGACATACAGACTGTTGCCCAGCTTCATGCGGTCCATGACGCGTTCGCCCAGTAAGCGGGTCATCTCGTCAATGTTGTGGTTCGTCAGCATCCCGGTGGGACGTTTTGACGAAGAGCGGCGATCGACTATCTGGTTAATGATGACCTTTTCATAACGGGATTCGGTCTGAACGCCAATCTCGTCGATGACCAGTAGATCGACATTGCTCAGATCGTTAAGAAGCTGCTCTTCGCTGGTTTCACGGTTGCTGAAGGTGTCTTTCATGGCGGACATGATATCGGCCACGGTGATAATGAGGACCGATTTACCGCGCAGAAGCAGTTCGTTGCAGATGGCGGCCGCGAGGTGGTTTTTACCTGTGCCCGGCTTGCCGCTAAAAATGAAGCTGGCGATATTGCCGTCAAATTCATCCACGTACTGACGCGCGGCGGCAAGCGCGTTCATCTGCCCGCTGGTCTCAATTTTATAGTTATCAAACGAGCAGTTCTGATGCAGGGGACGAATACCGGAGCGGTTAAAGGTGCGCTGCATTTTCATCGCCCGGTTTTCGCGGGCGAGCGCGGCGGCACGAATTTTACCTTGCTCCTTTTGCCACGCCAGCAGCTCTTCACCCGTGGTGAAGGCGGGCTTCACGTTGGCTGGCATCATTTTTTGCAGACGTTTCATCAGGTCGCCGACGTTCTTCATTTCGCACCTCGGAATCCACTCGGGATCTGTTTATCCGGTTCTGAAAACGTGTTGATATCGCGCTTAGGCTGGCCATTGTTACTGGCGCGGGTAATTTGAAGATGACGCGCGAGCTTTTGCTGCCACTGAATGTGGGTGAACACTTTGCCTTCCGCCTGCCACCAGGCGATAAACGCGGCGAGCTCTTCCGCGGTGGCTGGCTGAGTTAACGCAATGCCCCACAATGCTGCCTGCCGCTGAAAATCTGCGTCAGGCTGCCAGCCCGCGTACAGGACAAATTTGCCCATCGGAACGGTTAGCGGGGTATTAACCGGTTCTTCAAAAAACTGGTTATCCAGCGTGACGTCGCTTGCCGGACGTGACATCTGCGCTTCGATCTCCAGAAGCTGCGCCAGACGTTCCGGCGTGATTGCGTAAAACGCCGGCGCGTTGTCGGCAAAAACCGCAACCGTGCCACCTTCGGCGTGGGTCAACACACCGCGTGGGTCGCGCATAAAGGCATCAATGCCAGCAATGCTGGTGGTCAGAATTCTGGAGGACATAACGCTTACTCAACTGATTACTACGGGCGTGATATGGGCTTATGGTAGCACAGAGAGGGGAGGGGATGGAGGGGATTTCCCCGGTGGCGCTGCGCTTACCGGGGCTACAATCGTAGGCCTGAAAAGCGCAGCGCCATCAGGCAGTTATCACGCGATGATATTCAGGGTCACGTCGATGTTGCCGCGGGTCGCGTTAGAGTACGGGCAAACGATATGCGCCGCATCGACCAGCTTTTTGGCTTCCGCAGGATCCATCCCTTCAACGTGGATATTCAGTTTTGCTTCGATACCAAAACCGGTCGGCAGCGGGCCGATACCCACTTCGCCTTCAATAAACGCCTCTTTTGGCAGGGTAAATTTGTCGCGAGCCGCCACAAACTTCATCGCGCCCAGGAAGCAGGCAGAGTAACCCGCAGCAAACAGCTGCTCAGGGTTCGTGACTTCTCCACCCATACCGCCCATCTCTTTGGGCACGCCCAGTTTAACGTCCAGAACTCCATCGGAAGAGGTCGCGCGGCCGTCACGGCCCCCGGTTGCTTTTGCTTTGGCGGTATAAACAACTTTTTCTAAAGACATGGCAGGTTCCTCATCTTGCTTTATATGTGCTATTAAATAGCGTGCGATGTATATGGGTAGATAAGAACGCGTAAAGTATAGCCTTACGCGCGTTGAATCTGTTGTCGCAAAAGTTCCAGCTGCTGCTTGAGCGCCAGCATGGTGTCGGTATCACACTGTGCGGCGCACCCCACCGCGTGTGGGATACCCAGTGCCTGCTGCTGAAGTTCACGTCCGGCTTCAGTCAGCGTGACGGCGACCTGACGTTCATCTTTACGCGAGCGGTGGCGGTTGATTAGCCCTGCGCTTTCCAGACGCTTCAGAAGCGGCGTCAGCGTTGCGGAGTCAAGGAACAGCCGTTCACCGATGTCCGACACCGTCACGTCATCCTGCTCCCACAGCACCAGCATCACCAGATATTGCGGGTAAGTCAGGTTTAGCGGCGCCAGCAGTTGCCGGTACAGCTTATTAAGCGCCAGATTTGCCGAATAGAGGGCAAAACAGAGCTGGTTATCCAGCAGGAGCGCAGCGGTCGTGTCGTTCGTTTTTGCGTTCATGAAATGAATATAGATTGCGTGCGATTTAATTGCAAGCAATTTTAGGGGCAAGTATAACGCAGCGCCACCTGAACGGCCATTTTACGGTAGTGCTGGCGCTGGGCCTGCTCGTCTGCACCCTCTTCAAACAGCAGGGTGAAGGTGTAGCTGTTGGCAACGTAGTGAAAGCTGAAGCTGCTGATCAGACGGTGAAGGTCGCGGGCGTCAACCGTCTGGCTGAAAAGCTGTTTTTCTTTGCCCCGGCGCAGGATGCCTTCCAGCAGGTCGAGCGCGCTGCGGTTGACCTGCCGCAGATAGTTTGACTGCTGCATAAAACGGCCGCGCTGCATGTTTTCCATGCAGATAATGCGGATGTAATCCGGGTGGTCGGCATGATAGTCAAAGGTGGCTTCAACCAGATGGACCAGCGCTTCGACGGGAGGCATATCCGCCAGGCTAAGCGCCTTTTCACTAGCGCGAATTTGGGTGTAAACGTACTCCAGGACGAGCAGGTAGAGATTTTCTTTGTTTTTAAAATGGTAAACGACCATGCGTTTGGTGGTACCTGCTTTCTCCGCGATCTGCTCCATGCGGGCGCCGTTCAGTCCAAATTCGGCAAACAGCGCGATAGCACTCTGAAAAATTTTCTCTTTCAGGCTCGATTCTTCACTGTGATCGGGGTGTTCGCTGCCAGAGTTAGCCACATCCTTTCCTTATTTTTACCAAACGGACCAGAAAGATTATCTCCACGGCAGCGAAATAACACAAATATCAAACGCGCGGGCGTTTGCGGTAGAGCCATAGCCCGGGTATTGACAGCCCGATAGAGAGCGCACCGACGATGGAGGACGCCTTAAGAAAGTTGCTCAGGAGAAGAATCATCTGCGGCTCGGTGTAGCCAAAATGGCTGATTTTCACCGCGGAAATCATCGCCGTATAGGCAGATATGCCGGGGAACATCGGGATAACGGCGGCGACGGTGAACACTTTCGGATGCGCCAGATACCAGCGCGACCACTGAATACCGATGCTGCCGACCAGCATAGAGGCGATAAACGTCGACCATTCGATGTTAAAGCCCGCCGTCATCATCACCATTCGCGAGCCGTGGCCAATTGCGCCCAGCAGTGCACACCACGGCAGAGCGCGTTGCGGAACGTTAAATACCATCGCAAAGCCGACGGCAGGAATGGCCGCCAGGGCCATGTCCTGTGCCAGCGCCAGCAGAAAATCTATCACGCCCATCCTCGTAACCCCCACAGCGTCATCGCCATCACCACGCCGATGCAGGTCGCAAGCGTCAGCAGACTGGCGATAGCCCAGCGTGCCAGCCCGGTATTGATGTGCCCTTTAAACATGTCGGCAACGGCGTTGATCAGCGGGAAGCCCGGCACCAGCAGAAGCACGCTGGCGGCCATCGCAATCGTCGGGGTAGCGGCAAACTGCGGCAGGCGCAGCAGCAGGCCAGACACCGTTGTGGCAACAAACGCGGTAATGCAGAAGTTAATTTGCGGGTGCAGCTGCCGGTGCGTCAGCAGCTGGCGCACGTACATGGCGATGCTGCTGGCGAAAAAGGTGACGATCGCGCCGTCCCAGCCGCCTTTATTGAGCTTACAAAAACAGGCGCATGACAGCCCCACCATGAGCACGACCAGCCAGCGTGGATAACGTAATGGCTTGATTTGGTTAAAACGTTTTTCAATCTCCTTGAGATCGAGAAGCTTATGCTCAGCCAGGATGACGATGTGCTGGACCTCGGTTACAACGTGCATATTAATGCCGCGGTCGTGGTTTTTACGGGTGGACGTAAGACACTGCCCGTCTTTAATGGTGGTCAGCACAATGGCGTTGGACGAGATAGCGCTCTCAACGCTGTCCATCCCCAGCGCCAGCCCCAGCCGGGTTGAAAGCTCCTCGACCAGCGCGCTTTCCGCGCCGTGCTGGAGCAGAAAAAGACCGCACTGAATACAGAGCCGCGTGATAGCACGCTGCGTTGACCGATCTGCCTGCATGTATTATCCCGAAGATAAGGTGAATAGTTGCCGGTTGGCCCGTAATGCCTACTTTTAGCACAAAGTGCAGTGGTTCTTGCTGTGGGTCAGATCAAGGTTTATGCAAACAGTTACCCCCTCCTTGTCACGGCGACTTACAGGATTAATTTATTAATATGATGAATTATTAATTTGAAATAATAAAATATTTGTATTTAGAAATTCTAATTTTATTTTGTTGTTATTTTAATGTCTGCGCAATTAAATTGATTTGCGCTTTGTGAGATATTAGCGCTGTTTTAGGCATTTCCTAAACTAAGAACATATCTCATCTTCTGCTTGTATTAATCTTTTTATACTCAGGGAAGAAAATATTTATACCTTGGTGCGTTTTACATGACGCACCGAAGGAAAATGGACACGGAGGGTCTATGTTGTCGTTGCCTGGTAAGCATGGCGTTGTCATTAGCCGGATACCCGTCATGCAGAATGGGTTAGGGGACGTGATGGCACGTCATTTCCCCGATTTTGAATTGACCTACTGCCGCTCACTGCAGGAGTTAACCCTGCTTCAGTTGCGCCGCGCAGATGTGATTATCGCCGACGTTTCAGGCGAATACAGGAACCCACGGGGTACGCTCGAAGAGTATTACCGCTTACTGAACCAGTACCGGGAAATCCACTGGATCTTTTTGGTCTCCCGGCCGTTTTACCCTATTGCCGTTGAACTGCTTATGCGGCCGGAAAGCACGCTGCTTTCTGATATGGAACCTATCGAAGGTGTCGTTAACGCTATCCGGGCAGGGAGCGAACGCGCAGAACGGATAAGCCAGACGTTATTAACCCCAGAACCTGAGCAAAGTGAGGATGACGACGAACACTTTATTGCGCTCACGCACTCAGAACGTAAGGTGCTTCGCCTGTTAGGCAAAGGGTGGGGGATTAACCAAATCGCTACGTTGCTTAAAAAGAGCAATAAAACGATCAGTGCGCAGAAAAACAGTGCGATGAGAAGGCTGTCATTACGGAGTAATGCCGATATGTACGCCTGGATCAACAGTACACAGGGAATGAGAGAGCTGAGTTTAATGTCAGCCTATGGAGAGTTCGAGGAATGGAAAAAACCGATTCAACAAGACATATCGCCATCATCGAAAATTGCTCGATGAGTGCGGTCGGGCTGCAGCATCTTTTTACGCAGTCTGAACTCAGCCAATATCAACTGCACCTGTTTAATGATTTTGATGGCTTTAAGAAAGCACTGCATCACGTGAATTTTTTCTCGCTGATCTATTCGCTTTCCGATGCGCGAGAAGAACGACGTAACTGCCTGGCGCATCTGCGGGATCTCGCGTTTACGCATAGCCATATTCAGCGCATTATCCTGGTCTCGGATGAGATGGAGGCGAGGTTGATTAGCCATCTTTCGCCTTCACGTCTTCACGGTGTGGTCAGTAAATCGGTGACCCTTGAACACCTGCTGAAGGAGTTAGTGGTATTGTTGAGCGAAACGCTGCGCATTAATGACAATATGCTTAACCACTGGTACTGCAGTCAGAACCGGATGTTAAGCCCAACGGAAAGAGCAATTTTACGTTATATGTCATGCGGATATTCCATTCCCGAAATCGCGGCGCAGCTTGAACGCAATATCAAGACTATTCGCGCGCATAAGTTTAATGCGATGGTGAAGCTAGGGGTGAATTCTGACGTAGGATTGCTTGATGCAGCGGATATTCTTACCCATCTTCCGGTTAGAGAACCGAGAACTGTGGGGCTAAGCAAACCGACATTTTTGTAACCTGTGCCTTTTGCGCGCCAGATATGCCCTGGCGCGTCATTCAGATGCACACATCAACCCACTTTGCTGAAGTCAGCTCTGCCATTCTGTCCGGAGAAATACGTACGGCACTATGGATAGCGCCAGCGGCGGGGAGCACTTCAGCGTATTGTTTTAAAGAGATATCGCAGTAAACCGCAAGTGGGTTTTCAAGCCCAAACGGGCAGACGCCACCAACGGGATGACCCGTCACGGTAACCACTTCATCACTGCTGAGCATGCGTGCTTTCGCGCCAAACGTGTCTTTCAGTTTTTTGTTATCCAGACGCGCATCACCCTTCGCCACCACCAGAATCACCTCATTTTTAACCTTCAACGATAGGGTTTTGGCGATTTGTCCCGGCTCTACACGGTGGGCGGCAGCAGCCAGCGCAACGGTAGCCGTACTCTGGCTAAGTTCTATTACCTCTATTTCCGGCGCGTTGTCGGCAAAAAACTGCTGTACGGACTGCAAACTCATTGTTTCCTCCTGACAAATATCCTGCGTAATCTGTCATAAGAATTTATGCTCTGTAAATATCTCTTAAGTAACAAATATCCAGGATGGCTGATTTCTGGATCCTCTTCACAATCACAGAAACCGGTTACAGTAACCGGTTGCAGAGCGTGATGCGTAGATTAATACTGAGTATGTAACGTCCCCTGTATCCAATAATAAGAGCCAATTATGAAACCATTTCGTCTGAGCAGTACCGCTGGTACGCAAGCCAGCAAGGTTGTGAAGCTGATTTATGGAACAACGTGCGGCGCGAGCGCGCCTGTAATAAACGTCTGACAGGAGATCAACCATGTCTGCCAACCATGCTGCGTTTAATCTGATATTCCGTTTCGTTGAAAATTACGTGAGCCCGATTGCCGGGCGGATCTCGTCCCAGCGTCATGTCATGGCTATCCGTGATGGGTTCATCTCCGCGATGCCGTTCATGATTGTGGGTTCATTTTTATTAGTGTTTGCTTATCCGCCGTTTTCGCCTGATACCACCTGGGGTTTCGCGCGCGCCTGGCTGGATATGGCGAAGCAGTTTGAAGGCCAGATCCTGACGCCGTTTGATATGACGATGGGCATTATGTCCATTTATATCTGCGCGGCCATCGCCTATAACCTTGGCAAACATTATGTCAAAACGCACCAGCTGGATCCGTTCATGTGCGCCATGCTGTCGCAGATGGCGTTTCTGCTGGTTGCCGCCCCAAAAACCAAAGGCACGCTTCCCGTCGACAGCCTGGGTGGAACGGGTATTTTTACCGCCATCCTGGTGGCGATTTACTGCGTTGAAATGATGCGTTTCCTGAAGGCGCATAACATCGGTATTCGTCTGCCGGACCAGGTGCCGCCGATGATCAAAAACTCCTTTGATCTGCTGATCCCGGTGCTGGTGGTGGTGTTAACGCTTTATCCGCTGAGTCTGGTGATTCAGTCTCAGTTTGACATGCTGATCCCACAGGCAATTATGTCAATCTTCAAGCCTCTGGTTTCCGCGGCGGATTCACTGCCCGCGATCCTGCTGGCGGTGTTGATTGGTCACCTGCTGTGGTTCGCCGGGATCCACGGGGCGGCTATTGTCTCCGGGATGCTGCAGATGTTCTGGCTGACTAACCTCGGAGCGAACCAGACCGCGCTGGCCGCCGGCCATCCTCTGCCACATATTTTTATGGAAGCCTTCTGGACGTTCTTCATAGTGATTGGCGGGTCGGGTGCGACGATGGGTCTGGTGATTTGCTATCTGCGCAGCCGTTCAGCGCATTTACGCTCTATTGGCCGATTGAGCGTGGTGCCCAGCTTCTTCAACATCAACGAACCCGTTATCTTCGGTACGCCGATTGTAATGAACCCGGTATTCTTTATTCCGTTCCTGCTAGCCCCGATGGTTAACGCCGTGCTGGCCTGGGCGGCGATGACGTTTGATCTGATTGGTCGTGTTATTTCAGTGGTTCCCTGGACGGCACCGGCACCGATAGGCGCAGCATGGGCCCTGGGCTGGGATTTCCGCGCGGCTATCCTGGTTGTGGTTCTGGCCTGCGTGTCGGCAATCATCTACTACCCGTTCTTCAAAGTGTACGAGAAGCAGCTGCTGGAGCAGGAAGCGGAAGAAGCACAGCGTAATGGGGAAGAGGACAATCAGCAGGTGGCTTAAAGACGTTGTGCCGGGTGGTGGCTGCGCCTTACCCGGCCTACGAGTCGAGGTTTTTGTAGGCCCGGTAAGCGAAGCGTCACCGGGCAATTCACTGCACTACTTCAGCGTGCAATCCCCGCACTGCTTAACGTCCGGCAGGCGATAGCGCTGGCAGCAGGTACGGCGTACCAGAAGCCCGTCACGGAGCACAACGGTACGGAATAACGGATTATCGCGACCATCGGAAAGCTGTTTGGCAAAGAAGCAGGACTGGCGCAGGGCCTCCACTTTCTCATCGCCAAGCAGCGGCTTCATTTCTGTTAAATACCAGTGAATTAAATACCCGGTATTACTCCAGATAAGCTTCCCGTTAATCTCGCCCGTTGCTTCAAGTGCCTCTACCACTGGGATCAGGGCCTGGATGACAAGCTGTTCCAGACGTTCCTGAGCAGAGAACTGCTCTGCGCCGCGATCTTCGTGCAGATCAATCCAGAAGCAGGCTGCTCGGCCAGTTTCGTGGAACTCGACGTGAAAATGATCCGGGGAGAGCGCCAGCATGCTCTTTTGGGTTAATACCGCCAGCATGAGTGGGGGAACCATCAGCCCTATATACCACTGTGCCCACAGGGAAAGCAGAGGTTTATTTTCCCGCGTTAGGGTCGGCTGATTGCGATAGATATGGTCGGAATAGGTTGCAAGCAGCGACTGCAGCGTAGAGGGCTGCTGCCACTCAGCGAGCGTCATGGCGTGGTGCGGGGGCGCTTCATCAAGCCTGATAAAGTCCAGCAGGTGGGCGCGCGTCTTAGCAATCTTGTCCCGTATGGCATCCGCAAGCGACGCATTCCCGCTGGTGAGGGGCTCTCGCCAGAGGAGTGGTTCAACGATGTGTGCGGTATGCGTAGCCATAGTTGAGATAGAAATCTAAATGATAATGATTGCCAATCCTAACTATTGCTCATACCAATGGCAAGACTTTTGTCCTGATTAACCGAAGACGCGCTTAAGCGGTTTGTAGCTCTTCACTCAGCAGAATGTTATTGCGACCTAAATGCTTTGCTTCATAGAGGGCTCTGTCCGCTCTCTCCAGAGCGCTTTCCACGTCCTCGTTTTCGAAAATGGCAATACCGATGCTGATGGTGACATTGGTGGCGACGCTTTCGTTGAACAGATGGGGGATTTTCAAATCATAGACTTTCTGACGGATCCGCTCTGCCGTATGGCGGGCGTGTTCAAGTGAAATATTCGTCAGCAGCACCATGAACTCTTCCCCACCGAAACGCGCCACAATATCGCGCGAGCGGACGGCATCACGAATTGCCGCAGATACGCGCTTCAGCGCCTGGTCACCCATCATATGGCCATAATGGTCGTTATAGGCTTTGAAGTGGTCGATATCCATCAAAAGAACAAAATGTTCGCCGTTTTCTACCGCCGGCAGATTCTCCAGACGGCTCTGCAGGCCGCGACGATTATAGAGCCCGGTTAGCGGGTCCATCATACTGAGATCGGTCAGAGTTTCCCGTTCTTCCAGCAGGCGAGAGAGCAGCTCCTGGGCGAAGCGATCGTTGCGCCGTTGCAAAATGTTATGAATAGCAATAGCCACCACAGGAAGTGCGAAAGAATAGGACATTCTTAGCCATATATCCTGGTCACTTAACCACAGGCAAACAATAAAGGCGGGGAGCGAGTGCAGCGTAAATGCTTTGATATTACTGGCGAAGGCCAGCGTTCCGATAAAAAGCACCGTGAGTAAAGCTATTATCAAATACATCGCCTGGTCATGGGTAATTAGCGAAAATTTCGAATCTATTTGCCAGGCCCACAAAATACCAAAGATTGCTGAAACGGCAGGAATATTTATCTTCCGCGCGCGCTTTTTCCAGTGCCAGATGAACAGGCCAGTACTGATCGCGAAAATAGCAATCAGAGGGGCAGAAAACACGCGTACAGAATAGAGCGGGTTTGTTACCGAGAACACGGCTGACGTTGCGTTCAGAAATAAAAATAAACGTAACGATAATTGATATTTTCTTTGAACCAAAGACCGCCAGGATTATGATGTCATAGTCGTGCGTTTTTATTAAAACTTAATTAAAACAGATGAATAGGTGTGGTTTCGCACTTAATTATGCAAAAAACTCAAAGCGTAATTATAAGAAAAAGTTTATGTGTAGTTAACAGGTGAGCAATTTATCACCTTAGGAAATTTCTGTCATTCTACATAAGGGGAAAGGGCGATTTTTTTTGCTTCACCGCGCTGACAAATGATAATTTTTATCATATGATATTGTTTATCATTATCGTTATGAAAGGGCGATGTATGTTGAACAGGGCGCTGGGAAGTGTATGGGGAGTATTGTTGCCGGGCGTAATCCTTGGCGGTTTGATGTTTGCCGATCTCTCCATCGAAAGCTGGAAGGCCATCATTGTGTCAGGGCTGCTGATGACGTCAGGCATGATCTGGCATAAGCACCTACGCCATTATGTGTTACTGCCATCATGCGTCGCATTAGTCAGCGCAATTCTGGTGATAATGATGAGTTTGAAATAACAGGGAAAATAAGAGGTATTACAGAAGGGAGATAAGATAATTGGTGCGAGGGGGGGGACT
>NZ_JADBQN010000035.1:27371-47534 GCF_014895915.1 Enterobacter cloacae complex sp. P13B
CGATACTGTAAAAGTATCGTAACCACGGAGGCGCATTCTAGATGTTTTCAGCTTTACGTCAACAGAAAAGTGCGCACCTTTTATTGATTGCTGCAAAAATGGACGGAATTGCGACGCCTGCTTGCCGGATGGCGCTGACGCTTATCCGGCCTACATTGTATGGCGAATTATTTCTTTGCCTGACGCGTCATCACGGTGCGGTAGACCTTAAAGCGGCCCGTCTGGGCGATCACTTCGTGGAAGCCGAAGGTTTCGTCCAGCACTTTCGGGTACGCCAAGAAGGCGTTCGCCACGATGCGCAGCTCGCCGCCGCTGTTGAGGTGACGAGTCGCGCCACGGATCAGGGTTTGCGCAGCTTCGAGGCTGGTTTCCATCCCGTCGTGGAACGGCGGGTTAGAGATGATCATGTCAAAGCGGCCGGTGACGTCAGAGAAGACGTTGCTGGCAATCACGTCGCCTTCAATGCCGTTGGCCGCAAGCGTTGCGCGGCTGGCTTCTACCGCCGGGGCGCTCACGTCACACAGGGTTAAACGCACTTTTGGTGAATGGCTGGCAAGCACCGTTGAAAGCACGCCCGCGCCGCAGCCCACGTCCAGCACTTTGCCTTTGGTGTGCGGTGTCAGGGTGGAGAGCAGCAGCTTGCTGCCCGTATCCAGCGCGTCACGGCTGAAGACACCCGGCAGGGTTTTGATGGTCAGGCCGTCAAGCTGGTACTCGTCCCAGTATGCCTGCGCATCAAACGTTGTCTGTTTTTCCAGACGGCCATGATACAGACCGCAGCGACGCGCGCTGTCGACTTTGGTCAGCGGCGCGTAGGCTTCCAGCATCTGCTCGGCGCTACGGACACCGCTGCGGTTTTCACCGACCACGAAAATATCGCAGCCAACCGGCAGCAGGGAGAGCAGGTTCATCAGCTGGAACTGGGCTTCCGGCTTGTTCTTCGGCCAGTAGTAGATCAGCGTATCGCAGTCGGCAATATCGCTCTGCTCCGCCACCAGGCTGAAGCGTGCGCGCTCGCCCATCTGGCGGCTCAGCACCTGCCAGTGGTGGTAGTATTGGGTGTGGGCACGGCTTTCATCACAGTCGAAACGCGCGGGCAGGTCATCCTGCATATCTCCGGCAAACAGAATACGGCTTTCTTCGAAATCATCACTGTGACGCAGCAAGACTTCACTTGCCGGGGTAAATGCAGACATGAATTGTTCCTCAATAAACTCAGGCGGGGATTATAGTAGGTAGATGGCGCACTTTCGACACATTTGCTATATTTGCGCGCCTGAGAGACAGGAGTTATCCCTATGACATCCCGACGAGACTGGCAGTTGCAGCAGCTGGGCATCACCCAGTGGGTTTTGCGTCGCCCGACGGCGTTGCAGGGCGAAATCGCCATCTCCATCCCCGCGCACGTTCGGCTGGTGATGGTGGCGGAAGAACTGCCTGCCCTGAATGAGCCCCTGATCGGTGATGTCCTTCGCAGCCTGAAGCTGACGCCCGACCAGGTCTTACAGCTGACGCCGGAACGGGTTGCCATGCTTCCTCCTGATAGCCGCTGTAACAGCTGGCGCATCGGAGAGACAAACGACATCTCTCTTCAGGGGAGCCAAATCAGCTCACCAGCGCTGGACGAGCTGAAAGCCAATCCAAAGGCGCGCAGCGCGCTATGGCAACAAATCTGCGAATATGAACACGATTTCTTCCCTCACGACGCCTGACCTGACCGCAGCGTTCGCGATTGAAACACGCGCCCACGCCTTTCCGTGGAGCGAAAAAACGTTTGCCAGCAATCAGGGCGAGCGCTATCTGAACTACCGTCTGGACGTTGACGGCACCCTGGCCGCGTTTGCCATCACGCAGGTGGTTCTTGACGAGGCGACGCTGTTTAACATCGCCGTCGACCCGGCGTTTCAGCGCCGTGGGCTGGGCAGAGAACTGCTTGAGCATCTCATTCGTGAGCTCGAAACCCGCGACGTTTTCACCCTGTGGCTGGAGGTGCGCGCGTCGAATGTCGCCGCCATCGCGCTCTATGAAAGCTTAGGCTTTAACGAGGCGACAGTCCGACGTAACTACTACCCCACCGCAGAGGGACGTGAAGACGCCATTATCATGGCTCTGCCAATTGGATAACGAATATAAGGTTGTAACGATGAAATGGGACTGGATTTTCTTTGATGCCGACGAAACGCTGTTTACGTTTGACTCGTTCGGCGGCCTACAGCGGATGTTTCTCGACTATAGCGTGACCTTCACCGCCGAAGATTTTCAGGACTATCAGGCGGTGAACAAGCCGCTGTGGGTGGATTACCAGAACGGTGCCATCACTGCGTTACAACTTCAGCACCAGCGATTTGACGTCTGGGCGGAGCGCTTAAAGGTCAGTCCGGGGGCGCTGAACGAGGCTTTCCTTAACGCCATGGCCGATATCTGTGCGCCCCTGCCGGGCGCGGTTTCCCTGCTGAATGCGTTGAAAGGCAAGGTGAAACTGGGGATCATCACTAACGGCTTCACCGCGCTGCAGCAAATCCGCCTGGAGCGCACCGGCCTGCGCGATCATTTTGACGCACTGGTGATCTCGGAAGAGGTCGGCGTGCCGAAACCGGATCCGCGAATTTTCGATTATGCGCTGGCGCAGGCCGGTAATCCCGACCGCGATCGCGTGCTGATGGTGGGTGATACCGCAGAGTCTGATATTCTTGGCGGTATGAAGTCAGGTTTGTCGACCGTCTGGCTGAATGCGCATGGCCGCGTGAAGCCTGAAGGCATCGAGCCAACCTGGACCGTCACGTCATTGACCGAACTGGAGCAACTCCTGTGTAAACAATGATTGCCTGCCCCCCGTTGATGGGTAAAATAGCCGCAATTTTGTATTCCATGATGCGTGGCGTGCTGCCGCGCTTATAAAAGAAGATTTAATTATGACGTTGTCTCCTTATCTGCAAGAGGTGGCCAAGCGCCGTACTTTTGCCATTATCTCGCACCCCGATGCCGGTAAAACGACCATCACCGAGAAGGTGTTGCTGTTCGGACAGGCGATCCAGACTGCGGGTACCGTTAAAGGCCGTGGCTCCAGCCAGCATGCAAAATCTGACTGGATGGAGATGGAAAAGCAGCGTGGTATTTCGATTACCACCTCCGTGATGCAGTTCCCGTATCACGACTGCCTGGTGAACCTGCTGGACACCCCGGGGCACGAAGACTTCTCCGAAGATACTTACCGTACCCTGACGGCGGTGGACTGCTGTCTGATGGTGATCGACGCCGCGAAGGGTGTAGAAGATCGTACCCGCAAGCTGATGGAAGTTACCCGTCTGCGCGATACGCCGATCCTCACCTTTATGAACAAACTCGACCGTGACATCCGCGATCCGATGGAGCTGATGGATGAAGTGGAAAACGAGCTGAAGATCGCCTGTGCGCCAATCACCTGGCCAATTGGCTGCGGTAAGCTGTTCAAAGGGGTTTATCACCTCTATAAAGACGAAACTTACCTGTATCAGACCGGTAAAGGCCACACCATTCAGGAAGTGCGCATTGTGAAAGGTCTGGACAACCCGGATCTCGATGCCGCCGTTGGCGAAGAGCTGGCCGCGCAGCTGCGCGACGAGCTGGAGCTGGTGAAGGGTGCGTCTCACGAGTTCGACAAAGAACTGTTCCTGAGCGGCGAAATTACCCCGGTCTTCTTCGGTACCGCGCTGGGTAACTTCGGCGTTGATCACATGCTGGACGGTCTGGTGGAGTGGGCACCTCAGCCGATGCCGCGTAAAACCGACACCCGCGAAGTGGAAGCGAAGGAAGAGAAGTTCACCGGCTTCGTCTTTAAAATTCAGGCCAACATGGACCCGAAACACCGCGACCGCGTGGCCTTCATGCGCGTGGTGTCCGGTAAGTATGAGAAGGGCATGAAGCTGCGCCAGGTGCGCATCGGTAAAGATGTCGTGATTTCCGACGCGCTGACCTTTATGGCGGGCGACCGTTCGCACGTTGAAGAGGCGTATCCGGGCGACATCATCGGTCTGCACAACCACGGTACGATCCAGATCGGCGATACCTTCACCCAGGGCGAGATGATGAAGTTCACGGGTATTCCGAACTTCGCACCGGAGCTGTTCCGTCGCATTCGTCTGCGCGATCCGCTGAAGCAGAAACAGCTGCTGAAAGGCCTTGTTCAGCTCTCTGAAGAGGGCGCCGTGCAGGTGTTCCGTCCAATCGCCAACAACGATCTGATTGTTGGCGCGGTCGGCGTGCTGCAGTTCGACGTGGTGGTTGCGCGCCTGAAGAGCGAGTACAACGTGGAAGCGATTTACGAATCGGTCAACGTGGCGACCGCGCGCTGGGTTGAGTGTTCTGACGTGAAGAAATTCGAAGAATTTAAGCGTAAGAACGAAATTCAGCTGGCGCTTGATGGCGGCGACAACCTGACCTATATCGCGCCAACGATGGTCAACCTGAACCTGACGCAGGAACGTTATCCAGACGTTCAGTTCCGCAAAACGCGCGAACACTAATCCCCTCCCGGAGCACGGCAATCGCCGTGCTCTTCTTTTATTCCTGTCTTATTAGTCCCTTGCGGAATGTTCTTAATTCACCGCAAATTCACGCTATTCGCGCGTTTTTTACGCAATTCTGAAAGCGGCATTGTGAGAGTGATCTATATTTAACTCAGTGTTTAGCACCGGGCATGGATGAATTAACTGTTCAATGCATGTCGATTGGTTCTCCATTTCACCCGTGTGTTTATTCGCGATATATAAAACTACTAAGGAAGTATTTAGCCCGAATAACGGGTAAAACACAGGAATACATCGATGAATATGACAAGACTGAAGATTTCTAAAACTCTGCTGGCTGTAACACTGGGTAGCGTTCTGGTTAGCGGTTCCGCCTTGGCGGAAAGCAGCACCATGGATAAAGCACAGTCCACGGCCGACACCGCAGGGCAAAAAATCGATAGCTCTATGAATAAAGTCGGTAATTTCATGGACGACAGCTCTATCACAGCAAAAGTGAAAGCCGCACTGGTGGATGATGAAGCCATCAAGAGCACCGATATTTCCGTTAAGACCGACAAAAAGGTCGTTACCCTGAGTGGCTTTGTTGAAAGCCAGGCCCAGGCCGAACAGGCTGTGAAGGTGGCGAAGGGTGTCGAAGGTGTTGCATCCGTGAGCGATAAACTGCACGTTCGCGACGGTAAAAACGCCTCGGTGAAAGGTTATGCCGGTGATGCCGCTACTACCAGCGAAATCAAAGCTAAACTGTTAGCAGATGACATCGTGCCGTCTCGTAAGGTGAAAGTGGAAACCACCGATGGCGTGGTTCAGCTTTCCGGTACGGTTGATTCACAGGCGCAAAGTGAACGCGCCGAGTCAATTGCGAAAGCCATTGATGGTGTTAAAAGCGTTAAAAACGATTTGAAAACGAAGTAATTCTGGACCATTCGCCCGTAAGGTTTAACCCTGCGGGCGAAATAAGAACGACTCTGGAAAAACGCCGGTGAGTGACCTGAGCGCTCACGTTTAGCGGCCGACATTAACTATGGTAAAGGAGAAGCTTATGTTTCGTTGGGGCATTATATTTCTGGTTATCGCGTTAATTGCCGCCGCATTGGGCTTTGGTGGTCTGGCAGGTACAGCGGCATGGGCAGCTAAAATTGTCTTCGTCGTCGGTATTATTCTGTTCCTGGTCAGCCTGTTTACGGGTCGTAGACGTCCGTAGCAAACGCAATATTCCTTCAACAAAATAAAGCCAGTCACTGCGACTGGCTTTTTCTTATTTGCGTTACAGGTCGGGTGCGTTACTGTGGAGTGATAAAATAATCAAAACAGGAAAGCAGAGGTGGGGCAACGAATTCCCGTTACGCTCGGCAATATTGCGCCGCTGACGTTAAAACCGTTTAGTGCGGGTCAACTCGCACTGGTCTGCGAGGGGGGAGGACAGCGCGGCATTTTTACCGCCGGCGTGCTGGATGAATTTATGCGCGCGCAGTTCAACCCGTTTGACCTCTACTTCGGCACGTCCGCCGGGGCGCAGAATCTCTCTGCCTATGTCTGTAACCAGCCCGGCTACGCGCGAAAAGTGATCATGCGCTTCACCACGGCGAAAGAATTTTTTAACCCGGTGCGCTTCGTTCGCGGCGGCAACCTGATCGATCTCGACTGGCTGCTGGAGTCGACCTCCAGCCAGATGCCGCTGGCCATGGATACCGCCGCCCGCCTGTTTGATAGCGGCAAAGAATTCTGGATGTGCGCCAGCCGGGGGGATGACTATTCGCCGGGCTATTTCTCACCGCAGAAGGAGAACTGGCTCGACATCATCCGCGCCTCCAGCGCCATTCCCGGTTTTTATCGTACCGGCGCGCTGCTGGATGGCATCAGCTATCTGGACGGCGGCATCAGCGACGCGGTGCCGGTTCAGGAAGCCGCGCGACGCGGGGCGAAAACTATCGTGGTGATCCGTACCGTTCCGTCGCAAATGTATTACACCCCCCAGTGGTTTAAGCGGATGGAGCGCTGGCTGGGCGACAGCAGCCTGCAGCCGCTGGTGAACATCGCGAAGCAGCATGAAACCACCTACGGCGCGATGCAGCGCTTTATTGAAAAACCCCCGGGCAAGCTGCGCATCTTTGAAATTTATCCGCCTAAGCCGCTGCTGAGCATGGCGTTGGGCAGCCGGTTGCCTGCGTTGCGTATGGATTACAAAACGGGGCGGCTGTGCGGGCGTTACTTCCTGGCGACCGTCGGGAAAATGCTGGCCGAGCAACCGCCTCTGCATCGCCATAAACGCATTATTACGCCACCTGCAATTGTCGCCAATGACGCCCTGACCATGCCGCTGGTGGACATTCCGCAGGCGAATGACGCTTTACTGGATAATGAGGATCTGGCGTGACGCACCGCTTTGTTGATACCCACTGCCACTTTGATTTCCCGCCGTTTACGGGGAATGAAGCGCAAAGCATTGCGAAAGCTGCCGAAGCCGGCGTGCAGGCCATCATTGTGCCGTCGGTTGAAGCGGCCTATTTTACCCGCGTGCTGGATCTTTCCGCGCGACACTCCGCGCTTTATGCCGCGCTCGGCCTGCATCCGATTGTGATTGAGCGCCATCGTGATGAGCATCTTGAAGAGCTGGATCGGGTGCTGCAACGTGCAGGAGAGAAACTTGTCGCCATCGGCGAGATCGGCCTCGATCTCTATCGCGAAGATCCGCAGTTTGAACGCCAGCAGACGATCCTCGACGCGCAGCTTCGGCTGGCAAAGCGTCACGATCTGCCGGTGATCCTCCACTCCCGACGCACTCATGACAAACTGGCGATGCACCTGAAGCGCATCGACCTGCCGCGAAGAGGCGTAGTGCATGGTTTTTCCGGCAGCCTGCAGCAGGCGCAGCGTTTTATTGAACTGGGCTATAAAATTGGCATCGGTGGCACCATCACCTATCCGCGCGCCAGTAAAACCCGTGACGTAATGGCGCAGCTGCCTCTCTCTGCGCTGTTACTGGAAACGGATGCCCCCGATATGCCGCTGAATGGTTTTCAGGGGCAGCCGAATCGCCCGGAACAGGCGGCGCGGGTATTTGACGTGCTGTGCGAACTGCGTCAGGAACCTGAAGAGGTCATTGCCAGCGCGCTGCTCGAAAATACCCGTTCGGTTTTTGGTATCACGCTATAGATAAAGCGCCGGACGAATCACCGTTATCTTCTGTTTTTCCAGCGCCCGCGCCAGCGGTTCAATATCTTCCTGCGTGGCGCTGCGCCATGACGCCGCCTCGCCGTAGACCCCGTGTGCATGAAACGCGTTAATACGCACCGGAACATTCCCCAGCTCGAGGATGAACGCGATCAACGGTTTGATATGTTCCAGATAATCACACTGTTCCGGGATGACCAGCAAGCGGAGCTCCGTCAAACGGTGACGGTCTGCCAGCCAGCGAATACTCTCCTTAATCTGCGGGTTTTCGCGTCCGGTCAGGAAGCGGTGATGTTCATTCCCCCACGCTTTGAGATCCAGCATTGCGCCATCCAGCACCGGCAGCAGTTTTTGCCAGCCGGTTTCGCTTAGCAGACCGTTGCTGTCTACCAGGCAGGTTAAATGATGTAGCTCAGGATCGGTTTTGATCGCGGTAAACAGGGCGATCAAAAACGGCAGTTGGGTTGTGGCTTCGCCGCCGCTCACGGTGATCCCTTCGATAAAGGGCGCGGATTTACGGACCTGAACGAGGATCTCGTCGACGCTCAGGCGGTGCGCCATGGGCGTGGCCTGCTGCTGGCACAGGCGCAGGCAGGTGTCGCACTGCTGGCAGTGACTCTCCTGCCACCAGACGCGTCCGGCCTGAATGGTCAGCACGTCGTGCGGGCAGTGGGGCACGCAGTCCCCGCAGTCGTTGCAGCGCCCGATGGTCCACGGGTTGTGGCAGGTTTTGCAGCGCAGGTTGCAGCCCTGCAGGAACAGCGCCAGGCGGCTGCCCGGCCCGTCCACGCAGGAGAAGGGGATGACCTGACTAACTAAAGCGCATCTGCTGTTCATGACTTATCACGCGCGGCTGACGTTCCAGAATACGGGTATTGCGTGCGGCCTCTTCCCCCAGCCAGGTGGTGTTTGTTCTCGAACCCGCTTCCCGGTATTTCTCCAGATCCGACAAGCGAACCATATAGCCGGTCACGCGTACCAGATCGTTACCGGCCACATTCGCGGTGAACTCACGCATACCGGCCCTGAACGCCCCCAGGCAAAGCTGAACCACCGCATGCGGATTGCGTTTTACCGTCTCATCCAGCGTTAAAATATCGCTGATCCCGGAATGATAGTGTTTATGGTGCGGCGCTACGGCCAGCAGATGACTGACAGGATCCGGCTCGTCACCGTACGGCAGACGCGCCCCCGGCGTGGTGCCCGAATCGGAGCTGATGCCTGACTGGGCGTGCAGCATCGCGCGATGCTTCCAGCCGTGCTTCACCGGCGTATTTTCAACAAACGCCGCAAGCTGTTCGCTGATGCGATAACCCAGCGCGTTGGCCTGCTCGTCTTTACCGTAACGCCCCGCCATGCCTGCTTTCTCACACAGTACGTTCACCGCTTCGGCAAGACCGTACATGCCAAACATCGGCACAAACCGATCGGCATCAATCAGCCCCTCTTTCACCAGGAAGCTATTCTCAAAGAAGCCGGATTGCCCGTACAGAAAATCGCAGCGCGCATCGATGATGGTAATTTGCTGCTGGCAGTAGTGCGGTAGCGTGCGGGTGAAGAAGTCGTCAATGGATGTGCTGTGTTCGGCTATTGCCTTGAGGTTAAGGCGCACCAGGGTGCTGCCACCGCCCGCCAGCGGCAGAGAGTTGTAACAGCTCACCACGCCAAAACGGCCTTTTGTGAAAATTTTATCATTCACCGGGCCGTTTGAAATATGCGGTTTACTGCATTCACAAATGTTTTTTGCCACCTCAAGCAGTAAATTGTCTGGGGTGATCTCAGGATCGTAGATAAAGGTCAGATTGGGCGCAACCTGCTTCAGTTCAGCGTCGGCACGCAGAATGGCACGGGTGATGGGGCCGTCAGCAGGCCCGATGTTGGCGTGCATAAACGCATCGGGCAGCGTTCTGTCGAGATAGCGCCAGAAACGTTTTATTCGGCTATCGATTTCTTCTTGTGTTAGAATTCTAACATAGGGATTCAGTATCGCATCAAGCTGCCCCAGATAGACCGGCATTGATGTGACGGAAGGAACATGGTGATAGAGAATAGTTAACAGAGAGAGGGCGTCATCAAGATCTCTCGCCCCTTCCAGCTCCAGCCATTGCGAACCGTTAGCCAGGAATTTTTCATAATCCGGCAGCACGTAGCGCGGTTTGTAGGGCGCATGGCCTTCGTACATGTCGCAGATAAACCCCTCGTCCAGCGCGGCGCGGGCGGCCGGAGATAGCGTCGGGTAGGGCAGATAATTTTCCGCTTCCAGCGCCAAAAAATGACGTTTTTGCTCCGGGGTTAACAGCGGGCTTGTCACAATGTGCTGGCAACGTTGTTGCAGGGCGTCGGGCATGTTCACTTCCTTGAATGTTCTGCGGATGATGAACGGATTGTAGAAAGCCAGCCTGCCGGCGCTTTTGATCCAACAAGGGGTATCGCTGCTTTAGTCAGCAATTTGCACGCTAAAGTTTGAAGAAGATCTCATTACAGTAATGCAAATTTGTACGCAGTTTTCATTAACTGTGATGAATGTCGAAGTGTGGATGCGGGTGAATGTTAGAATACTCACAGACCCGCAAGGTAAAATTTATACGGCACTGCCGTTGGAGAATGTTATGACCGATTTAACTGCAAGCAGCCTGCGCGCGTTGAAGCTGATGGACCTGACCACCCTGAACGATGACGACACCAATGAGAAAGTCATCGCCCTGTGCCATCAGGCGAAAACGCCAGTGGGTAACACCGCCGCCGTCTGTATCTACCCGCGCTTTATCCCGATTGCCCGCAAAACGCTGAAAGAGCAGGGCACGCCGGACGTGCGCATTGCAACCGTGACTAACTTCCCGCATGGCAATGACGACATTGAGATTGCGCTGGCGGAAACCCGCGCGGCAATTGCCTACGGCGCAGACGAAGTTGATGTGGTGTTCCCGTACCGCGCGCTGATTGCCGGCAACGAGCAGGTCGGTTTTGACCTGGTGAAAGCCTGTAAAGACGCGTGTGCGGCGGCAAACGTGCTGCTCAAAGTGATCATCGAAACCGGCGAGCTGAAAGAAGAGGCGCTGATTCGTAAGGCGTCAGAAATTTCCATCAAAGCCGGTGCGGATTTCATCAAAACCTCTACCGGTAAAGTGCCGGTCAATGCGACCCCGGAAAGCGCGCGCATCATGATGGAAGTTATCCGCGATATGGGCGTGTCCAAAACCGTGGGCTTCAAACCTGCGGGCGGCGTACGTACCGCGGAAGACGCGCAGCAGTTCCTGGCGATCGCTGACGAGCTGTTTGGCGCCGACTGGGCCGATTCCCGCCACTACCGCTTCGGCGCGTCCAGCCTGCTGGCAAGCCTGCTGAAGGCGCTGGGTCACGGCGACGGTAAGAGCGCAAGCAGCTACTGATTGCCAGACAATGCCGGATGGCGCTTTGCTTATCCGGCCTACAGGATCGCAGGGCGGGTAAGCGTACCCGCCGCCATTCACCCGATTCCGCATGGGGGTTACCGTGTTTCTCGCACAAGAAATTATTCGTAAAAAACGTGATGGTCTTGCTTTAAGCGACGAAGAAATTCGCTTCTTCATCAACGGCATTCGTGACAACACCGTCTCAGAAGGGCAGATTGCGGCTCTGGCGATGACCATTTTCTTCCACGATATGTCGATGCCTGAGCGCGTGTCGCTGACCATGGCGATGCGAGATTCAGGAACCGTTCTGGACTGGAAAAGCCTCAACCTCAACGGCCCGATTGTGGACAAACACTCCACCGGCGGCGTGGGCGACGTGACCTCCCTGATGCTCGGCCCTATGGTGGCAGCCTGCGGCGGTTACGTTCCCATGATCTCCGGGCGCGGCCTGGGCCACACCGGCGGTACGCTCGACAAACTGGAAGCCATTCCGGGCTTCGATATCTTCCCGGATGACAATCGCTTCCGCGATATTATTAAAGACGTTGGCGTGGCGATTATCGGCCAGACCAGCTCTCTTGCTCCGGCAGACAAGCGTTTTTACGCGACGCGCGATATTACCGCCACCGTAGACTCCATCCCGCTGATCACCGCCTCTATCCTCGCCAAAAAACTGGCGGAAGGGCTGGACGCGCTGGTGATGGACGTGAAGGTGGGCAGCGGCGCGTTTATGCCGACCTATGAACTCTCTGCTCAGCTTGCCGAAGCGATCGTTGGCGTCTCCAACGGCGCGGGCGTGCGCACCACCGCGCTGCTGACCGACATGAACCAGGTGCTGGCCTCCAGCGCCGGTAACGCGGTTGAAGTCCGCGAAGCCGTGCAGTTCCTCACAGGCGAATACCGTAACCCGCGCCTGTTCGATGTCACCATGGCGCTGTGCGTTGAGATGCTCATCTCCGGCAAGCTGGCCAAAGACGACGCGGAAGCCCGCGCGAAACTGCAGGCGGTGCTGGACAACGGCAAAGCGGCGGAGATCTTTGGCCGCATGGTGGCGGCGCAGAAAGGCCCGACCGATTTCGTCGAAAACTACGCGAAATACCTGCCGACCGCGATGCTCAGCAAAGCTGTTTATGCGGATGGCGAAGGTTTTGTCTCCGCCATGGACACCCGCGCGCTTGGCATGGCTGTTGTATCTATGGGTGGCGGTCGTCGTCAGGCATCGGACACCATTGATTACAGCGTCGGCTTTACCGATATGGCCCGTCTGGGCGACAGCGTCGACGGCCAACGTCCGCTGGCGGTGATCCACGCGAAAGACGAAGCCAGCTGGCAGGACGCGGCGAAAGCGGTGAAAGCGGCAATATCTCTTGACGATAAAGCACCGGAAACCACACCGACGGTCTATCGTCGTATCACCGAATAGCGGTATACTGATCTGATCGCATTTTTATGAAGCACTAAGTACGGAGAACAATTATGAAACGTGCATTTATTATGGTGCTGGACTCATTCGGCATCGGCGCAACCGAAGATGCAGAACGTTTTGGTGACGTGGGTTCCGATACCATGGGTCACATCGCGGAAGCCTGTGCAAAAGGCGAAGCGGACAACGGTCGTAAAGGCCCTCTGACTCTACCTAATCTCACCCGCCTCGGGCTGGTAAAAGCACATGAAGGCTCTACCAGTAAAATCGCAGCCGGTATGGACGGCAATGCGGAAGTCGTGGGCGCCTACGCCTGGGCACACGAGCTCTCTTCCGGGAAAGATACCCCGTCCGGTCACTGGGAAATCGCCGGCGTGCCGGTGCTGTTTGACTGGGGTTACTTCTCCGATCACGAGAACAGCTTCCCGCAGGAGCTGCTCGATAAGCTGGTGAAGCGTGCCAACCTGCCGGGCTACCTCGGTAACTGCCACTCTTCCGGCACCGTGATTCTGGATCAGCTCGGCGAAGAGCACATGAAAACCGGCAAACCGATTTTCTACACCTCTGCTGACTCCGTGTTCCAGATTGCCTGCCACGAAGAGACGTTTGGCCTGGATAAACTCTACGAGCTGTGCGAAATCGCCCGTGAAGAGCTGACCGAAGGCGGCTACAACATTGGCCGCGTTATCGCACGTCCGTTTATCGGCGACAAAGCGGGTAACTTTCAGCGTACCGGTAACCGTCATGACCTGGCCGTTGAGCCACCGGCGCCAACCGTGCTGCAGAAGCTGGTTGACGAGAAGGGCGGTCACGTGGTGTCCGTGGGCAAAATAGCGGATATCTACGCCAACTGCGGTATCACCAAAAAAGTGAAAGCGACCGGTCTGGATGCGCTGTTCGATGCCACTATCAAAGAGATGAAAGAAGCAGGCGATAAGACCATTGTCTTCACCAACTTCGTGGACTTCGACTCCTCCTGGGGTCACCGCCGCGATGTAGCCGGTTATGCTGCGGGCCTGGAGCTGTTTGACCGCCGTCTGCCGGAGCTGATGGAGCTGGTGGGGGAAGATGACATTCTGATCCTGACTGCGGACCACGGCTGCGACCCAACCTGGACCGGCACCGACCACACCCGTGAGCACATTCCGGTGCTGGTGTACGGCCCGAAAGTGAAGCCGGGCTCGCTCGGTCACCGTGAAACCTTCGCGGACATCGGCCAGACCCTGGCGAAATACTTTGGTACGTCTGACATGGAATATGGTAAAGCCATGTTCTAAATCATGTTGGGTGCGGTCTGATGCCCTCACCCCGGCCCTCTCCCACAGGGAGAGGGTGAAAAGAATAAACAATGTAAAAGGAACTGAAGATGGCAACTCCTCACATTAATGCAGAAATGGGTGATTTCGCTGACGTCGTATTGATGCCGGGCGACCCGCTGCGCGCGAAGCACATTGCAGAAACCTTCCTCGAAGACGTGCGTGAAGTGAACAACGTTCGCGGCATGCTGGGCTTCACCGGTACCTATAAAGGCCGCAAAATCTCCGTTATGGGCCACGGCATGGGTATCCCGTCCTGCTCCATCTACACCAAAGAGCTGATCACCGATTTCGGCGTGAAGAAAATCATCCGCGTAGGCTCCTGCGGTGCGGTGCGTATGGACGTTAAGCTGCGTGACGTGGTGATCGGCATGGGCGCATGTACCGACTCTAAAGTTAACCGCATCCGCTTTAAGGATCATGACTTTGCGGCAATCGCTGACTTTGACATGGTGCGTAACGCGGTTGACGCGGCAAAAGCGCTGGGCGTTGACGCGCGCGTGGGCAACCTGTTCTCTGCCGATCTGTTCTACTCGCCAGAAGGCGACATGTTCGACGTGATGGAAAAATACGGTATCCTGGGCGTGGAAATGGAAGCTGCCGGTATCTACGGCGTGGCGGCTGAGTTTGGTGCGAAAGCGCTGACCATCTGCACCGTGTCTGACCACATCCGCACCCACGAGCAGACCACCGCTGCCGAGCGTCAGACCACCTTCAACGACATGATCAAAATCGCGCTGGAATCCGTTCTGCTGGGCGATAAAGAGTAAGAGCTGTTGTGCCGGGTGGCGGCTTCGCCTGACCCGGCCTACGGTTTTCCAGGCCCGCTAAGCGCAGCGCCAGCGGGCTTTTTTACTAGCGTACGGCCTGCGCAATCCATGCCGATAAGTCCCGCAACTCTTGTTCCTGCTCCGGGAAATCCCCCATTAACGCGTCGCACTCCTGCTGCAGCATATCCGCCCGATACAAACAGCCCTGCAAGCGGGCCGCCAGCGTTTCCAGCGGTGCCGGGTTGAGGCTGTCCGTAAACACCTGCGTACGGGTAATGTGGCCTTTCTCCACGTCAAAGTGCAGCTCCACGCCGCCCCAGGTAAAACGTTCGTCCAGCAGGTGTGAAAACGCCGGGGCCTGGCCGAAGTTCCATTCCCAGCTGCTCTGGCGTGCAAATGTTTCGGCGAAGTTGGGCAGATCCGGGGTCTTATCCGGCGAAATCACTTCCGCATCCACGCGCTCGCCGTAATGTTCAAAGAACGCTTCACGGATCGCGTCGCAAATCTGCTCGTGCGTAATCCCCGGCAGCAGCTCCACCAGATTCGCCACGCGTCCGCGCACGGAGGTAATGCCCTTAGCCTGGAGCTTTTTCTTATCAGGATTAAGGTAGTTCGCCAGACGGCTCAGGTCGGCGTTCAGCAGCAGGGTGCCGTGGTGGAACCCGCGATCCATCGTTTCGCGGTAGGCGGAGCCGGAGATCTTGCGGTCGCCCTCGGGCGTTTTGACCACGAGATCGTTCCGCCCCGAGGCTTCAGCCGTCACGCCGAGCGCATTGAGCGCGTTGAGCACAATAGACGTAGAGATAGTTTTGTCGTATTCCGGTTTTCCCGCCATAAAGGTAAAGCAGGTATTGCCCAGATCGTGAAACACCGCGCCGCCGCCGCTGCTCCTGCGTGCGAGACGGACGTTGTCCTCTTCCATACGCCGGGTGTTGCACTCTTTCCACGGGTTTTGCGCGCGGCCGATGACCACCGTATCGGCGTTACGCCAGAGAAACAGGACGCGCTGGGTGGCGGGCATCTGGCGGAAGATGCACTCTTCAACCGCGAGATTAAACCAGGGATCGTGAGAGTCAGAGATAAGCAGGCGTAACGTCGTCATGGCAGAGTTCCTTTTCCATATCTTTCGCCTACTTTATCACTATTCCTTCTTCTCGCTCTCTTCGTCTTCGGGAACCGACCTGCTGGCGGTCAGCAGGAACGGCGACTGCTGCCAGCGGGTACGCTTGCCCTGAAGCAACGTGCGCGCCAGCACGACGCCAATCGCCAGCGAGAGTAACAGCATCAGGCGCAGAATATTGGTGGTGTTATCCACCTGCTTAGCTTCTGTTGGCAGGGTGTGGGTATCCAGCGTCAGGCGCAGATACCCCAGCGGGCCATTTTTACCCTGAACGGGTTCGACAATCTGCTGGTTGAAATAGCCTCCGGCTTTTTTGCCGTCCAGCGCCAGCCTGTCGCGCACGTCGACGTGCTCACCGGCGCGGGCAATCAGGTCGCCTTTTTCATCGTACACGCCCGCATCCAGAATGCGGCTGTTTTCCGTGAGCTGACGCAAGACCTGGCCTATCCGCTTATCGTCCGGCGTTTCATTGCGCATCAGGGGCGCAACGTTGAGCGTCACCTGACGCGCCAGGGTACGGGCCAGCTCTTCAAACTGCGGGTTGCGCTGCCGCTGATGATTCTGGCTAAACCACGATGCCCCTTGCATCAATGCGACTAACAGTGCGAGACAGATCAGGACAATCACGGCGCGATGAAGCCGGAATTTCAGTTTTGCGCGAGCCATATTCCACCTGCTGAAAATTTAGGGCTTAATGTTGCCAGAAGTGATGGTTACAGGGTAGCCTCATGCGTTATTTTCCCTCTGGAACCTTCCGGCGCGAACAAAATTACAGGAGCTTTAATGCCGAACATTACCTGGTGTGACCTGCCAACGGATGTCTCTTTATGGCCAGGATTGCCGCTCTCGTTAAGTGGCGATGAGGTGATGCCTCTGGATTACCACGCTGGCCGTAGCGGCTGGCTCCTCTATGGACGCGGTCTGGATAAGCAACGCCTGACCCAGTATCAAACCAAACTGGGCGCGGCGATGGTCATTGTTGCCGCCTGGTGCGTGGAAGATTACCAGGTCATTCGCCTCGCGGGTTCCCTGACGCAGCGCGCCACGCGTCTGGCGCATGACGCCGGGCTGGACGTAGCGCCTCTCGGCAAAATTCCGCACCTGAAAACGCCGGGGCTGCTGGTGATGGACATGGACTCCACCGCTATTCAGATCGAATGTATTGACGAGATTGCTAAACTGGCAGGCAGCGGCGAGCTGGTGGCGGAAGTCACCGAGCGTGCGATGCGCGGCGAGCTGGACTTCACCGCCAGCCTGCGCCAGCGCGTGGCGACCCTGAAAGGGGCCGATGCTAACATCCTGCGCCAGGTGCGCGACGTGCTGCCGCTGATGCCGGGGCTGACGCAGCTGGTGCTGAAGCTCCAGTCCCTCGGCTGGAAAGTGGCGATCGCCTCCGGTGGCTTTACCTTCTTTGCGGATTATCTACGCGAGAAACTGCATCTGACCACGGTGGTCGCTAACGAGCTGGAAATCATGGACGGCAAGCTGACCGGCCAGGTGATCGGCGATATCGTGGATGCCCAGTACAAAGCCAATACTCTGACGCGCCTGGCGGAAAAGTATGAGATTCCGGTCGAGCAGACCGTCGGCATTGGCGACGGCGCGAACGATCTGCCAATGATCAAAGTGGCTGGCCTTGGCATTGCCTACCATGCCAAACCAAAAGTGAATGAAAAGACGGAAGTCACTATCCGTCACGCTGACCTGATGGGGGTGTTCTGCATTCTCTCCGGCAGCCTTAATCAGAAATAACGAGGTAAACCGTGGCGAAAGCTCCAAAACGCGCATTTGTCTGTAATGAATGTGGTGCGGATTATCCGCGCTGGCAGGGGCAATGCAGCGCCTGTCATGCCTGGAACACCATCACCGAAGTGCGTGGTGTGGCGGCTTCGCCGAGCGTGGCCCGCAATGAGCGCCTGAGCGGCTATGCGGGCAATGCAGGCGTGTCGAAGGTGCAAAAGCTTTCTGATATCAGCCTGGAAGCGCTGCCGCGCTTTTCCACCGGCTTCAAAGAGTTTGACCGCGTGCTGGGCGGCGGCGTGGTGCCGGGCAGCGCGATTCTGATCGGCGGTAACCCGGGGGCGGGGAAATCGACCCTGCTGCTGCAAACGCTCTGCAAGCTCGCCGAACAGATGAAAACCCTGTACGTGACGGGTGAAGAATCCCTCCAGCAGGTGGCGATGCGCGCTCACCGTCTCGGCTTGCCGACCGGTAACCTGAACATGCTGTCGGAAACCAGCATCGAGCAGATCTGCATGATCGCCGAAGAAGAGCAGCCGAAGCTGATGGTGATCGACTCCATCCAGGTAATGCACATGGCGGACATTCAGTCCTCGCCGGGCAGCGTGGCGCAGGTGCGTGAGACAGCCGCTTACCTGACGCGCTTTGCCAAAACGCGCGGCGTGGCGATTGTGATGGTCGGCCATGTGACCAAAGATGGCTCTCTGGCGGGTCCGAAGGTGCTCGAACACTGTATTGACTGCTCGGTGATGCTCGACGGCGACGCGGATTCCCGCTTCCGCACCCTGCGCAGCCACAAAAACCGCTTTGGCGCGGTGAACGAACTGGGCGTGTTTGCTATGACCGAGCAGGGGCTGCGCGAGGTCAGCAACCCGTCGGCCATCTTCCTGAGCCGCGGCGATGAGATCACCTCCGGCAGTTCGGTAATGGTGCTGTGGGAAGGGACGCGCCCGCTGCTGGTTGAAATTCAGGCGCTGGTGGATCACTCGATGATGGGTAACCCGCGGCGCGTGGCGGTCGGTCTGGAGCAGAACCGCCTGGCGATCCTGCTGGCGGTGCTGCACCGTCACGGCGGGCTGCAGATGGCGGATCAGGATGTGTTCGTCAACGTGGTTGGCGGGGTGAAAGTCACTGAGACCAGCGCAGACCTGGCGTTGCTGCTGGCGATGGTCTCCAGCCTGCGCGACAGACCGCTGCCGCAGGATCTGGTCGTCTTCGGTGAAGTGGGTCTGGCCGGGGAAATCCGTCCGGTGCCCAGCGGCCAGGAGCGTATCTCCGAGGCGGCAAAGCACGGCTTCCGTCGGGCGATCGTTCCCGCCGCCAACGTACCGAAAAAAATCCCGGAAGGGATGCAGGTCTTTGGCGTTAAGAAACTCGCAGATGCGTTAAATGTCTTTGACGACTTATAATTACGTATTCGATTTTGCAGGAGGCACCGTAATTTATGTCATCATTTGACTACATCAAGACCGCGATCCGCCAGAAGGGCTGCACGCTGCAGCAGGTGGCGGACGCCAGCGGCATGACCAAAGGCTACCTGAGCCAGTTGCTGAACGCCAAAATCAAAAGCCCCAGCGCGCAGAAGCTTGAAGCGCTGCACCGCTTTCTGGGGCTGGAGTTCCCGCGAATGCAAAAGAACATCGGCGTGGTGTTCGGCAAGTTTTATCCGCTGCATACCGGGCATATCTATCTGATCCAGCGCGCCTGTAGCCAGGTGGACGAGCTGCACATCATCATGGGCTACGACGAAACGCGCGATCGCCAGCTCTTTGAAGACAGCGCCATGTCGCAGCAGCCCACCGTGCCTGACCGTCTGCGCTGGCTGCTGCAGACCTTTAAGTACCAGAAAAACATTCGCATTCATGCCTTTAATGAAGAGGGCATGGAGCCGTACCCGCACGGCTGGGACGTGTGGAGCAACGGCATCAAAGCGTTTATGGAAGAGAAGGGCATTACACCTAACTGGATCTACACTTCTGAAGAGTCCGACGCGCCGCAGTTCCGCGAGCATCTGGGCATTGAGACGGTGCTGATCGACCCGAAACGCACCTTTATGAACATCAGCGGGGCGCAGATCCGCGAGAACCCGTTCCGCTACTGGGATTATATTCCGACCGAAGTGAAGCCGTTCTTCGTGCGTACGGTGGCTATTCTGGGCGGCGAGTCGAGCGGTAAATCAACGCTGGTCAACAAGCTGGCGAACATCTTCAACACCACCAGCGCGTGGGAGTATGGACGCGATTACGTCTTCTCTCACCTCGGCGGCGACGAGATGGCACTGCAGTATTCCGACTACGATAAAATCGCGCTCGGGCACGCCCAGTACATTGATTTCGCGGTGAAATACGCTAACAAAGTGGCGTTTATTGATACCGATTTCGTCACCACGCAGGCGTTCTGTAAAAAGTACGAGGGGCGCGAGCACCCGTTCGTGCAGGCGCTGATTGACGAATACCGCTTTGACCTGGTGATCCTGCTGGAAAACAACACCCCGTGGGTGGCCGACGGCATGCGCAGCCTGGGCAGCTCGGTGGACAGGCGCGAGTTCCAGACCATGCTGGTGGAGATGCTCAACGAGAACAACGTTGAGTTTGTGCATGTGGAAGAGTCGGATTATGACACCCGCTTCCTGCGCTGCGTCGAGCTGGTGAAGGAGATGATGGGGGAGCAGGGGTAATAACTTCCCCCTCGCCCTTTTGGGGGTGTACAGTCCGGGGACATGG